>JBBPYF010000126.1:0-22832 GCA_038200165.1 Chthoniobacterales bacterium | reverse complement strand
ATTGCCGCCGACAAACAGGCGCAGGCCAACGACTCCAGGCTCAAATCACTCCACGCTGCCAAAGTACCAGAGGTGGAGGCGAAGAAAGCGGCGCAGGATTATGCCGCCGCCGTGCGCGACGCCGCGCAGCATCAGCTCGACGTCAAGAACGCGAAAACCGCTGAGCACGCCATTCAGCAGGACATCACTGCGGCCACGCGCGAAGAAAACGCGCTTCTTTCCCAGATTCGCTTCAACCAGCAGGCGATCGAGCAGAATCCTTTCCTTTCCGTCGATGCTAAACAAGCAGCGCTTCTCCAGAGTTACACGCAGGAGATGGAAACGCTCAACGCTGCGATTCTCAAGCAGCGAGCCTTCATCGCTCACACTGCGCTCGATCCAGCGCAGCTCGCGCAGGCTAAGGCCGAACTGCAAAAAATGACGCAGGACATGACCCTGCTGGGGCTTAAGACGCAGGCTCTAAAGATGCCGCTGCAAACGGAGTTGGCGAACTGGGTAAACAGCTTTGGTAGCACCTCGCATCAGATTGCGCAGACGATTCAAGGAACCATCGGCGCCTCGCTGCAAGGCGTGAACAATCTGCTATTGAGCGCGGGCGACAAGAGCAAAAACTGGAAGCAGCAGCTCATCGGCGTGGAAAAACAGATAGCGGGCACTTTCCTCACCATGCTGGAAAACATGGCGCTGCAGGAGGCAGCTCAGCTCCTCCACATTACCACTACGACCAGCGCACAGACTGCTTCCGGCGCGGCCATCGCGGCCGCGCACGCGCCCGCCGCCGCCGCCACAGCCATTTCTTCTTACGGTGTCGCCGCGCTCGTCGGCGAAGTGCTCGCCATTGCAGCAATCGCAGCGATCACGGCTGCTCTCGGCGGCGGCCTGGCCGGAGGCGGCCGTGTCCCCGGTTCACCTTCCACCAGCGACAACCTTTATCTGCCGATGGCGACGGGCGAGCACGTCATCAACGCCACTGCCACGGCGTGGGCTGATCGCACTTTCGGATCGAGTTTCCTCGATAGCATCAACTCCATGCGCGTGCCCGTGCGCGGCCTGGCCGATGGCGGCCGCGTGGGGGGCAATTTCACCACGGTCTCAAACTACAGCACGAGCCAGTCACAGCAGGGTGATACCCACGTCTTTGTGCTGATGAATGAAGACGAGCTACGAAGACGCGTTCTCGCGTCGGATGCGGGGCGAAAAATTATTATTGATCATTTCCGCGGTCGGCGCCTCGACCTGGGAATCGCATGATGATTGCGACAGCCGAAAAACAACACCGCGCCGATCAGGTTGAGTTCGACATCGATTTCGAGCGGGAGTTTCCGCCGTGGGATTCGTTCCCGATCTATTGGCTGGCCCAGCGCTGGCATTGCACGGCGTTTTGCACAAGCACTGAAGAAAGCCCGTCGCATCGGAAACGGAGGCTAAAGACATGAAGCGCTCGCCGCCCTTATGGTGTGAGGCGTGCGAGCGCTTCAGAAAGTCGGCCGTCACCGACGCACTCAATCTCGAACAGCAGCAAGGTATCCCGATTGGTCGCGCGATCAAATTGACGGCGGCGAAATACAATGGTCGCAAGCTCGGAGATGGTCGGCGGCTTCGCCTCTCGCGGAAAACACTTGAGCGACTTTATTACGCATGGGAAGCGGCCGGCCGGGATCCTAAGGTTCTCGAGCTGCACTACAAACCGGGACTGCCGTCGAAGCGAATCGATCCGCTTTTGCTGCGCGCCGTGGTTAACTACTGCGTCACGCATGCGGTAAGCGTCGCGGGCGCGCTGAGAAATCTCGGCGTGTTGCGCGATAGCTCCGCTTCGCTGCATACTTTCTACCGCTCGCTTCCGGGCGCAAAGATTCGCGAGTATCTGCGTGCGCACAGTCGCTGCGTTAAGGAGCAAGCGCGCGTTGAGGCGCAGAACGCTCGGAAACTCGCGCGCTTGAAAGCGCCAATTCTTGGTGCGGTATGAAAGCAAATCCGCGACACAAAAGTAAGCTCGAATCGCTACCTTCAGATCAAAGGCGTCAACTTGATGCCTGGCTGCGCGAGGGACTCACTTACAAAGAAGTAGCTGGACGGCTCGTTTCGCAGTTCAACATTCGGGCAGCTTCGAGCTCGCTGTCGGCTTACTACACCCGGCATGTCGCGCAGACCTCGGCCGGCGAGTCTGCGGTTCGTGATCTCCGCATTGGCGATGACTTAATCGAATTCGAAATAGTAAGCCGCGTTCGTATCCGCCGCGCCGATCTCGCGGCACTGGCTTCCGGGGAGCGCGAAGGGAAATGAGTGTAATTACCGACAGCAATCCAATTGCGGCACTCCTGTCGAAGAATCTCTTTCCCGGTCGCACCAGCCTCATGGTGCGCGAAGTGGCAAAGTCACTCCGCATCGATGAGAAGCACGTCGTTAGTCTGATCAACGAAGGGTTGCTCGACGCAATCGAAATCACGGGCAAAGGCAATAAATCGTCGCGCTACCATTGGCGCATTCCGGTGAGCGCTTACGACGAATACATCCGGCGCCGCCGGTCATCCGCGGGCGACAAGTCAGCTAAGACACAATGAACGGCGAGGCTCTTTTCACAGTCGCGCGGGTTGCGGATGCGACCGCGTGGAAGCCACAATACGTGCGCAAGAAACTCAAAGGCATTGTCGCGGATGGGACTCGCCTTGTAAATGGCAACACGGCCGGCGCATGGTCGTGGGCTTCACTCCCCTCGCCTATTGTCGCGCGGCTGGCAAAGTTCGCGCCCCAATTCGGATTCAGCACGCCATTGCAATTGCTGCAGAATCCGCCGCAACTTTCCACACCTGTTTCGCTCGCGGGCGTAGCGCCGCCTGAAGTAGACCGCGCGCATAAACTGATGCGCGTGCTTGCTCCGGTCTTGAACGACAACGCCAACAGCAGTCACGCGGAGCTAGCAAAGCAAGCAGCGCCAGCTTACCAGCGCGAATTTGGCCACTCAGTGAGCGATCGGCATCTTCGCGCGCTTATTAAGCGCATTCAGCTACGTGATGGCGGTGTCGGCAAATTCGATCGGCTGCAACTCTATGTCCGAGAGAAGCCGGAGCAAACTCGCACCCGCACGCGAATCGATGCCTCGTTCGCCTTCGACGAATTGGACGCAGCGCTGACTACCATTCGTAATCGCAATGCACCGACCATTTCCGAGATTGCGTATTGCTGGCGCGAGACAATCAGAATGATCGATGCGCGAATTGCTGCGGGCGCTAACGAGATAAAAATGAAGCAGCAGTTGCGGCGCTACATCGTGCGCAACGCACCATTCCTCGGCGCAACGGATATCGCGGTAAAGCGCACAATGAACCGCAAGTTACGCGAAGCCACGCGCGGAGGTGGCATTGACGCAATTTCTGACCGTCGATTGAACCCGAGTCGGCAGCGCGTCGATCGCGCGAGATTTACATCTGATATTCGGCTTCTGGCGACGCACACGGTTTTTTCCGGCGGCAAACGCGAGTCGCAAGCGTTTCGCGAGTTGTACCAAGGCACCACGCACAACGGCGATCGATTCTCAGAAGCATTCCGCGCCGCGTGTCCCTTTAACCTTCGCGAAGCCAAAAGCGAGATTCCAAAGTGGGTGCGAACGAAAGTTCAACCGATGGTGCGCGCGATGTGGAAGCATCGGCTCGGACCGCGTGCGGCACGTCTCGCGTTGCCGAGCATTCATCGTGACTGGAGCGACGTTCTCAGCGGTGCGAGTTATACAAGCGACGATGCCACGCTGAACCATTACGTCGTTGACTGGAACGATGAGGGCGAATTCGAGTTCGATGGTCGTCGCTTCAACGTCTGCCGGCCCCAATTTCTACCGGTGGTGGACGAGCGCAGCGGACTGCCATTGGGATTCAGTTTGATCCCATCACGCGCTTATAACTCGCGCATCATTCGGACTCTCATGACGCGCATCTGCATGCGGCCGGAAATCGGTTTGCCGTTTGATCAATTGGCTTTTGAGAAAGGAATCTGGGCAGCGCGCAATGTGGAAGCCCTCACTACGTGGGCCGAGCTCGACGAAAGCTTCGCGCACTACGGAGTCCGGCTTTCAATTCGGCACGCCACAACTCCAAAAGCTAAAGTCATCGAGCAGGTGATCGGCGCGCTGCAGAACCTCGATGAGTTTGCGCCAGGCTACATCGGCCGAGGCGAACAGCTGGTGAAGTACGAGCGTGTGCAGAAATTTCTGCAGCAGTTGAAACGCGTATGCCAGCCGCGCAAAGCGGAAGTTGATCCGCGCGAAATGCTCATGACGATGAGCGAGTGCGAAGAAATGCTCGTCTCCGTGATGGAACGATTCGCGAACGAGGCGCAGAATGGAAAGCGACTCGCCGGCCGCTCGCCCGCTGAAGCGTGGACCGAGTTTTCTGGTGGTAAAGCACACGTCGTCTTGCCGGATTCACTTCGTTACCTGCTTGGAACGGTCGAAGCGGAGCGCACTGTCACGAGCGAAGGAATCGAACTGCGAATCGGCGGGGCAAAGAAATACTACTGCGGCAGCGAGCAGCTCGGCGCGCTCGTTGGCGAAAAAGTTCGTGTGCGGTTCAATCCTGAACTGCCGGAAATCATCGCAGTGACGCACGTCGCCTCTGATCCGCGCGGGCTGCGGCCGTTCTCAGTGCCGTTCTTTGCGGAGCTGCCGGCGCATGGCGCAACGGATGAGCAGTTCGCGAAAGCACGCGAACATCAAAACCGGTTTGCGAGCTACGGCCGCGCGCTTTATCGCGAGCTTGCTCCGCGGACAAACAAAACATGGTCCAGCTCGCAGCTCGGATCGGCTGATCTGCGCGCAGCGGGTGAAGCGCACAACCGCGTCGAGCATGAGTTCATCGAAACGCGTCAGGCGACGGTTGAAGATCGTCGCGCAATACGGCGCCTCGCCGACGAACACGGGCTTGCAATCGATCCTTCCCGCGTCCGCAACGCAAGGCGTACGCGTGGATCGCTCGAAAGACTGCCTGAGCTAGAAGCGAAGATTCGAGCGGCCGAAGCAGCTAACCAGGAGAACGGCGAGGTATGACGACTGTCGCCCCCATTCGGCCGGAATTTCTCGCGACAAAGTTTGCGAAGATCGACAACTTCGAGGAGCCCGACCTTTTGATTGAGCTTGGCGGCCGACCTGAGCTACGCAGCGTTTTCTGCTATCTGCAGCACGTCTCGCAACCGCGCAATTATCCCGGTGGTCTGGGCAAATTCGCTGCCGATCTGATCGCCGCGAGCAGCGACTTCATCGGTACGGCGCATATGCACAAGGCGCGACAGCGAGATCGGTACACTCTCGCTGAGGCAACGACGATCTTTTCCGAGCTAACGGAATGGGCTCGCAGCGAGCTTTTCGGTATAAACTGTGAACTCTTCGAGGACGCGTTTCTGTCGGGTCTGCACGAGAGAACCGATGGCGTAGGCGAGACACGGCGAGATTGGATACCTCTCTTTCTGAATGGCTTGACACCCGAACGCGCGCGCGCGGTGTGCACGCAAGCGGCCCAATCTGAGCTTGCCGAGTATTTGAAAGAAACGTGTGAGTTGCCGCACATTGGCCTATTGCCTGTAGAGGGCGAGCGCTCACAAGCGAACGGCGCACCGTGGTATTTCGCGCGAATCGCGGACGGGCTCGTCGCCTTCATTGAAAAACGTGCGAGCGGACAGCACGCCGCCATCGCCCAGACCGCAATTACGAAACTGATCGAGACCTGGACGGGAAAGTCTCGCCGGATGGGAACGACCGTAATGATCGTGGGCAACAGCCGCTTTGGAAAAACTGAAACTGTGCAGCTCGAAGCTGCGACGCGACCTGGTCATTGCCGTGTTGTACAAACTCCGCCTGGCAACGCGCTCAGCGATCTACTGCGCGAAGTCGCGAAGGCACTGGGCATCGAAGTTGGACCGCAGACAAACGGCCGCGCTCTCGCTGAACTGATCGACTACATACTTCGTCATCTAAAGCTGCAGCTGATTTTCGACGAAGCGCAGTTTCTTCTGCCGGCGAATTACTCCCGCAATACCGCGCCCGCGCGTCTGAACTGGTTTCGTAGGACCATCATGGATCAGCAGATTCCCTCCGTCTTAGTTTGCACACCACAAAGCTACCTACCAGCCAAGCGCCGATTCGAGAAGGCGACCGGCTTCGCGATGGAACAATTCGAAGAGCGCATCGACAAGACGGTGACCCTTCCTGCGGAGCTCGACGAAGCTGATCTGCTCGCCGTCGCGCGGGTCCACTTCCCGGATTTATCGGGCGATTACTTGCAGTACGTCGTGAGCAAAACGCTGGCGACTGAGCGGAACTACATCAGCGACATTTCGAAGATAGCGCGGCACGCAAAGGATCATGCGCAAGAAAACGGCCGCAAGCGCCCGATCCTAGCGGACATCAATTCAGCGATGGCCGATGTGCTGCCTACGGTCCCCGCGCCGTCTCTGCAGCCGGTGAAAACACGCAAAGCAGCTGCGGTGCAGCGGCCTTGCAGACGCTCTGCCGAGCCGCTGCAATCAGCTTCCACAACCTTTGAAACGGAGCCGCGTTTCGCGCGGCAAAGTCTCACAGTCGCCAGCATGACCTAAAAGACGCTCGCGATTTTCAGTCTGTTTTTTGTTAGGCCGCTTTTTAGCGGCCATTCGTACTTACACGCGAGATTTGGAACTTTGGAACAGGCAAAGTGGGACAAGTCTCGCGCCAAGCTATAATTTGAGCGCAGAACGTCCACGATTACGTCCAGATGAAGTTGAGCCCCTGTCCCGATTGCCAGCACATGGTGAGCAAGAAAGCGGACGCGTGCCCGAACTGCGGACGAAAACTGCGTAGGAGTTCGAGCGGAGCGGCGCTCATCCTGATCGTCATTCTCGCTGTCGTCGTATATTTCATCATCATGGGCCTTTCGCGATAGCAACTCCTCTGTTACGGTTCCGCTATGGCGCAGCGCGACGAAAACGAGGAAGCAGTGAGTAACGTTGAGCGCGCCACCGATTCAGAGCCGGTACGGGGCGAGGAATTGCTCGAATCGCCTGAGTTGAAGCGAAAGCTTGGAGAAACATCGCGCTTGGAAAATCTGATTGGCCAGAGATCGGTCTCGCCTCTTTCCAATAGCCGAAACACTTCGTCAGACGTGATCTGAACGGTATCGCCGTCATCATGCCAACCCGCCGCAGATGGCTGCGCCCTCGAAAGTCACGCACTTTAACTTGTTGTCCTGTTTCGCTCTGCAAAAAGTGACGAGACGCCAAAGGAGCGGGAAACACATCAAAAAGATGAGAGTCAACACAACCAGTGCGATCCACCAAAGACGCACTGCGCACGCGATTGCTGCCATCGCGACGCAAACCACCATAAGCGCCGTTGTGATTTTGCCTACCACGCCGCCACGAAGGTTGATTTTCGAGAGCCGTTCGACCCAAGCTGAAAGATCAAGTAGTTCCGGCATAAACCAGCCGGATCAGATTTGCAGATTCAGCCCGCCCGCTGCACGCTCAAAATTCAAGTCTGCCGCCGAAGCCGCACTTTCCATAACGAATCAGCACCAACACCAGTCGACGAGGCTAGGCGCAATTCCATTCTTCCGCCGGGCGAAGTTGCCCTTCTATCGGCTACTAATCAGGAGCGCGACGATAATTAATGCCAGGATTACCATCGTCGCGACCACGCCAATGGCGCGGAACCCTGTCCGTGTCCTCGGCAGCGCCGGCGGGTGTGTTGGCATTGGTTCGAGGGCAATGACTTCGGTCTTTCGCGCGATCCGGAATTCGCTTACCGGACGCCAGTCGTCAAAGCCGGCGCGCCAGTAGAAGTCCAGCGGCGTGATCTCGCCCGCGAAGACTTTGCTGCGAAAGGTTTGTTCGTCGAACTCGCCCACCAGTGCTCCCTCGCGCGCGACGTGGAATTTCATTGAAGGCGCAGAGTATGCCGCAATCGTGCCAACAAAGGCGAGCAAAATCTGACTCTGCGAAATGAAATGTTGAGGCCCGCAAGCTGTTGACCAGTTGTGCTTACTGCTAGATGTTACTGCCGGTCCATTTTAACTTCTGCCGAAGCACGCTAAAGAACGAGACGTCTGGCAGAAAACCAAGCCGAAGCTTGACGGCGGCACGGCGGACAACGACTTCACCATCAGCCGGGATGCGCACAGGGTCGCGGCCGTCGACGCTCAGAAAGGTCGGGTATTCGGCGTTGCCGGGAGCGATTTCAATGACCGACGAGTCACTGACGATGACCGATCGATTCGTGAGCACGTGCGGACAGATGGGCGTGATGACGAATACGCCGGAATCGGGGGCGAGAATCGGCCCGCCGGCGGAAAGTGCATATGCGGTGGAACCGGTCGGCGTCGCGACAATGAGCCCGTCGGCGTTGAATTCGGTTAGCGCTTCGCCGTTGACGCGCGCGTGCAGGCGGATGAGACGCGAGAGATCGCCACGGCTGATGACGGCGTCGTTCAACGCATGCAGCGCGGAGAGAGTGCGTCCGCCTTGCCGCAACTCGACTGCCAGCAGTGCGCGCTCGCTGTAGGCGATGCGTCCGGCAACGATGGCTTCGACCGCTTCGCGATAGGCCGATGAGTTCACGCATGTCAGGAAGCCGAGGGAACCAACATTGATTCCAAAAATCGGTTTCAATTGTTCGCCGACGGATGCGACGACATTCAGAATGGTGCCGTCGCCGCCGAGCACGACGATGAGATCTGCTCGCTTCGCCACCTCGGCGATGCTGCCGGCGAGCGGTTGCTGCGCGATTGTCGCCGTCTCGTTCTCGACCGCGACATCGACGCCGTGTTTTTCAAACTCGCGCACGACGGCGCCCGCCAGCTCAGCCACGCCGCTTTTGCCGGTGTGCGCAATCAAGCCGATCGTTTTCGCGCGCATATAAAGAATTCCTGATTGCCATTCGTGCCGGTGATCACTGATGGCGCGACGCCGGTAACATCATGGCCAAGCTGTTCGATGAAGGAAGCGATTTTGCGCTGCGCCTTTTCGTGTAGCGCGGCATCGCGCACGATTCCGCCACGGCTGACAGCGGAACGTTCCAGCTCAAATTGCGGTTTGATCAGCGCGAGCACGATGCCGCTGGGCCTTAGCAGGGCGAACGCATTCGGCAACATTAAAGTCAGCGAAATGAAGGAGACATCGATGACGCAAAGATCGAGTGCATCGGGAATCAACGTGTGCGACAGCGTGCGCGCATTGACTTTCTCGAGCACGACGACGCGCGGATCGCTGCGGATTTTCCAGGACAGTTGCCCGTGGCCGACATCGATGGCGTAGAGGAGTCGAGCGCCGCGTTGCAGAAGGCAATCAGTGAAGCCACCGGTCGATGCGCCGATATCAGCCGCGGCGATGCCGCCCACATCGATGACGAAATGGTTGAGCGCGCCTTCGAGCTTGAGGCCGCCGCGCCCGACGAAACGGGGTGGCGCTGTGGTCACGATCTGTGCGTCAGGCGCGACCATGAGCGACGGTTTGGTCGCCACCTGCTCGTTGATACGCACTTCGCCCGCCATGATGGCGCGCTGCGCTTGTTCGCGGCTGGGATAAAGCTCGCGCTCGACCAGTGCGTGATCCAGCCGGATCTTCTTCATCATTTTACTAACGACTCGGGCCAAGATCACTATTCAATTTACTCATTGTATTGTTGCACTAGTTTCTCGACGGCGCTGAGCTCATCGATGGTGGCGCGACGTCGCCGATACTTGCGCGCGATCAGTTCCTGCAAAGTTCGCAAATCTGCGTGCAGTGGTTGTTCATAATAAGTCCACTGCTCTTCGTCGCGCCGCTTTGATTGCAACCGCCAGGCGCGGCCGAACCAAATCGCGCGCACTTCGCGTTTCACTCCATCATCATCGCGCTCGGTCCATACGTGTTGACGCGGCATAATTTTGCGCACTTAGATTAGCGCCATTGAAAGACGCCGCCAAACTCTTCGCCTACTTCGCGGCGGTCGTCCTCGGCGGCGCCATCATCGCACCGGTGCTGTTCTGGAGCGCGCAAGCCGCGGCCGCGCACGGCGTCGCGGCCTTTCTTATGCGCTTCGATTTCGAGAGCTTCTTTCATCGCGCCCTGCTCATCTGCGCATTGCTTTTTTTGTGGCCGCTCCTGCGATCGCTTCGCGTTCGTTCGCTTTCTGATTTGCAATTGCGTCGCAATCCAAGCGCCTGGCGTGATGCGGGCGTTGGCTGGCTCATCGCCGCGGCGCCGCTCGCCTGCACCGCGATGACGCTCGTGAGCAACGGCAGTTTCGCGCTGAAGAACGCGATCCCGTGGGCGGCGCTCGGCAGTGTCGCTGCCGCATCAATCGCGGTTCCTCTTATCGAGGAGACTCTTTTCCGCGGGCTCATTCTGGGAATTCTGCTGCGCGCATCGCGTCCGCTTTTCGCTGCTGTCATTACTTCCGCGTTTTTTGCCATCATTCATTTCTTGAAAGCGCCTGATCGCATTAACGCCACGGTGACGTGGAGCTCGGGATTCCGCTCCATCGCTCATTCCTTCGTGCAGTTCAGCGATCCGATGCTGGTGCTGGCAGGCTTCGCCACACTCTTTGTCGTCGGCGCGATTCTGGCCGATGCACGGTTGCGCACAGCTTCGCTTTGGCTGCCCATCGGACTTCACAGCGGCTGGATTTTCGTCAGCGGTATTTTCAGCAAAATGACGAGACAGACCACGCTCATGCTTCCGTTGCTGGGCAAGAACCTGCTCGTCGGTTTGATTCCGCTCGGCCTTGGCCTGATCACGTGGGCTGTGGTGGTGTTCCTGTTTCCGCATGAGGATCGCAAAAACAGTTGAACCGCTCCGCGGTCTCATCTCGCTCTTTTATCCGGCGAACTGCGAATTGTGCGGCGAGCCCGTCGCGGGTGACGCCTATCTCTGCGATACGTGCAGCGAAAAGGCCACACGCATCATCGCGCCGTTTTGCGAAAAATGTTCGGAGCCATTTGCCGGCGCGATCAGCGGCGAGTTCACCTGCGCGAACTGCGCCCATCGCGCGCTTGATTTCGACTGCGCCGTTTCCGCATATCGCAGCCGCGGAATCATCCGGGTCGTGATGTTGCGTTTTAAATATGGCGGTGAACTCCAGCTCCGGCATCCCGTCGGCCGCTGGTTGCTCGAAGCGATGAACGACTCGCGCCTGCGCCAGCGAAGCTTTGACTGGATCGTCCCTGTGCCCTTGCATCCGGCGCGATTGCGCGAACGCGGGTTTAATCAGGCGGAATTGCTGGCAAAAATTCTGGGCGCGAAAACTGCCGTGCCCGTTCTTCCCGCGCTCGAACGCACCCGCTACACCACCACGCAGACGGCGTTTGATCGGATTGAGCGCATGGAAAATTTGCGCGATGCCTTTCGTTTACGCAGAAACTTCGCCGTGCGAGACTGTCGCGTGCTCCTCGTAGACGACGTCCTCACCACCGGCTCGACTTTGAGCGAATGCGCCCGCGTCTTGCGTGAAGCGGGCGTGGCTTCGGTTCACGCCGTCACTGCCGCGCGCGCCTGACATGGCTATTTTCCGCAAACCAACTCTCAAAATGCACGGCCGCAGACGGCGCGAGATCCCGCAGGGTCTGTTCCAAAAATGCCCCGGCTGCGACGAGGTCGTGCATGAGATCGAGCTGACGGAAAACCAGCGCGTCTGTCCGCGGTGTGATTATCACTTCGCCCAATCGGCGCGCGAACGCATTGCCGCGCTGCTCGATGCCGCCTCCTTCACCGAGCTGGATGGCAATTTGCAATCGGTCGACACACTGCGTTTCCAGGGAATGGCGACATATAAAGATCGGCTGAAGAAATATCAGGATGCGACCGGGCTGATCGACGCGGTCTTGAGCGGCCATGGGTTGCTGGAAGGCGTGCGCGTCGCCATCGCCATTATGGATTTCAGCTTCCTCGCAGCCACCATGGGCTCGGTCGTAGGTGAGCGCATCACGCGCATCATCGAGTTCGCCACGCGCGAGCGCATTCCGCTCATTATCGTCTCCGCTTCCGGCGGCGCGCGAATGTACGAAGGAATGCTCAGCCTGATGCAAATGGCCAAAACCAGCGGTGCCTTGGCGCGACATGCGGAAGGTCGGCTGCCGTACATTTCGGTGCTGACCAATCCGACAACGGCCGGCGTCATGGCCAGCTACGCCTCGTTAGGCGACATCATTCTTGCGGAACCGAAAAGCATGATCGGGTTCGCCGGTCCGCGCGTGATCAAGGAAACAACACATCAGGATTTACCAAAAGGATTTCAAACGGCGGAGTTCCTCGAAGAACATGGCTTGATCGATCAGATCGTGCATCGCAAAAGAATGCGCCCGCAGATGGCCGAGTTCCTACGCTACTTCGCGCCCGCGGCGTGAACTACTCCGAAGCGCTCGCGTGGCTCTACGCGACGCAAAAGTTCGGCATCAAGTTCGGCCTGGAAAATACACAACGGCTCCTTCGCGCGTTAGCGTCTTCTCCGGGGAGCGCGGGCGCCCCGCCCGCTGTTTTCGGCGCCCCGCCGAAAATCTATGCGCGCATCATCCACGTCGCGGGCACCAACGGCAAAGGCTCCGTCTGCGCCATGATCGACTCGATCTGCCGCGTCGCCGGTTATCGCACCGGTTTGTTCACCTCTCCTCACCTGATTTCGTTCCGCGAACGGATTCGCGTGAATGGCGGGATGATTTCCGAAGAAGACGTCGCGCGCGGTTTGAGTGTGATTCGCGAGCTCATTCAGGATTGGGATCCGCATCCAACATTTTTTGAGATCACCACCGCGCTTGCGCTCCGGCATTTCCAGAACGCCGCTTGCGAAATCATCGTGCTCGAGACGGGCATGGGCGGGCGGCTCGATGCGACGAATGCGGTCACCGCCGATGTCTCCGTCATTACACCGATTGATTTCGATCACCAGAAGTGGCTGGGTAATTCGCTCGCCGAAATCGCCGCCGAAAAAGCCGGAATTATCAAACCAGATGTGCCGGTGATCTGCGCGCGTCAAAAGCCCGAGACCGCATGCGTCGTCCAAACGCGAGCTAAGGAATGCAACGCGCCGCTGGAAATCTCGACGCAGCCGTGGACAGGCTCTGCGGTGGCGCTTCGCGGCGCTCATCAGAAATTCAACGCCGCACTGGCTGTTGCGGCGGTGCGGCATTTCGGGGTTTCGGAGGAAGCGATCACCTGCGGGTTGCAATCGGTGCAATGGTCTGCGCGCTTTCAGATTTGGAACGAGCGGATCGTCGTCGACGGCGCGCACAATCCCGGCGGCGCGCGCACGCTCGTGCAAACCTGGCGTGAAGAGTTCGGCCATGAGCGGGCGGTGATTATCTTCGCCGTTTTGCGCGACAAGGACTTGAGCGAAATGCTCCGCGAGCTCACCGGCATTGCGTCCCGATTCATCCTCCCATCTGTCCGCAGCGTCCGGGCCGTTCCCCCGTTGGAGATCGCCGCAGTTATCTCCTCGATCAGTCCATCGCTCCCCTGCTCCATCGCCGCATCTGTTCCGGAAGCGCTGTCGCTCGCGCAAAAGCAACACGTGTTAATCACCGGCTCCCTTCATTTCGCCGGAGAAGTCCTGGCGCATCTTCGCGGCGAATCGGAGGCGCTGGAAGAGTGCGCGCAATGAAACTTTGTCATCCTGAGCGAAGTCGAAGGATCCCGCGGAAGTTACCTTGAAGCTCTCGCAACTGATCCCTCGACTTCGCTCGGGATGACAGGAATCGCCGCTATTCCTTCTTCGCTAAAGCCGTGTCGCATTTGGCCATTTCGCCGGCGATTTCCTTGACCCAAACCTCGCTGTTGACGTCAAGGATGCCCCTACTACGCAAATCGTCGAGGACATTCAGGCTTTGCCGAAACATGTCGCGAGCAACGCTCATGCGCTCCCTGGTCTCGCTGGCCGATGCTTTCGGGGACGCAGCAAGCGCGGCGTAAGCATAGCCAAGATACTCATACGCGTCAGCTCTGTTGAACCTTTGATGGTCGTTTGTCGCGTCTTCAGTAATCTCGGAGGAGGGCAATCGCTTTTGCGACATTCTTCGAGCGCGGGATCAACTTCGCCGAGCCGCGCCTGCATCCGGGCCACGCCAGCGTGACAAGTGACCACTAGGAACTGCAAGATATCTGCCTTCTTGAGTTCCTGCTTCTCCTTCGTTCTTCCTCTCTGGTCTCTGCGGTCGCACCCATCTCTGCGCCCTCTGTGGTGCAACTGAAACGCAGTCCTCGCGCGGGATTCGATTCTATCTTAGAATTAACACATCACACCGTAGGAGTAACGCCCATGAACACGAAGCCCGGCATTCCCATGAACAACGCGGCGGTGCGCTCGCTGCCGAAGCACCTCCTCCAGTTCGCCGTCGACCAGCGCTACGACGAATATACGCCGGTCGATCACGCTGTCTGGCGTTTCATCATGCGGCAGAACATCTTTTTCCTGCGCGAGTACGCGCACAAGGTTTACTTCCAAGGACTGCTCGACACCGGCATCTCTTTTGATCGCATCCCGCGGATCGAGGAGATGAACGACATTCTCGGGAAGATCGGCTGGGGCGCGGTGGCGGTGGACGGTTTTATTCCGCCGGCCGCTTTCATGGAATTCCAAGCCTACAAGGTGCTCGTCATCGCCTGCGACATGCGCCAGATCCATCACATCGAATACACGCCCGCGCCCGACATTGTGCACGAGGCAGCCGGCCACGCGCCGATCATCGTCGATCGTGAGTACTCTAACTATTTGCAGCGCTTTGGCGAGATCGGGGCGAAGGCGATGCAGACACGCCGTGATTTCGAGCTTTACGAAGCGATCCGGCATCTCTCGATCCTGAAAGAATTGCCCAACTCCGATCCGGAAGAACTCGCCGAAGCAACCAAGTTGGTGGAACGACGGCAGCAAAATCTCGGCGAGCCATCCGAAATGGCGCTGCTCTCGCGCCTGCATTGGTGGACGGTCGAGTACGGGCTCATCGGCACGCTGGAGAGCCCGAAGATTTACGGCGCCGGCCTGCTCTCATCGATCGGCGAATCCGTTTCCTGCCTCGAGTCGAACGTGCGCAAGATCCCCTACTCTATCGACGCGCGGAAGCAGCCGTTCGACATCACCACGCGCCAGCCGCAGCTGTTTGTCTGCCGCGATTTCCCGCACCTCATGGATGTGCTCGAACAATTTGCCAGCACGATGGCCTATCGCGTGGGCGACCTGGAAGGCATCAACAAAGCCATCGAATGCAACCGCGTCGCCACCTGCGAGTATTCGTCCGGCCTGCAAGTGACCGGGGTCTTCGACGAAGTAATTGTCGATGAAAAGAATCGGCCAATTTATCTGCACGCGACCGGTCCCGGCGCGCTGGCCTATGGCAACAAACAGCTCGAAGACCATGGGCGCGATTATCACCGCGAAGGTTTCGGCTCACCGATTGGAACATTGGAACGGTGCGAGCTGCGCGAAGGCAAGGAAACAAAAGTGCGGTTTGACAGCGGCGTTACCGTCGAAGGCAGGATCGACAAGGTGCTTGAGCGCGACGGCAAGTCATTGCTCGTTAGCTTCTCGAATTGCACAGTGAAATACGGCGACCGCATTTTGTTCGTCCCGAGTTGGGGCACATTCGACATGGCAGTCGGTGAGCGGATCAGCTCCGTCTTCAACGGCGCCGCCGACAAAGACGCTTACTTCGAAGTCGCCCTCGTCCCGAAAGAGCGCACCATCAAAGCGCCCTCCGATGAGAAACGAAAGCGGCTCGAGAATCTCTATGCTCAGGTCCGCCAGATTCGCGAGACAAAGAAGGGTTACGAACGTCTCGGCGAAATCTGGGAGACCCAGCAAGCCGAACATCCCGACGACTGGCTCCTCTCGATGGAGATCTTCGAATTGTTAGACGACACCGAACAGCAACCGGGGCTAAAAGACCGCGTGGCCAATTTCCTCAAGCAAATCGCCGCCACCAGCAAAGACAAAGAAACGCTGCTGAGCTGGGGATTTCGTCTTGTGCGTTACCACAAACTTCCTGAGTACAAGTCGATCACGGAACGGGCTGGCGCTGCGCACTGAGGCGGCGCAGTTGGTGCAGGCGGTCTCTCGCCTTTAGGTGCGCCTGACGAGTCGCGGTAAAGGACATCGTCCGCTTAACGTTGGCTCATGGATCGCGTGACACGCCGCGCTGGCCTCTCGCGCAGGAAGCAATCGTCTTTGCTCGCTATTTCGCTGATCTCGGCCGCGCCTCGCCATCGGCCACAATCTTCTTCGCATAGGCGATTCGATCGAATCGTCCACCGTTTCCCCAGGACAGAACCAATAGGAAAGGATAAACCATGAAAGGCAAACATCAGTTCGCCGGCGCGCTCGCGCTGGCGGTGCTCATTGCGTGCATACCGCACGCCGTCGCCCAAACCGGCGGCTTCACCCAAACCAACCTCGTCTCCGACATCCCCGGTGTCGCTCAGCGAGTCGACTCAAACCTCGTTAACCCGTGGGGCATCGTTGCTTCGTCGAACAACACCATCTGGATAGCCAATAACGGGACCGGCACGTCCACCCTCTACAACCCGAATGGAGCCAAGGTGCCGCCAGGCAACCCGCTCGTCGTCACCATTCCGGCGTCGAAGACCAGCAGCGAAGGCGGCAATCCCACTGGCATCGTATTTAATTCAACCGGCGGTTTTGTTGTCAGTGAAGACAACCGCTCCGGGCCGAGTTTCTTCATCTTCGTTAGCGAAGACGGAGTGATCTCGGGCTGGAACCCGCAGGTCGCCGTCGATCATGCAATCGTGGCGCTGGATCATGGAAAGCGCGAGGCCATTTACAAAGGCGCTGCGCTGGGCAGGGTGCCTGGTGGCGAGCGACTATTCGTGACTAATTTCCACGAAGCAACGGTGGAGGTTTACGATCAGGATTTCCGCCGCATCCACCGAGCAAACAGCTTCATTGACCCCACGCTCCCGGCCGGTTTCGCTCCTTTCGGCATCGCCGATATTAACGGATCGATCTACGTCACCTACGCCAAGCAGGACGCCGCTGCCGAAGACGACGTGGCTGGACCGGGCCTGGGCTTCGTTAATGTCTTCGACACCCAGGGCAATTTCATGAAACGGCTGATCTCCCATGACAACCTGAACGCGCCCTGGGGCCTCGCTCTTGCCCCGCAGGACTTCGGCGGGTTCGGTGGAACGTTGCTGGTGGGCAATTTCGGCAACGGAGTCATTCATGCCTACGATCCGAACACTGGGGCGCTTCGCGGCGCGTTGAGTAAAGGCGATGGCAGACCAGTGGTGATCGATGGTTTATGGGGCCTGTTCTTCATCGACAAGCGTCTCTACTTCACTGCTGGCATCGCCGATGAAGCACACGGCTTGTTTGGCGTAATTAGAGCCAACCAGTAACCAGCAGGAAAATCGCGCCCTGGCAGCAGCGCACGCGGGTCTTGGAAACAGGACCCGCCGCTGCCGGGGGATGCGTTAGCTCCGGGCGTCGCGCAGCAGCGCATTGAGATCACGCACGGAAATGTTTAGAAGGAATAAACACTGTGTTACTGCTCGCGCCGCTTATGCGCATGGTCGCTTTTCATCGCCTCCTTTGATGAACCGAACGCAGCTTGTCAAAGCGCGATCGTCACGCGCAGGAAGGTTGCAGGAACGGAGGTGGCATCGTTGTTCCCGCTTTTGTTCTGACTGGCGAACAGCTCTTCCAGCTCCTTCTGCAGATCAGCCGCTCGGCCGTTCTTTTCCGCGGGCTTCGAATGCGTTCATGGTCGGCCCATAGTATTTCCTGAATTCATCCACGAACCCTGCCGGTGAGCCCGAGTAGTTGAAGGTAAACGTGTCGCGCGCGAAGGAGATATTCTCTGCCGGCACTCCGGCAGCGCCGAACCGCTCGATCACATTGTTCTCGATGCCCTACGTTATCGGACTAACGAAACCTTCCGGCGGCGGCGGTGTGTAGCTCGAGCTGATCTTAAGTATCTGCGCCACTAAGGTCGGGTCGTTAGATATCCAGTTACCCATCACGATGCGACCCCCCGGCCGGGTCACGCGCACCATCTCCTTCGCCACTTCGAACGGCTTCGGCGCAAACATCGCTCCGAAGATACTGACCACGAGATCAAATGCCTGATCTGGCAACTGTTCCAGATTGGACGCATCGCCTTCCTCAAACCTGCAGTTACTCAGCCGGAACTCCGCCGCGCGTCTGTTCCCAGCCTCGACCAGGTTCCGCGCAATATCGACGCCCAGCACATTCGCGCCGAGCTTCGCCGCCGGCAAGGCCGTGGTGCCATCGCCGCACCCGAGATCCAAAACTTTAAGTCCTTTGCTGATCCCGAGCCGCTGCACGAGCGCCTCACCGCTCTCGCGCATCATCTCGGCGATTCGTGTAAAGTCCCCTTTTTCCCAGAGTGCTTTATTCGGATTCGTGGAAACATTTATCATGAGACTGTTAACTACGCGATGGGTTCGCAACATTCCGGGTGCCTGATGAGGCACAAGGCAAAAATTGCTGGAAATCCAGCGCGCTGAGCGCCCGCATCGGTCAAAACGGCCGCGCCTCCGCTGCCGGAGGAACGGTCAGGTGACAACGGCGTGCCTCTACGTTAAGGACAACTCAGCCACGCAAGACGTAGTGACCGTGGATCCAAATTCTCTGGCCATTGCGCACGGCCCAGTGTCCCGGTCTCCACACGTAACGGGCGCGCCCGACGTAGTAACCGGGCCCCCGCGTATAGTACGGCCGGTCGTTAATGTCTACTACCAGTGCCCCTCCGTAACCATAGCCTGGCCCACCTGCATAACCGGGACCTGCATAGGACGGCGATCCATAATAACCACCCCCACCGTATGCGGGCGGCGGACCATAATAGTCCGCACAGCCGGTCAAGCCCGCGACCGCGCAGCAAAATGGAAGTATCAAACGTCCCCGCGCCTTTGAGAGGGTGAGGACGGCCGCCTGTAAATAAGGAGTAATGCCCATGTAAAGAATCATCGGATTGGACGCACACTTCGGGTGTGCCTTTAAGGCCGGCGGTGTCCGCCTATCGCAATTACGGGTAATTGTGAGCGGAAATAAAATCCGATGCTAATCGGGAATTTCGGCTTCGACAAGTTTCGCCAGCAGCATGAGCGATTCCTGCCAGCCAAGGTAGCACATCTCGGCCGGAATCACGTCGGGCACACCCTCCTGGACGATGTTCAATTCAGTCCCGCACGACACCCTCTTCAAAGTGATCGAAACCTGTATTTCCCCAGGCATATTCGGGTCGTCGAATTTGTCCGTGTAGCGAATGCGCTCGTGCGGCACCAGTTCGACGTATGTTCCGCCGAAGAAGTGGCTCTGGCCGGTGCTGAAATTGGTGAACGACATCCTGTGGCTGCCACCGACTTTGGCCTCTATCTGGTGGACCTTGCCGGTAAATCCATTCGGTGGAAGCCACTTGGCCATCGCGTCGGCATCAAGGAATGCGCGGTATATCTTCTCAGGCGCGGCGCGGAGCACGCGGTGAATCCGGATGGTGTTCGGTGGCATAACCCTCGTCCTTCGATGCACTCTGGTTGCGATGCAATGAGAAAGACTGCGGGCCTGCCCGGTAATCAGAACTGTTTCACCGGGCGAGACGGTTTTCGGAGTGGCCGCAGAGTTGGCCACATCGAAGAGGTTGAGGTAGCAATCTCCGGCGGCGGCTGCCTTTTCACCAATCGCCGATCACTAGTGAGCACTTCTTAATTAAAATAACCTGGCTGGATTGTGCAGAAATAAGGAAAGGATCGCAGGGATGGAACGCAAACACTCTCTCTCAGGCAGGTCTGTTGCGCGGCAAAATGAATACCTCACCGCCGTTGCGGGTGTCGTCGCGCTTACGCTTGGCTGCTGGCTGCTGAGAGGCGTTATTGGCTACAACGCCATTGCGCTCATATATCTTCTCGGCGTTCTCCTTGCGGGAATGGTGCTGAGCCGCGGGCCGGTCTTGTTGGTCGCAACCTTCAGCGCGCTTTCGTGGAATTTCCTGTTTATTCCGCCGTTGTTCACATTTCACATCGCAAAGATCGAAGACGGATTGATGTTCCTGACCTATTTCATCGTGGCCATCACCATCGGCAGTCTTACGACGCAATTGCGAGCGCGCGAGCATCTGGCGGCTCAGCTTCATGTCGCGGCTGAATCAGAGCGCCTGCGGAAAAGCTTGATGGATTGCGTGTCGCACGAATTGAAAACACCGATCGCTGCAATCAGGGCCGCCAGTGAAGCGCTGGTGCGCTCGGCGCCCTACGGGAAGCGGAGGAGACGGGGCGGCGCTTGTACCTTCTCTTCGTGCGCGAGCAACCGTTCATGACGGAGGACGATCGCAACCGAAAATGGCCACAAGACGCCGAAGCCCGCGTCATTTTCGAATCGGCAAAACATCGGTCTGGCGATCACGGGCCGCTCTTTTGTTATGCCGTAAGCGAATCAGGTGCCGAAACGATCGTCGACGTCGCCGCCACTTGGAGCTTCGCGTTTGATTTTAGGGGCGCCGAAGCGCAATACCCTGGTCAACCTGCTCCGCGGAAATGTCATCCGTGAAGTCTCCGACCAATTACCCGAAGAGATCGACCTTTTGGTTTACGCCTAACTCTGCATCGCGCGCTTGATCTCCAACTGAACAAGTCGGAGATCAACGCGTTTCGCGGCTCTGCCGAATCGTTATGGCCCGTTGCGTGAAGCGGAATCGGCGGCCTGGGCGAGCTGGGCCATGAAGTTGAAGAAGGCCTGGCTTTGCCCTTGGAACAGCCCCATGGAGGTGAGGAAGTTCAAGGCTGCGACAGCGCCCGCCTGCTCGATGGAGGATGGCCGGATGACTGAGCAATCGGGCAGATTTTCGCGGATGAAATCGCATGGCTCAGGCATGACGAGGTTGTTCTGCCGAAGCTCGTCACCGTTGAAGTTCTCCATGTCCGGGAATGTGACGCCCTCGACCGACACTGGCGGCGTGTTCCCCGCCTTATCGTGCCAGATGGCGAAATGATTCACTTCCGAGCCGCCGATGCCGAACATGATTTTGAGCACGGTGCGGTCGGTCACGAGTTGGCCGAGTGCGGAGTAAAGGCTCGAGCCGCCCTGTTCGATAGTGGGAAAATGAAAGGCGGCGGTGTTGGCGATAGCCTGAATTTGCTTGGAACCTTTCGGGAAATCGTGCGGCGGAATGCCTGGACGATTCACGATGCGGATGAATTGCGGGAAGGTGTCGCCGAAGTCTGGATTTTCATGACTGCGGTAACGAATCCACCAGCTGGTATCCACGGTCAGATTCATCAGATTGGTCAATCGGCGGATCTGCCTCGCGCCAGTGGCCTGGCTGCTGGGCAGGGTGCGGAACTGCTCGAGGTTTACCGGGTTGCCGCCGGTGGCGGAGAGATAAGCGTTGAGAAAGGCGGCATGGCTGCGCTCATCATCGGTATTATCGATGATGTATTGAGTCATGTCCTCATCGATGAGCGCGAGTGCGTCAGCGAATGCTGGGTTATTCCTGGCCAGCTCGGTGTATTGCACCCATAGGTCGGTCTCGAGTATTTCGGCGGCAGCGACGAAGCGCAGGATGGCAATGTCGCCGCTGTCGGGATTACCGAGAGAGGACGTGGTTTGCGCGTCCGTCCGGCGCGCGCCGGTGAGCAGGCCGGCGACGGGGCTTAGCAGCGCCGCGCCGACACCGAGACTGCGAATAAATGAACGCCTGGCAAGACGATGCGGTTCAGGGAAGATGCTGTCGTCAGGCGAGATGCTTTGCTCCACATCTGAAGCGGATGGGAGATTGGACGTATTGTTACTCATGGATTGGCTCCTCGTAGATTTTTCTTTCCAAAACGAGAGTTCGCCACAGTCAGCGGCGTGACAAGCCGCCATTAGTAACGCAGTTGTTACTTTTCGGCGCGGCTCGACTCAAAGTCGCCTATGCCTGTAAGTCGTTAGATAGGCGCTCGGGCGAATCGGGAAATCGGCATGTCTGAGGGGAAGCAGGAAGTGCTGTTACTTTATGTCTTCGCCTCATGATTCAGCGCAGGGAAATTTGCCCTTCGATGTAAGTCACCGCTGCGCCGCCAATGCCCACACGTTCGCCGCGGTCTTCGCAGAAGAGCTCACCTCCACGCACAGAAATTTGGCGGGCGTGCAGGCGGGGTTTGCCGAGCCGCTTGCTCCAATATGGAATCAATGTGCAATGGGTCGAGCCGGTGACTGGATCTTCCGGGATTCCCGCGGCGGGCGCGAAGCAGCGCGACACGAAATCGCATTCATCACCGGGTGCGGTGACGACTACCCCCTGCCGCTTCAACCGCTCCAAGGCAGGAAAGTCCGGGCGAAGAGCAGCCACCGTTTTCTCGTCGTCGAAGACGGCTACGTAATCGCGCCCATCCAGCACCCTGGCCGGTTCAGCACCGAGCGCGACCGTCAGCTGCGGGGGCAGCGTGATTTCCGTTCCTGGCCGCGCCGGGAAATCGAGCCCCAGCCGCTCGCCTTCCCGCGTTACCCGCAGCTCGCCGCCTTGCGAGTCGAACACGACCTCCTCACCGCCGAACCCGACATGCCGGAAGAGCACGTGCGCTGAAGCGAGTGTGGCGTGACCGCACAACTCCACCTCCATTGTTGGCGTCATCCAGCGCAGGCCGAAACGTTCACCCCGGGCGATGACGAACGCTGTTTCCGACAGATTATTTTCCGCCGCGATCCGCTGCATCATCTCATCGGGCAGCCACTTTTCATCGAGCAGGCAAACGCCGGCCGGATTGCCGGAGAACAGCCGATTCGTGAACGCGAGCACTTCGAAGAAGGGAATGGTGGCGGTCATGACCTACTCTTCACCAAGGACTGCAGTTTCGCACTTCAGTGGAACACTTTGCTCTTTCTTATGAAAATGAAT
>JBBPYF010000125.1:0-6735 GCA_038200165.1 Chthoniobacterales bacterium | reverse complement strand
GGCGCTGCTCGGTTTCGATATTGACCAGTTTCTCGCTGGAGCGGCGGCGATGGACCGGCTCACGCGCGATGAAAACACGCAGAGCAATGCGGCGATGCTGCTGGCCTTGATGTGGTTTTTTGCCGGTGATGGTCGCGGAGCAAAAGACATGGTGATTCTTCCCTACAAAGACCGGCTCGCGCTTTTCAGCAGGTATCTTCAGCAGCTGGTGATGGAGTCGTTAGGAAAAGAGAAAGACCGCGACGGCAACATCGTGCATCAGGGGATCGCCGTTTACGGTAACAAAGGCTCGACTGATCAGCATGCGTACGTGCAGCAGTTGCGCGATGGCGTGCCGAACTTTTTCGTCACTTTCCTCGAAGTCGCGCAAGACCGTCGCGGCCCGGCGGTGATGGTGGAGAACGATTTTACCAGTGGCGATTATCTGCACGGTTTTCTGCGCGGCACACGCAAGGCGCTGTATGAAAATGGGCGCGACTCCATCACCATCACGATGCCGCAGGTGGACCCGTTCTCCGTCGGGGCGTTGATTGCGTTGTATGAACGCGCGGTCGGCTTCTACGGTTCGCTCATCAACGTGAATGCGTACGATCAACCTGGCGTCGAAGGGGGCAAGAAAGCGGCAACAGAATTGCTGCAATTACAAAACAAGGTGCGCGCGCAATTGAATAGCATCCCGCTGACCGCCGATGAAATTGCACGCGGGTTGGCAGCAGACGCGGAGGCGGTTTATCACGTGCTGGAGCATCTCCGCGCGAATGATCCGGCGGTGAAATCGGAAAAAGGCGCGGTAATCGCGGAGGACAAATTCTTTGTTTCGTCATGACTGCATTCTCTTCCTCATCGAGGAGCACGGAAGCCCCTGACCCTGTCCCCGAGGGAGCGGGAACGCTGCCGGCGGAAACGATCCGGTGGGATAACTTCGTAAAATTTGTGCGCCAGCTCAGTCATGATTTGCGCAATCAATTGAATGCGGCCCAGTTGCAGGCGGCGCTCATCGGCGAGCTCATGAGCGACCCGGAATTGAAGCCGGAAGTGGTGCGATTGCGTGAGCTGGTTTCGAAGCTGGGAGGAACGCTCCAGAATTTGTCTGCCGCGGTGGCGCCGCCGCATCCGACGTGTTTGTCCTACCCGGCGACCGATTTCGTTGGAGATTTGCAGAAAACGATTGCGCGCGATTTTCCAAAACAGTCGCATCGGGTGAAATGGGAGGTTTCCTTGAATGGCGCGATGTTGAACATCGATTTGGGACTCATCAATGGGGCGGCGGCGGAGCTTTTCGACAATGCGTTTCGGTACAACGGCAACGCGCAGATCGCGGCACACGCCCGCATTGAAGATGGCCGCTTCGTCTTGCAATTGCGTGAGCAGAAAGAGGCCGAGCTCGATCCCACGGAATGGAACGAGCTGCTGGGCGCGGTGAAACATGGACATTATGGGCTCGGTCTGCGCCGCGCTCGCGCCATCGCCGCAGCGCATGGCGGCGAGCTGACGAACGAATGGGACGCGGGCTCGTCCACGTTAACCAGCCGCCTGATCCTTCCCTGCTCCACAAATCTGAGTTGAGCTGATAGCATTGCATCCCCGTTGTGAAGTCGACAGCTGAATCGCGCCGCATTCTTATCATCGATGATGAGCGCCCGATCCTGATGACGCTGGAGGCACTGCTCGGGCGCCATGGTTACCAGACGGACACGGCGGCTACGGCAACGCTGGGATTGCGCGCGATGAAGACGAATCCCGCCGGATTAGTGCTGCTCGATTTGCAGTTGCCGGACGCGGATGGACTCGAAACACTCGGGCGGATCAAATCGAATCACCCGGATGCGCAGGTGATCATCCTCACCGCGCACGATTCGCTCAACAACGCGATCGAGTCGATCAAGCGGGGCGCGTTTCATTTCATCAGCAAACCGTATGCGCCGGAGGAATTGCTGAGCCTGGCGGAGAAGGCGCTGGAGAAACGTTCGCTCCTGCACGAGACGCAGACGTTGCGCGAAAAAACCGAGGAACTGGAGAAGCGCCTTCAGCAAGCCGAAACGCGACTCGCGCCGATATTCAAAAGCAAGGTGATGCAGGAGATGGAGGAACTGATCAGCGCGATGGCGCCCTCGGACGCGAACGTGCTTATCACCGGTGAGAGCGGCGTGGGCAAGGAAGTGGTCGCTAACGAGATCCATTCCAAAAGCCGGCGCGCGGGCAAGCCGCTGGTGAAACTGAACTGCGCGGCGTTCCCGCAGACGATGATCGAATCCGAGCTGTTCGGTTATGTCAAAGGCGCGTTCACCGGCGCGATGAATGATTTCCCGGGAATGATCGCGGAGGCGAGCGGCGGCACATTATTTCTTGACGAGATTTCGGAGATGCCGGCGGATTTGCAGACGCGCTTCCTGCGCGTCTTGCAGGAGCGCGAGTACCGGCCGCTCGGAAGCACGCGCACGATGAAGGCGGATTTTCGCGTTATCACCGCGACGAACCGGCCAATCCAGCAGGCGCTGGCGGAGAGCCGGCTGCGCTCGGACTTGTATTATCGAATCAACACTTTTCAGATCGAGGTGCCGCCGTTGCGTGAGCGGAAGGAAGATATTCCGCCGCTGGTGGCGACCTTCGTGCAGCGATTCGCGGCGCAACTGGGGAAGCCGGAGCCGACGATTTCGCCGGAGGCATTTGGAAAGCTGATTGAATTCAGATGGCCGGGCAATGTGCGGGAATTGCAGAATGCGATTGAGTACGCAGTGGTGCTGGCGAGGCATGGGACGATCGGGATAAAGGAATTGCCGGCCGAGATTCAGTTGCCACCGGCTTTGCAGAATGGACGCGCGGCGGCTGGAGACAGGCGAAGCGGGGTGCCCAGTCTCGACACGATGGAGCGCGAGACGATCCTGCAGGCACTGGCGCAAACGCACGGCAATAAGAAGAAGGCGGCGGAGCTGCTCGGGATTCAGCGGCCGACGCTATATAATAAGATCAAACGCTACGCGATCGAGGTGTAGGGAGACAGGCATCGCCGGAGCACAAGCGTCCTCGCCTGTGCGGCAACCGGGCGTCTCGCCTGGTTGATCCGGCAGGCGAGGAGCCCGCCGGCCGCACAGCCGAGGACGGCTGTGTTCCAGTCGCTGTGCTCCGGTGCCAGTTTGAGTAAATTACCACCGTGGCGAATCATCTGGAGAAAATTCTCGCGCATGCTGAACGCGAGCTGGCTTCGACCGGCGCGCAGCAGCCGAGGGATGTGCTTCCGGTTTATCGCAAGTTTCTCAAGATCGAGGAATACCGGCTGCGCCTGCGCCAGCAGGCGGGTGATGGCGGACGCGAGGTTTGCGCGCGCCGGGTTGATCTCGTGGATGTGCTGTTGCGCCACGTCTTTGCCGGAAGCAATCGTGCGAACGGAAAAACGGCGCCGCGCATCGCACTGATCGCTCTCGGCGGCTACGGGCGGCGCGAGCTGAATCCGTTCAGCGATGTCGATGTCATGTTCCTCCACGGCGACAGCAAAGTGTCGGAGGCGACTAGCCGCGTCGTCGAGCAGGTGCTCTATTTTCTGTGGGACATCGGGTTCAAGGTCGGCCATTCCACGCGCTCGATCCGTGAAGCGATTGCCGCGGCCAACGGCGACATGCTGACGAAAACGGCGATGCTCGAATCGCGCTTCGTCGTGGGCGATGCGGAGCTGGCGCAGAAGTTCCGTCAGCAATTTCGAGCGCGCTGCGTCGCTGGACACGAGCGCGAGTACATCAACACGCGGATGCGCGACCAGCAGTCGCGCCACACCAAATTCGGCAACAGCGTTTACCTCCAGGAACCGCACCTGAAGAACGGCTGCGGCGGTCTGCGCGATTATCAGAATCTGCTTTGGATCACGTTTTTCAAAGAAGGTCATCTGACCACAACGCATCTTGTCGGCAAAGATTGGCTGAGCGAGCCGGACCGGCGGCGCATCGAAGCGGCTTACGATTTTCTGCTGCGCGTGCGCACCGAGCTGCACTACCTCAACAACCGCGCCACCGACGTCCTGCACCTGAACATGCAGGAATCAATGGCGCAGCGACTCGGTTATCCGCGCCGGCGCGGACTCCTGCGCAGCGAAGCCTTCATGAAAGATGTTTACGCGCATTGCCGAAACATTTTTCGTGTGACGGAGCGCATCATGGGGCAATTCGCCAGCGGCTATTCCTCCGCGAAAACGCGCTCGCTCTTTTCCTTTCTGCCGCGCGCCCGACGGCCAGTGGAAAACGTCGGCGTGTTCGTCATCGAAGACGGGCAGATCGACGCCGCCCGTCCGGATTTGTTCTCGGAAGATCCGGTGGAGATGATGCGCGCCTTTGAACTGGCGCAGGAACGGAAACTCGAGCCGAGTCCGGCGCTGGCCGACATCTTCAGCCGCAAGCTCGGCCTGGTCGGACACCCCTATCGTTACGCGAAAGGGCCGCGCGAAATCTTCCGCCGCATTCTCTCGCGCAAAGGCGAAGTCGCGCGTGCGCTGCGATTGATGCACCGGCTCGATTTTCTCGGGCAATACATTCCCGAGTTCGGCCAGCTCACCTGCCTGGTGCAGCACGAGTTTTTCCATCGCTACACCGCGGATGAACACACGCTGGTGTGCATCGACAAACTCGACGCGCTGGCCACGACCGATGATGCGAAGCTGGCCGAGTACCGGAAATTACTCGAGCAACTGCGCGAGCCCTTCGTGCTTTATCTCGCGCTGTTGTTGCACGATACCGGTAAAGCGGTGGGTGCGCGGCCCCATTCAGAAGCCAGCGCGGTGTTCGCGCAACGCGTGGCGCGGCGGCTTCAACTCACGCCGGAGGAGCGCAAGATGCTGATCCTGCTGGTGGATCATCACGTTACGATGTCGAACGTGGCGCAACGCCGGAATATCGATGACCCGGCGACAATCGCGGAATTCTCCGCCAACGTGAGAAACCAGCGCAATCTCGATGCGCTCATGCTGCTGACACTGGCCGATGGCCAGGGCACAAGCGATGACCGCTGGTCAGACTGGAAAGAAACACTGGTCTGGCAGCTTTATCATGCCACGACCCAGTATCTCGCCGACCGCCAGGCGTTCTACCAGCGGGTGGAGACGATGCGCCGCGCCCGCGAGATGTCGGTGAAAGAACGGCTTGGGCCCGATTACGCCGAAGAGATCGAAGCGCATTTCGAGTTCATGCCGGACCATTATTTCCGCGTCTTCGGCGTGGGGGAAATCGTGGCGCACGTGGAATTGTTCCGCCGGTTCTACGAAGCGACCTGTTTTGGCCCGGCGCCGCTGACGCCTGTCATCCGCTGGGAACCGGTTCCAGAAAAAGGTCACACCGTGCTCACGCTCTGCACCTGGGACCGGCAACAATTGCTCTCGAAGATCGCGGGCGCCATTTCACTCGTGCCGCTGAATATCCTGAGCGCCGACATTTTTACCCGCGGCGACAACGTTGCCCTCGACGTCTTTCGCCTGTGCGATCTGCGGGGCCGCGCCGTGACAACGGAACGCGACATGGCGCTGGTGGAGTCAACGCTGATGAAAGCACTCGAGCCGGAAGCGTTCGATCTGCACGCGCAACTGGAGCAGGCGCGAAAGAAAACGCATCGCCGCGCCACAGCCGAGCTGGAGTTTCCCACTCAAGTCAGCATCGACAACGAGGCCGATCCACATTTCACGCTGGTGGAAATGCAGACACCGGATCGCATCGGTTTGCTGCACGATCTGCTGCGCTGTTTCAGCCGCAACGAAATCGATATCGGGCTCTCGCGTATCAGCACGGAAAGCGGCGCGGCCATTGATACGTTCTATGTGACGGAGCGGCGAACACGGGGCAAGATCACGGGCGCGCCGCGAATTGACGCGCTGGCCAACGAGTTGCGCGGCGTGGCCTGACGAATCACTGGCGCAAGCAATGCGCGCGCTTAGAGTGCGCGACTCATGAACGTGCTCATTCTCGCCGCCGGTTACGCGACGCGGCTTTATCCTTTGACACTGAATAAAGCCAAGCCGCTGCTCGAGGTGGCGGGAAAACCGATGATCGCGTGGGTGGTGGATAATCTGCGCGAGGTCGACGGCATCGAGACGATCTACATTGTCACCAACTCCAAATTCGCGTCTGATTTTGAGGCGTGGACAAAGGAGTACGCCGCGTCCCAGCACCGGTTTCGGTTCAAGATTATCAATGACGGCTCGCGCACCGATGAAGACAAACTCGGCGCCATCGGCGACATCAATCTCGTGCTCACGCGCGAGCAGATCGGCGACACGGATTTGCTCATCGTCGCGGGCGACAATTTGTTCAACGAACCGCTAACCGATTTTGTGAAGCAGGCGCGCGGGAGCGAGGCGGCGGTCGCGGTGTATGACGTGGGCGATCTCGAGCAGATTAAGAAATACAGCAATCTGGAAATCGACAAGGATGGCGTGATCGTGCACTTCGAAGAGAAACCGAAGGAGCCGGTGAATACGCTGACGGCAATCGCGCTCTATTACTACTCGCCGTCTGTGCTTTCGCTCGTCACCACCTATATCGCCGCAGGAAATAATCCCGATCAGCCCGGGCGATTTATTCAGTGGCTCTATACGCGCAAGCCGGTGAAGACGGTGAAGATTTCCGGGAAATGGTTCGATGTGGGGAGCAAGGAGACACTCGAGGAAGCGAACCGTATTTTCGCGCAGTTCGCATCGCGCGCGTGACGCGAGCTGGAGCATAGCCGTCTCGGCTGTGCGGCCGGCGGGCGTCTCGCCTGCCG
>JBBPYF010000124.1:0-17051 GCA_038200165.1 Chthoniobacterales bacterium | reverse complement strand
TTACACCGGCAAGCAATCGCATGGCGCACTTATTCGGGAGAATCAGGTAATTAAAGGCGTCGGCTTCGGCTACTGATGATGAGTCTGCCGGCAAAAGGAAGAAGCGACAGAGACGAAGGCTCGGTTTTGCTCGTGATCATCGTGCTGCTGGTTATCGGAGGCATGTTTTACTTCCTCTACCACATGCGGCGAAGCAGCGAAAATGAAGGCCGGCAGTTCGCGCGTGAAGTAATCGAGCGCTGTGCCTTTCAGCACGATGTGAATTTTCTGCACTCGGTGGTGGCGGCTGACCGGCGACTGGCCGTGCCGCCGGGAATGGACCAACAGTTTATCGACACTCTGGCAAAGCTGGGCACACCGAACCGCAACTACAGCGTCACCGGCGACCTACAGTTCGATAGCTACTTCTTCGCCCCGACGGGAACCTTCAAAAGCATCCTGACGTTCCCGGACCGGCACGGCACATTCTACGTGGCCGTGGCGCGACCGAGCGGAATCTGGCTCGTGACCGATTATGGGATTACCTGGGAGAGGCCAGCGGAGTAATTCTGTGAGTAGGTCTATCATGGTCCTTTCGACGCCTTTAGAAGGCGATGTAGCGCGTCTACGCAGAATTGCGACCAGCTTTCGAGCGACTCGCGTCGGGCGAGAAGCTCTGCACAAGTAAGGAACTCAAGGCTCGTAATCATGGCTTCGCGCTTCTCTACCTTCGGTTCATCCAGTTCGAAGACATGAACTACTCCGAGATGCACCCGGCCCACTTCGGTGCTGTCATCATTCAATAAGGCGACGACTCGGTCACTGTAGGTCGTTTCAATCCGAATCTCTTCGTTGACTTCGCGTTCGACACCGGCGCGATAGGCTTCTTCGTCCCAGGCAAAGAGAGATTCATCGGTATCATTCATGTGACCGCCGATGCCGATGGAGCCTTTCGCCACCAGGCGCTGCTCGCCGGCTTTCTTCCCCCGGATGTAATGGAGAGCGCGATCGCTATGAGCAATGATGGCGTAAGGAATAATTTGCTTGTAGCTCGGGTCGTGCTCCGCTGCCGATCGCGGGATGAAGAAGTTGTTGCCGCGGGACAAGAGAGCGCTGAGATAACGTTCCGGTTCGAAGTTCAAGCCCTGGAAAGCGCCGAGCTCATCGAGGAGACTGCGCTTGATGACGAGAACGTTTTCTTCGGGCATACCAGGATAGGGCCTCACACCACGTCCACAAAGGTCACAACCCGGGCAACGTAACCTTTGTATCCGCTGTGCTCTTTGTGTGAGTTAAAAAGAGTAGGTAAAACCAAGTTGTGGCCCGAGTAAGTTGAGGCTGGGATTGGGATTGGTCAGACCGGCATTGGAGAAGTGTTCATAGAGAAGACCTATTTGCGCACTGAGTTGATCGGTAAACCTGCAGGATATGCCGGCTGCGGTGAGAATATTGAAGGTGAAATCCTGTCCCTGTGAGCCGAAGTTACCGGCGTTGCTGTCGATGAAGCCGAGACCAAGGCCGCCGGAGAAGTAAGGAGTGAGCCGACTGCCACTTGGCCCGAAGTTGTAGCGTAGTCCGAGGTTCATGCCGAAGTAGTGGTTCTCGATGCCGCGAATGATTGGCTGAGCTTCTGCGCTGAGGTAGAGCTGATTGTAGCCGCGGAAGATGCCGGGCCGGTCGGTGAAATCGCCCCATCGCATGCGTGCAGTGAGGAAGCTCGCGTTAACTTCGTAAGAGTGAGGATTGCCGAAGATGCCGAGCAGATATGCGCTCTCGATCGAGAAATCGAAGCGGGGTGGCCCCGCCGCAGCGGTCGTGTCGCGACGAACGAGGTCGGAGTCAGTCCCTGCCGCGAGTGGCCGAACCAGCACGAGAATGAAAAGCGCGATTAGGAAACGATAAGATCGCATCGAGCGGCAGACGATATGGTGACGGTGGTGCTTTGCAACGCGTGGCCTACAGCCACGAGACCAAATCGGCCGGCCAGGGGCTGTTCCAATCCCTTGCCTCGTCCAGGCGCAAACGCGCGGCGTGCAAGGCGTGGCGTGGGAGAAGGAGTTCGCGCGCGAGCTCGGGACTCCAGCCGGTTTCGATAAAACGGAGATACCATTGTTCGTCCGAGCCGTAAATCTTGTCGCCGATGATCGGGTGGCCGAGCAATGCCAGATGAACGCGAATCTGATGCGTGCGTCCGGTGAGCGGTCGCGCATTTACCACCGCGAACAACTCACCACGCGTGGTCGATTTTCGGAAACGGCGGAGGACTTCCAGCTCGGTCACCGCTTCCGCGCCGCGCGGGTGAATGCATTGCTTTAGATAAATGGGCGAGGGCGCGATCTCCCCCTGCCGGATAATAGGCGCGACCACTCTCGTCTTCTCCCACTCCGGCCAGCCCCACACAATTGCGCTGTATTCCTTCAAGACGCGCCGGTGTTGCATGAGCAGCCCTAATTCACGCGCGGCCGTCGCCTTCTTGGCCACGAGGACAATGCCGCTGGTCTCTCGATCGAGCCGGTTGACGATGGAAATCTGGCCGCCGTTTGCGATTTCGAATGCCAGCAGCTGACGCAGTTCCGTCCAAAGGGTAGGCGTGCCATCGGGTTTGCTCGGATGCACGAGCAGAAGCGGCGGTTTGTCGACGACGATGTAATCGACCGTCTCATCGATTATGGTGAAGTCAGGCCGCGCATACGCGCGCGATTTTTCCGCCATGATTTCGCTCATCGATGTGCATCGGCATTATACCGGCAATGGCCGGGAGGTGCGAGCGGTCGACGGTGTGTCGCTGGAGATCGCGCGGCACGAATTCGTGGCGCTGAACGGGCCGAGTGGTTGCGGCAAAAGCACGTTGATGCATCTGCTGGCGGGGATCGATCGGCCGGGCGCGGGTGAGATTCATGTGAATGGGCTGGCTTTGCATGAAGCCGACGAGAACGCGCTCACGCGTTACCGGCGCGAGCAGCTCGGCATCGTTTTTCAATTTTTCAATCTGCTCCCGACGATGACGGCGCTGGAGAACGTGATGTTCCCGCTGCTCTTGCAGGGCATGCCGCGCGAGGCGGCACGGCAACGCGCGCGCGAAACTCTGGCGCTGGTCGGTTTGGGCGAGCGGGCTGAACATTTCGCGCATCAACTGAGCGGCGGCGAGCAACAGCGCACGGCGATTGCGCGAGCGATCGTGCACCGGCCACAGCTGCTGATCGCGGATGAGCCAACGGGAAATCTCGATTCGGCGTCGACGAAATCGGTGATGGATGTGCTGCGTACGGTGGCTGACCAGAAGCTGGCAACATTGATTATCGTCACGCACAGCGAGGAGATCGCGCGAGCGGCATCGCGGCGGGTCTCGATGCGGGATGGGAAGATTATTGCTGATGGCGGGGCGTGACGTTTCCATATTGAGCACACTCCTGTCATGTCGAGCGCAGTCGAGACATCTCTGATTATTGGGCGTGCGACAAAGAGTTAGAGATTCCTCCACTACGCTTCGCTTCCGTCGGAATGACAAAGGTGGCTTCGCTTCAGTTGGGAATGACAAAAGGAACCTTCGCTTCGTTTGCTTGACCTGGTTCGCGAACCTGCGTTACCTAAGCCCCTCAACCTCCGCTTGCCGTGGAACTGAAAGACATCAAAGCCATCATCGATCTCATGCGGAAGAACGACCTCTCCGTTTTCGAGATGGAGAAGGACGGGTTCCGGCTGAAGCTGCAGAAAGGCGCAACGGAAAAAACTGTCTCGATGGTGCCGATGGTGACCGCGGCCCCAACGGCAGCGCCGGCGGCTGTGTCTCAATCCACCACCTCACCTTCCGCGGAAAACGAGAGCGTTGCGCCGCCGCCGCAGAAAACTCGCGACATCGTGTCGCCGATGGTGGGAACGTTTTATCGCGCGGCTTCACCCGACGCGCCCTCCTTTGTCGATATCGGCAAGGAGGTCACGGAAGAGACCGTGGTTTGCATCATCGAAGCGATGAAGGTGATGAATGAGATCAAAGCCGAGACCAGCGGAGTGATTGCCGAAGTGGTGGCTGAGAATGGGAAACCGGTACAGTTCGGTCAGGTGCTGTTTCGAGTTCGTTAGTCGAGAGTTCACTTCGTGGTGCGCCTGGTTTCTTGCTCCCTCAATTTTCAATGGGCTGCCTGCCGCTGAGGACAGCGGCAGCTACAAACTGTGTTTGAGAAAGTTTTAATCGCGAACCGCGGCGAGATCGCGCTGCGGGTGATTCGCGCCTGCAAGGAGCTGGGGATTCGCACGCTCGCCGTTTACTCGGAGGCGGACGTCGATTCGCTGCATGTGCAGCTGGCTGATGAATCAATCTGTATCGGCGCGCCGCCGAGCTCGGAGAGTTACTTGAAAATCGACCGCATCGTGAGTGCCGCCGAAGTGGGCGACGTCGACGCGATCCATCCCGGCTACGGATTCCTGGCGGAGAACGCGCATTTCGCCGAAGTCTGCGAAAGCTGTAACATTCGTTTCATCGGTCCGCCGAGCAGCGTTATGCGCGCGATGGGCGACAAAAGTTCCGCGCGCGACTGTGCCCGCAAATCTGGCGTGCCGGTGACGCCCGGCAGCGATGGCATTGTCGCCGATGAAGCCGAAGCGTTGAAGGTGGCGAGGAAAATCGGCTATCCCATTATGATCAAAGCGGTGGCGGGCGGCGGCGGGCGCGGCATGCGCGCGGCGCACAATGAGGCATCGCTGCTGCCGGCATTTCACGCGGCGCGTCTCGAGGCGGAGAAGGCGTTCGGGAATCCCGAGGTTTACATGGAGAAGCTGATCCTGAATCCGCACCACATCGAGTTTCAGATCGTGGCGGACAGTCACGGGCACATCGTGCATTTGGGTGAACGCGATTGCTCCATTCAGCGGCGTAATCAAAAGGTGATCGAGGAATGTCCCTCGCCCCTAATGACGGAATCGCTGCGCAAGAAAATGGGACACGCGGCGGTGAAGCTGGCGCATTCGGTCGGTTACCAGAACGCCGGCACGATCGAGTTCCTGGTGGATGAGCGCGGCAATTTCTACTTCATGGAAATGAACACGCGCATCCAGGTGGAGCACACCATTACGGAAGAAGTTTACGGGTGCGACTTGGTGAAGGAGCAGATTCGCATCGCCTCCGGTGAGCGGCTTTCACCGCATGTGGCCAAAGCAGTGCCGCGCCTGCACGCCATCGAGTGCCGCATTAACGCCGAGGATCCGGCGCACAATTTCCAACCTTCACCGGGTCGCATCGCGTTCTACTACGCGCCGGGAGGCCGCGGCGTACGCGTCGATTCGCACGCTTACACCGGCTATGTCGTGCCGCCGTACTACGACTCGTTAATTGCGAAGCTCATCACCGTCGGCGCGTCGCGCGTTTCGACGATCGAGCGCATGCGGCGCGCGCTCGATGAATATTACATCACCGGGATCAAGACGACGGTCGCGTTCCACAGCGCCATTATGCGGAGCAAGGAATTTCGCGAGGGAAAATACGACATCGGGTTTGTCGAGCGGCTGATGAACTCCGGTAGCTTCGAGCTGGTTTCACCGCCGCCGCGATTACACGAGTGACGCTCGCCGGGACGCTTTACGCCATCCTCGATCTTGCCTATGTGCGCAACGAGGATGCGCCGCCCATGCTGAGGCAGCTGCTTGAAGGCGGGGCCGACATTGTGCAATTGCGCGGTACAAATCGCAGCATCGATGAGATCAGTGCGCTCGCGGAAAAACTGCTGCCCTTAACGACCGCGGCGGGCGTGCCGCTGATTGTTAATGATCATCCGGCGATCGCGCGTCGCGTGAATATTCAGGGTGTGCACGTCGGCCAGCATGATGAAATGGTCGCGACCGTCCGCGCGAAAGTTGGCCGGCCGGTCATCGTCGGCAAATCAACGCACAGTATTGAACAAGCGATCGCGGCCGAACGCGAAGGCGCGGATTACATCGGTTTCGGCCCGCTCTTCGCCACGCCCACGAAACCGGATTACACGCCCATCGGGCTGGGCGACATCCGCGAGGTGCATCGTCGCATCGGCATTCCCATCTTCTGCATCGGCGGAATTAAACTGGAAAATTTGCGCGAAGTATTAGATGCCGGCGCGCAGCGTGTCGTCATCGTCTCGGGCCTGCTACAAGCGCGTGATCCCGCCGAGTACGCGCGCGCGGTCAAAGAGGCGCTCGACCGTGGCTGTCATTCCGAGCGAAAGCGAGGAATCGCCTCCCCTCGGGATGACAATCGATTATGAGTCTTCTCGTCGTTGGTTCCATCGCGCTCGATACGGTGAAAACGCCGGTGGAAGAGCACACCGATCTGCTCGGCGGCTCCGCCTCATATGCGGCTCTGGGCGCGAGCTTCTTCACGCCGGTGAATCTCGTCGGGGTGGTCGGAGAGGATTTTCCGGAAAGTGAATTTGCCTTCTGGAAATCGCGCAACATCGACGCCGCGGGCGTGCAGCGGGCGAATGGCAAAACCTTTCGCTGGTCCGGCGAATACGCCTGGGACCTGAACACGCGCGAGACGCGCTCCGTCGCGCTCAACGTCTTCGAGACTTTCTCGCCCACATTGCCGGAGGATTATCGCGAGACGCCATTTGTGCTCCTGGCCAATATCGCGCCGAAATTGCAGGCGCACGTGCTCGATCAGATGCGCCGACCGCGTTTTATCCTCGCCGACACCATGGACCTCTGGATCGAGACCACGCGCGGCGATCTCGACGCGCTTTTAGGGCGCGTCGATCTGCTCATCCTCAATGACAGCGAAGCGCGCGAGATGACGAAAGAGACGAGCCTCATTCGCGCCGGACGCAAGATTCGCAGCTTTGGTCCCCGCTACGTCGCGATCAAGAAAGGCGAGCACGGCGCACTGCTTTTCGGTGAGGACGAGTTCTTCAGTTGCGGCGCATACCCGCTCGAGGACATCCACGATCCAACCGGCGCTGGCGACACGTTCGCCGGCGGCCTAGCCGGTTACCTTGCGGCGCACGTAAAGGAAGACGTCACCTTCGAGACGCTGCGCAAAGGGATGATCTACGGCAGCGTGCTCGCGAGCTTTTGCGTGGAAGCATTCAGCCTCGAGCGAATGCGCAAGCTGACGCAGGACGAAATCGCGGAGCGCTATGGGATGTTTAAATTGATGAGCCAGTTCGAGACATTGCCATGAAGAGTGGTGCCGTCATTGCAGCTGCGGTCGCAATGCTCGTGCCCGCGCTGCTGGCGGCGAGGCCGCGTTCTGTCGGAAATACAACACATCCGCCGGCGGCGATTCACGGTAACTGGCAGGCGCTGAACAATTGCGTTTACGTCGCGAATGCTTCGAACGACGGCGATAGTTTCCACATCAGTGCGGGCGGCAAACAGTATCTCTTTCGCCTCTACTTCGTGGACGCGCCGGAGACCGACGCCGGTTTCAAAGATCGGGTGGATGAACAGGCGAAGTATTTTGGCATCACAAGCGAGCAGGTCGTGCAGGTGGGAAAGATCGCGAAGGCGTTCACCCGCGAAAAACTCGCGCAACCGTTTACTGTGCGCACCTGTTTTCAGGACGCACTTGGACGCAGCCGGATGGAACGTTTCTACGCCATCGTGCAAACGGCCACGGGTGATCTGGGCGAGCAGTTAATCGAGAACGGTCTCGCGCGCATTCATGGCGCCAGCGCGAATCCCGTCGGCCTTCCCTCGGCTAACGTGGAATGGCGAAAGCTCAATGGGCTGGAGAACGCGGCCAAAGCCGAGAAGGTCGGTGGCTGGGGTGTGAACTTCGGCCGCATGATGGCGCGTTCCGAGAAATCAAAGAACCGCGCGCCGGTCGATCCTTTCGAAGCGTTCTTCCATCCGGGGCGGGTGCAGAACCCATCCGCTGCCGCGAGTAGCACAAGCTCGTGGCCTTTCGTGCGTCAGAGTCCGGCGATCGATAATATTGTTTCCATCAACCCATCGCGGGCCAGCACCGCTCCATCAGCGGATCCGCGCGCGAGCGACCTACCCGGAAGCAGGAGGATAGACATTAACACTGCGAGCGCGACGGAATTGGAAAGCATCCCGGGCATCGGGCCGGTGCTGGCGCAACGGATCATCGAAGCCCGGCCATTTAAAAGCGCGGATGATTTGCAGAACGTCAAAGGTATTGGTGAATCGCGATACCGGAAGCTTCGAACATACTTCGAGTAGCGCACGGTTGTAGTTGCCGCCCGTCCTCGGCGGTAGATCTTTCGATGTAGCCAGCTCCTTGCCCCTGCCGCCGGAACGGACGGCAGCTACAATACTACCTGCCGGCATAATATTCCGAATGTGCGAAGTGCAACTGCCAGTTCTGCTCGTAGCGCGCTGCAATTTCCGCGTCGGGAATGACAAGGAGATTCTCGGCATTTTTTTCGTCGGCTGCCTTGGTGAAGTTAAAGGAACCGGTCAGGACGGTAGTTCCGTCAATGATGATGATTTTGTTGTGCGCGATGGCGTGTTGTGAATCGATGTAGGTCTCCACTCCTTCGTGCGCGAGAAAATCCGCAGCCGAGTAGTTCTTCGTTCGATTACTTGCGTCGAGAATGGCGATCACCTTCACGCCGCGCTTCTCCGCGTCAGTCAGAGCGCGGGCAATCCCCTGCGAAGTGAAGGAGTATGCTTGCACGTGAATGGTCGATCTCGCTCCGGCGATCTCGCGCACAATCGCGGCGGTGCACGATGCGCCCGGCGAGAAAAACACTGCTACGCGGGATTCCGCCTGTCCGGCGAAAGCGGGCAGCAACAAGCTGCAGAGGACCACTCGGAGTAAGGGTCTGCAGCACTTCATCCCTCCCTAAAAGGCACAAACCAGGCCAAAGTGGAAAAGAAAGAGGTGTTCCTCGCTTCAGCTTGCGGATTCCATCTTGTTGCAGAACTAAAATCCGCCATCGTGGCTGTTCATGCCGGCGGATGCTGTTATTTCTGTAAGTGACTTGCGAAAGTCCTACGCCGAGGTGGAGGCGGTACGAGGAATCGAATTTGAGGTCGCGGCGGGCGAAGTATTTGGATTGCTCGGGCCGAATGGCGCGGGCAAAACCACCACCGTGGAGATTCTGGAAGGGCTGCGTTCGCGCAGCGGCGGCGAAGTGCGCGTGCTCGGGCTGGATCCAGAGCGACAGAAGAACGAGCTGAAAGATCGCATCGGCGTGTGTCTGCAGGCCACGAATCTGCCGGACAAGATGCGGGTGAACGAAGCGCTGGAGCTGTTCGCCGCATTCTACTCGCGCACGGTGGACGGCGAGGCGCTGCTGAAACGGCTTCAGCTTTGGGAGAAACGTGATGCGGGTTATGCCACGCTCTCCGGCGGGCAGAAACAGCGGCTGGCGATTGCCCTGGCACTTATTAACGAGCCGCAGCTCCTTTTTCTCGATGAGCCAACTACCGGACTCGATCCGCAGGTTCGGCTGGAGATTCGCGATTTGATCGAGGAACTGCGGGCGGAAAAACGCACCATTCTGATGACGACGCACTACATCGAGGAGGCGGAGCGGCTGTGCGATCGGGTGGCGATCATCGATGCCGGCAAGATTATTGCGCTCGGCTCACCGCGAGAGTTGCAGGAGAAGAGCGCGGAGCAAAGCGGGATCGAGATCAAGTTGGCGCAGCCGTTGCCTGATGGCGCGGTGCCGGCGTTTACCGACGCATTGAGCTCTGCCGTGTCGGAAAATGGGCGTGAGCTCAGCGTGCGCTCGGCGCGGCCCGCGCGAACACTGGTCGAGTTGGTGAAGTGGATCGATGCGCAGGGCCTCGAGATTGACGATGTGCATTTGAAGCGACCAACGCTGGAGGATGTTTTCATTGAGATTACTGGGAAGAAGTTGAGGGATTAAAAGATGTCATTCCGAGCGGAGTCGCGGAATCCCGTGGCATACCTTGAAGGTAACTGCGTGGGATCCTTCGACTCCGCTTCGCTTCGCTCAGGATGACAGAACAGGTTAAGTATGAAAGCTTTCCTCGCGCTACTTAAGATCGACTTGAAGCTCGCTTCCAGGAACCGCGCCGTCCTATTCTTTAACTACCTCTTTCCACTCATATTTTTCTTCATGTTCGCGCAAATGTATCATGCGCGCGAAGGCAAGATCATCCTGCTCGTCGTCACGATGGTCACGGTCATCGGCGTGCTCGGCAATGGACTCTGGGGCGCGGGCATGCGCGCGGTGCAGGAGCGCGAGGAGAACATTCTGCGACGCTACAAAGTGACGCCGATTACGCCGGTGCCTTTACTCGCCGCCTCGATGATCACCGGCGTCGTCGTTTATCTGCCCAGTGTCATTCTCATGCTCTTGCTGGCGAAGGTTATCTACGGCATGACGTTCCCGGCTAACCTGCTTTCCTATCTCCTCTTCGTTTGCATCGGAGCGATTGCTATCCGTTCCATCGGCCTCATCATTGCGGCGGTAGTTAATTCAACCCAGGAAGCACAGATGCTGATTAACCTCGTCTACATGCCGATGCTGTTACTCAGCGGGGCGACTATTCCCCTCACCTTCATGCCCGGCTGGCTGCAAACGGTTGCGCAGTTTATTCCTGCCACCTATGTCACAACCGGCGTATCGCGCATCCTGACCGGCGGCGAATCAGTCGCGCAAAACTGGCGGTCTGTGCTGGCGTTGTTGATCGCGGGTGGCGTAGGTCTCTTTATTGCCACCAAACTATTCCGCTGGGAGAAAGAGGAGAAGCTTCGGCCCGCGGCGAAGCTATGGGTGCTGGCGGTATTGCTGCCGTTTGTCTTCCTCGGCGTTTACCAGGCCTGGAGCAAACAGGAGATTTACAAAAGCAAAGATACTGAACCGCCAGGTCGACCGCGGCCGCACTTGGCTGGTGCAAAACGCGCGCATCTTCGTCGGTAACGGGAAGGTCATCGAGTCCGGTTCGGTGCTGATTAAGGAAGAGAAAATTGCCGAGATTTACGAGGGGAACGCGCCCACGCCGGAATCGTTGAAGGCTAAAGCGCTCGACGCCGCGGGGAAGACGGTGTTGCCGGGATTGATCGATGCGCATGTGCATCTGGGCGCAAGTGGCGGGTTCTACGAGGACCAATCGAAGGCGTTCGACCCAAAAAACCTCGAGCATGAGTTGGCCGCCTACTTGTATTGCGGAATTACCGCGGTGCGCAGCGCCGGCGATCCGCTCGATAAGATGATCGAGTTGCGGAAGAAGTTCGGCACGGGAGAAAAGCTAGGGGCGGAGCTATTCTTTTGCGACCCCCTCTTCACCGCTGAGGGAGGTCACGGCACTGAATACGCGCGTTTCATGCCGGAAAACATGCGCCCAGGTTTTCTAGCTCAGTTTGTGCGGCTGCCTAAGGCGGCGGCGGAAGCCAAATCGATGGTTGATGAAGTAGCGAGCAAAGGAGCCGATGCCATCAAAGGCGTACTCGAGTCAGGCGTGCCTGATTACCCCTTCAATCGCATGGATGTAAATCTGCTGCGCGCAGTGGGCGATGAAGCGCACGCCAAAAACTTGCCGCTCTCGGTTCACACCGGCAAAGCCATCGACGTGGACGATGCCATCAGCGCCGGCGCGAATTCGATCGAGCACGGCTCGTTTGCCGACGAAATTTCTGACCGCGCCATCGCCGAGATGAAGACGCACGACATTGCGCTCGATCCGACGTTGAGTGTGGCTGAAGGATTAACGACTTTTGGCAAAGGCGACACATCTTTACTGAAACGTTCGCTCGTTGAGCAAGTGACGACGAAGGAGTTGCTTTCCGGTTCGGAAAAGGCGGCCACGGCCGAGCAATACAAAGGTCTGCGCGAAGGTCTGAGCCATTACCCTATGTCGGTGGAAATGGGATCGAAGAACCTGCTCAAGGCCTGGCACGCTGGCGTCATGCTTGTCACCGGCACCGATGCGGGCAACTTCTACGTGCTGCACGGGCCGACGGTGCAACATGAAGTTGAGCTATGGGTCGCGGCTGGGATTCCCGTCGAAGTTGCGCTTGAAGCCGCCACGAACAATGGGGCAAAACTTTTGCGCGCAGACAAGCGCATCGGCACCGTGGAAAAAGGCAAGGAAGCCTCGCTGCTCATTGTCGATGGCAATCCGTTGCAGGATGTGAAGGCGCTTTCTTCGATCTCGACTGTCTTCTTCAAAGGCGAGCGTGTGTCGCGTTCCGATCTATTCGAGCAGAAGTAAGTGTCGTAACCGATAGCTGCCTTGTAGCTGCCGCCGTCTTCGGCTGTTTCATTGCTCCCGCCTTAGGGCGGTGGGTGCTGGGCAAGCTCTAAGCGCTCTGACCTCAACCTTGGCCCCTCAGCTTTTCAGCTTCTCCGACAAAATCTCATACGAGCGCAACCGCGCCGCGTGATCATAGATAGCTGAAGCGACAATCAATTCGTCCACGCCTGTTCCTTCCACGAACTGCTCCAGGCCGACGCGCACCGTTTCACCCGAACCGACGAATGACCGGTTGAGCATGGCGGAAGCCTTCTCCTTTTCCGGCGGCGTCCAAAAGGTCTCGATGTCATCGATCGGCGGCGGAAGTCGCCCGCGCGTCCCCCGCAGCATTCGGGTAAAGCTCTGTTGCGCGGAAGTGAATAGTCGTCGCGCTTCCTTGTCGGTCTCTGCGGCGAACACATTCACTCCTGCCGCCGCGTGCGCTCGCTCAAGTTGCTTTGATGGCTTGAACTCACTGCGATACGCCTGCAACGCCGGGATCAACGCCGCCGGAGCGAAATGCGATGCGAATGCATAAGGCAGACCGAGAATCCCGGCCAGCTGAGCGCCGAACAAGCTCGACCCGAGAATCCAGAGCGGCACCGCCATACCCGCACCTGGCACTGCCTGCACGTTTTGGCCTGGCTGCGCTTCTTCGAAAAATTGCTGCAGCTCCACCACATCATCTGGAAACGCATCGGCGCTCATTGGATCGCGCCGCAATGCCAGCAACGTGCGCTGATCCGTTCCCGGGGCCCGCCCTAGCCCAAGATCGATTCTTCCCGGATAAAGCGTCTCCAGAGTGCCGAACTGTTCCGCGATCACCAGCGGAGAATGATTCGGCAGCATGATCCCGCCCGCGCCCACCCGGATCGCGCGGGTGCCCGCCGCCACATACCCGATCACGACCGCCGTCGCCGCGCTGGCGATGCCGACCATATTGTGATGTTCCGCCAGCCAGAAGCGCCGGTAACCCCACCTCTCCGCATGTTGCGCCAGGTCCAGCGTATTGCGGAGAGCATCTGCCGGCGTCCCGCCTTCAGGAACAAAGGCGAGATCAAGAATAGAAAGAGGCGGCATCCAGCAACCCTAGTCTCTTAACGATAATGAAAACCATCAAACTGCAGCCTTGGCCGCATCACAAATTGCAAAGCGGTCGGCCGCGCATAACGCTTACCCATCCCAGCCGTCGCTGCCGATGTCGCCACTTCCGATAACCCTAAACTGATAACGCGCAGATATTCTGCGTCACTAATAACCAATAACCCGCAGCCCCGCTGTGTCACCGATAACGATAACTCGCGCGCAGCGCGTCCCCATTAACCATCAACGATTAACCGATAACTCGCAGCGAAGCTGCGTCAGCCTTGCCCGCGTTCCGAATCGCTTATCATACTGGCGCCGCAATGCGGGCACTCCCAGTCGCGCTTTTGAAAGTAAGCGCGAGAGTTGGTGATCTCTTCCCCGCAGTTCTGGCAGGTCACCGTGATGTCTTCCTCTGCGGACATATTCATCGTTTTGGGATCGGATCGCCCGCTTCGTTAAACGCGATCGTGCGCTCCAGGCTCCCGTCGTCATTATGGATGCGCAGCTCGCCCCGGTGAAAAGCGATCCGCTGTATCCCATACTCGATCGCCTGCTGTCTGGTGGCAAAAGAAGAGCGCACACCTTCCCCTTCATCCGCCTCCCACCCGCCGGCACGCTCGGACTTAATGGCGATCACAGTGTGGGACGCTGTCATGGCGCACCATCGTCCGTTTCCCCTTCTCCCACGAACGAAATCTTGCCGCGTTCATCTTTTCCTCTGACTTCCTTGGCACGCCTTAGCCTCTGCGAAGGCGGCTGAGTTCCGCCAAATAACCAATAACTGATCCGCCGTCGGACGGATTCGCCGTGGTGAACGGCGAATAACGCGCAGCTATGCTGCGTCACCCACTAACCATTAACAAATAACAGATAACCCGCGCCATTGGCGCGGCCTTGCTTTTCCGCGGTTTTTCCGATAAAACGGCGCTCCCCTCATACCGACCGAAGCCGATACGTGCAGGAAGTTTGTTGTCCCGAAGCTGCAAGCCTCGGGGTGGGGTGATGAGCCTTACTCCATAGCTGAGCAGCGTACAATCACGGACGGCAGAATCGTGCCCGTCGGGAAGAGCTTTGTTCGCCGGCCACCGAAACGTGTCGATTACCTCCTTCGGTACCGACGTGACTTCCCGCGCTCGCTGTGGTCGAGGCGAAGCCTGAATACAAAACTGCTGCTGATGGACTGCAGCAGGCGAAGCAATACGCACAAATGCTTGGTCTAAAATTCGCGTACGCGAGCAACGGCCCGGATATTCTCGAGTTCGACTACTTCGCCGGAGTTGAGAAGTCGATCGTCAGCTATCCGACACCGGAAGAGCTTTGGCAGCGATACCGCGACGGTCAGGAGCTGAAGGACGAAACCGCTGTGGGCCAGCTGCTCACTCCGATCAATTTCGCCCTGAAACAAGGCGAGCGTTACTATCAGCAAATCGCCATCAACCGCGCTGTCGAAGCAATCGTCACCGGCAAGCGCCGAGTGCTCCTGACGATGGCGACTGGCACCGGCAAAACACCGGTCGCGTTTCAAATTTGCTGGAAGCTGTGGAACGCGCGCTGCACACGAGCAAAGTTCGCGAGTATTAGTCAGGATCAAATATTATCGCGACGATGCCAGAGCTTATGCCGGCGCTGTCGAGGGCGCGGTGGCCGGCGCTGAGGGTTTTTTCGTGAGGAGGTCGATCGCAAGTTGCAACTCTCCTACATCAAAGGGTTTCGCGAGCATCATGTCCACCTGCAATTCCTCGTAGGCTTGGATGTTCTCCTCGGTCAGATAGGCCGAGAGGACAACAATCTTGCCCGCGAACTTGCGCACCCGCAGCCGACGCACCAATTCCAGTCCGTTCATACGCGGCATGCAATGATCGGTAATAATGACGTCGAAAGGTTCGGCGGCGGCGCCGATTTTCATGAGCGCCATCCAGCCATCGCAGGCGTTGGTTATTTTCGCGCACGGACCGCCCAATATGAGCGCGAGCAGCTGCGTCACGGCCGGCTCATCCTCAACAGTTAAAATGCGTAAGCGGTCTTTCATGAACTCTGGGTGCTGAGAGAGCAAAACGCAGACCACCCTGGCGACAGAGCGTGATCGCTGAGAAGTCAGAAACCTGAAGCTTTCCAAAAATCTCAAAGCCGCCTAACGCTGAGATCAGGCGGTCCCGTCCTCACTTTGACAGTTGGGACGCAGCTCCGCTGCGCGTTATCGGTTCGCACGCGGTGGCGCGTGTGCTCCCGATTTCAGGAACTTCAAGGGGTCGGACCTGATTCGCGAAGATACTCGCTGACTTGAACCAGTGACCGTCGGCACCAGAACATCTGCCGCCGTCAGCTGACGACGGCAGGTGCTCGTGCATTTTACAATCGGTGATTGCGGGACTATTGACGCTCGTAAACGTCGATCTCGGGCTTGCTTTCGCCGGAATAGTTGACCGTTTCAGTCAGCGTCTTGCCATCCGCCGAAAGCTCCCAGCGATCGGTCTCAGTCGTCTTGCCTTTCAGCTTGTAGGTGAGCTCCATGGTGTGAGCATCGATCGCTTTCCCTGAAACGGTAGTGCCTTTGGCCACTCGCGGTCCTTTGGGAATGTAATCTTTGCCATCGAGTTTAAAGTCCGTTTCCCCTCGATACGCCGGGCTCTTCATTGAGTAGCCGTTTCCTCCCCACTTCGCCATTTCGATGACCGTGGGCGAGCCCACCTTTATCTCCGTGCTTTCCCAGGTGCCGACCAAGCCGGAGGTTCCGCCGGCAGTCCGCTTTAGTCTGGTTTCATCGTGAGAGCTGGAACCATCCGGGCGCATCTCCGTGCTGACGTAGGTGGAGGTGGCCCCGTCGGCCGCAACGGTCCACATAGCGTCGGATGTGACTTTGCCGTCTCGCTTTTGCACCCACTTCCATGCGTTTGGGCCGCTCTGAGTGATCAACCAGGTGTTGCCGTACTTGGTCAGATGCTCCTTGCCGAGGGTGAGCGTTTCGGTGTCGTCACCGAAGGTGAACTTATATTGGCCAGTCCCGGCTTCATCGACCTTATAGGTAAGGCCGTTGAGCTGGCTCTTGTCAGGATTGAACTTCCATTTGCCGACGAACGAATCGTCCTCCGCGAGGACTAGGGGCGCAGCGCACAGGCTGAGCCCAGTGATGGCCACAAGAGTGGCGGTGATTAATTTCATGGGTCCTTTCTTTCTTGGGTTTGGGTTGAGGGAAGCACACCCAAAACCCGGATCCCCTTTAAGGATGAGCCCCATCGAAGAAGACTGCGCGCTTCGACACGCCTACTAAGCCCTCACCCTGAGGCGCATCTTACTGTCAGTCAATGATAAAGGCAGCGCGTCGGCAGGTTGTTTGCTTCACCGGCATCTCTTCTGGCTCGACGACGATCCGCCTTCGCCAGGTTCGTCGCGACAGGAAGCCTTTACGACAGCGCGACCAAAAGGAGCGTCAATGCAGAAGGAAGAAGTCCCACGCCAGCTCCTAATTCATCGTTGCTGCCGCAAGCGTACTCCGTAACGACTTTGCGGCTCGCGGGACGCTCGCCCTCCCGGCGCAGAGCGGCTATGGTGCGCGCTTATGTTGGGCGCTGGAATTGTCGGTTTGCCGAATGTTGGCAAGTCGACGTTGTTTAATACCGTCACCCGCACTCACAAGGCGCAGGCGGCTAATTATCCGTTCTGCACGATTGATCCAAACGTCGGCGTGGTCACGGTACCGGATGCGCGGCTCGATGTGCTGGCGAAACTTTCCCGCTCGCAGAAGATCGTGCCGGCAGCGATCGAGTTTGTTGATATCGCCGGACTGGTCAAGGGAGCGAGCGCGGGCGAAGGACTGGGCAACCAGTTCCTCAGTCACATTCGCG
>JBBPYF010000123.1:0-3634 GCA_038200165.1 Chthoniobacterales bacterium | reverse complement strand
GCGACGCGACCGAAATAGCCGTGCGCGCTGGTGAGGTTAATTGCGCCTGCGCTCTCGAGAGAGATCGCGGCGGCAGGGCCGCGATCAATCAGTGGCAGAGCGGCGCTGGCCGATTGAGCTTGGATGGAAGCGGCGTAGCAAACGATGCAGCTCGCCGCGAGTACTGCGGAAACGAATTTCATGTATCTCCTCGGGTTGGTTACGCTCGGGCGAAGGCACCGAAGTTGGCTCTGGGGGTAAGCCGGGAGTCAAGTTAGCGTCAGCGGTCGAGCTGTCAGCGGTTTAGGAAAATCCAGCGGTGTCCGTCAACAATATTTTTCTCCGCATTCCTTCGAACTAGTACGCCGGGATGTGAATAAGTACGTGCCACATGCTCTGAGAAGTGAACGCGGTTAGGCGGTGAATAACCTCGGCGAAAGATTTTCTGCCGGAAACCTCCAAACAGAATTCGATGCTGTTAAATGTCTGTGGCGATCCTTCGAAAGAGCAAACTGCGGCGCGTTTTCACCGGTTTTGACTGTAACCGGCCAAACCGTTTCCCGATCCGGCGTTTTACAGCTGTAATTCGCGATCTTACGACGGAACTTCCTTTTTTACAGTTCTAAATGGACGATCGGGAAACGATTTTCCGGTTTACAGCTCTGAACGCCGAAATCTCGGCGGGATTCTCGTTTCGCAGCTCCGAAACGAGGAATCCGGATCGAATTTCCTGTTTTACAGGTGCTCCTGGCGCAGTTCGGAAGAGTTTTAACAGGCCCCGTTCTTCGCAGTGTGAGAGGATGCTCGCTGTCCTTTAGGATTACTCAACCGGGCTTGAGTTCCTCAGCGCCGCTCGGAACGCCATCCTGAGAGTGTCAGCGACTGAAATCCTTGAGCGAGACTTCGGGAAAATATTCGCCGATCTCGCGGCGTTTCCACCAGGCGCCGCTGGATCGGTGTTCAGCGGCTGAAGTGAATTCGTATTTGAAGAGAATGGCACGGACGTAGCGAGGCGGCTGATCGGGGAATGGATTGCGCGCGAGAAGCCGGGTGACGGCTGGGTCGTTTTCGAGAAGGCGCAGCATGAAATTCTGGAACCAAAGTTCCCGGCGCGCGCTACCGAGAGCAGCGAACCACATCTGCCAATCGAGCCGCGGCTGGTGCGGCGCGTTCCAGCGCGGCGCGCGATTTACGTCGCCGGGTTTCCATTTAAAATCGTAGGGGAGCCAGTCGATGCCATCAGCGCTGCCTTCGACCTGAATTTCGGGGCGCTCTTTCGTCATGACGCGGAAGAGGCCGTAGCCGTTGACGATTCGAAACGGCTCGATGTAGCGGTAGACGAAAGCGAGCGGGCGCGGCCAACCGGCTTCCGGTTTAAAAGCGGTGTAACAGAGCCAAAGATTCAGCGGGAGAGTACTGATGAGTGCGGCAAGGTTGAGCAGCGGGATCCCTCGACTTCGCTCCGCTCCGCTCGGGATGACGGTATTGTCGACAGCTCCGCGATGAAGGCACCGCCAAGTCGCGTCATCGATGAGCAGGAGGCAAAGCGCGATCGTCAGCAGGTTGAAGAAGCAGTAGTTGCCAGAGATGGCGATGGCGAATTGCAGCGCGATGAGCAAGGCTGCCGCGGCGAGGCGCAATCGGCGCGGGGCCCAGATGAAAAACGGCACGATGATTTCGATGGCGAAACAAAAGCCGACGGAAAATTTCTTGAACCACTCGGGATGTTTGTCGGCGAACCAGGCGAAAACCGTCGGCAGCGGCTGGGTCCAGTAGTGGTAATCGAGTGCGGTCAGATTCCACCAGCAATCGTCGCCGCTGGTGAGCTTCACTACGCCCGACATGAACATCAGTTTGAAGAGCAGAAACTTCAGGAGGAACAGCGCGACGCCGGATGCAGGCGCGACCCGCGCGAGGCTGAGGCCCGCCGGGGCAAACAGGATGGCAAGGAAGCCGGTCTCGAGGAGAAGAATGTCCCATTGGAAACTGAAGAATGTTTGCCCGGCGATTGTGAGCGAGAGATAGCTCGCGAAGCAGACAAGCAGCGCGGGAATCGGAACGAAGCCAATCGTGAGCATCGCCGCGGCGACAACGCCGGCGGCGCAGAGTGCGTGGAGCGCGAAGTTAGAGGCGTCAAGCCAGCATAAACTTGGCAGCGCGGCGATCGCGCGCGCGCCGTACTCGGCGCGCACGGCGGAAAAGAAATCGCGCGCCGGCAGAATTCCGCGCTCGCCCATGAGGCCGTCGATTTGCACCCAAAGGGAGATGAACGCGATGAGATAGATGAGGCCGAGCGCGCGCAAAAAAATGCGGCGCGTGGTGAGGTAGGTCGGTTGCGAAACGTCCCGTCCCCAAAGCAAGCGAGTCACTCCCGAAGCGAGCTGTCGTCGCTGGGCGATGAAGCGATAAGCTGCATCGCAAATCGGCGCGATTCCCGGAAGGTTCTGATATCCGCGAAGTAGCCACGCGCGGCGCGGCGCCAGACTCAATGACCGAAAGACGGCCTCGGCGCCCCGGACGACTTCGCCGTCCGGCAGAACGAGAATGACGGCGTCATTGAATTCTGCGGGATCGATTTCTGGAAACCGCGCCGCGATTTGCTGCGAGGGTTCGTACTCGACGCGATCGCCGGTTTGCGCGCGCCATCGTTCAACCCAACCGCGGCAGAAATGGCAATCGCCATCCCAAATCATGAGCGGCTTGGGCGGCGGATTGGTGACGAGGAGGGTGGCGGTCGCTTTCACCACAAGGCATCAAAAATAGCCGTCATTCTGAGCGGAGCGAAGCGGAGTCGAAGAATCCCGCGGAAGTTACCTTTCGGGTAGCGCGGCGGGATCCCTCGACTTCGCTCGGGATGACGGGCTTACCTCCCATCCCCAAACTCAGCCCAGATCGGCGCGTGATCCGAGGGATCTTTGCCTTTGCGCATGTCGCGGTCGATGCCGGCAGCGACACAACGTGCGGCCAGAGTTTCGCTGGCCAGAATTCCATCGATGCGCAGGCCGCGATTCTTCGGGAATGCGAGCATGCGGTAATCCCACCAGGTGAAGAGACCCGGCTCGGGATGATGAATGCGCAAGGTGTCGCGCAGGCAAAGTTGCTCGAGCCCGGCAAAGGCGGCGCGCTCCGGTTGCGAGCACATGATCGCTCCCTCCCACAACGCCGGATCGTGCACGTCGCGCTCTTCCGGCGCGACGTTGAAATCGCCGCAGACAATCACTTCGTTGAACGTTTGCTGCGCCCGCGCAAGGCAATCGCGCAGCCGTTGGAACCATTGCAGTTTGTACTCGAAGGCGGGTGAGCCAACCGCCTGGCCATTCGGCGCGTAAATGCAAAAGATGCGCACGCCGGCGAAAGTGGCGGTGATGACGCGCGCCTGTTCATCCTTTACTTCGTCACAGAGCGACGGCTCGGGGTCGCGCAGCTCGCCACGGGCGAGAATGGCCACGCCGTTGTAAGATTTCTGCCCGTGGAAGACGGCGCGGTAACCGGCGGTCGAGAGCGCCATCTCTGGAAACTGATCGTCGCTGCATTTCGTTTCCTGGAGACAGACGACGTCCGGCGCAGTCGCGTCGAGCCACTGCTCAAGCCGCGGAAGGCGCGCGATGATCGAGTTGACGTTCCACGTGGCAATACGCATCAGCGGACCCTAGCG
>JBBPYF010000122.1:0-15355 GCA_038200165.1 Chthoniobacterales bacterium | reverse complement strand
GCGATTGCTTGCCGGTGTAACTGCCGAAACGGTTCCGCGAATTTACCCGGAACTCGACGAGCCATCCGCAAAGATGCTCGCCGTCCCTTCCCAAGTCTGCTGGTTTCGGTTCGCCCTGCCACTCTATCTTTGCGCTGTCCGCATCGAGCAGCATGCCTTGCAGCCAGTTCCAGACGATTTCCTTGTAGTTCTTCGGGTAAGGCCCGCATAATGCCGCATCCACCGGGGGCGTCTCTGCCGCAGCTGCACTGAGTAGAGCGCAGACCACCAAGGCATAGATGGCTTTCATAATATAAACACAACCAAAATAGAGTCGTCTGGTCGATAATAATCGCATCGGGAGAAAAGGTTTTCCGGCGATTAAATTCATCGAGTATATATTAGTCATGTTTCGCTGCTTCGTTTTCCTGTTCGCACTCACTGTTTCATCGCTTCTCGCCTACGGCGAACAGAGTTCCAGCGTTCCCCGATCCACTCCGCCGCCAGCCGCGACACCGGCTGGAATTGCCGACGCCGAAACAGCCACTCGGGCCTGGCTCGCCACCATTCCGCCGGAGGAGAAGGCAAAGTCCGACGCTTACTTCGAGGGCGGCTACTGGCTTATTCTTTGGAATTATCTTCTCAGCGCTGCAGTCGCGATGTTGCTTCTAACGACTCGAGCCTCGGCACGACTTCGTAACCTCGCCGCCAAAATAACCAATCGGCCAGCGCTTCAGGCGGCACTTTACGGCTTGGGCTTCGCATTTATCACCTGGGTACTGAGCTTGCCGCTCGCCTGTTATGAACGCTTTATTCGTGAACATCAATATGGCATGTCCAATCAGACCTTGGCCGCGTGGCTCAGTGACGAACTTAAAGGCCTCGTCATTTCGCTCATCCTTCTGCCGATCGCGCTCGCCCTCCTCTACCGCATCTTCGCGGTGACCCGCCGCACCTGGTGGATCTGGGGCACCGTAGTCACCGTTATTCTTTTCACGATCGTCGATCTCACTGCGCCTGTATTCATCCAGCCCTTGTTTAACAAATATACCCCTCTGACCGATCCAAAGGTTCGCGATCCCATCCTTGCCCTCGCCCGAGCTAACGAGATACCAGTGACCCAGGTCTTTGTCGTTGATCAATCGCGGCAGACTAAACGCGTGAGCGCGAATGTGTCCGGCCTCGCCGGAACCACCCGCATCGCGCTAAACGACAATCTGCTTAATCAATGCAGCCTGCCTGAGATTCGCGAAGTAATGGCTCATGAAATGGGCCACTATGTTCTCAATCACGGCGCCAAGATCATCATGGCGTTCGCCATTCTCACCTTCATTGGCTTCAGCGTAGCCGGCGCTACTTTCGAAACTCTGCTAAGGAAACGCGGCGCAAACTGGCAGGTCAGTGGCATCGCTGATTTAGCCGGCTTTCCCTTGCTCGTGTTGATCTTTAGCAGCTACGCTTTCCTCCTCACACCGGTCTCCAATACTCTCACCCGCACAATCGAGCGCGAGGCGGATGCCTTCGGGATCAACGCCTCACGCGAGCCAGATGGGATGGCGCAGGTCGCGCTTAAACTCGGCAAATATCGCAAGATGGAGCCCACCGCGTTGGAGGAATTCATCTTCTTCGACCATCCCAGCGGCCGCGCTCGGATTCGGATGGCAATGGACTGGAAGTATGCCAATCCAGCAAGCGGCACGTATGACCCGCGGGTAAACAAACCAGCGGAGTAGCTGCCGTGTACAGGCGCTTGTGCCAAGCGCCGGGTGGGCGGCAACTGGCGGCGCGCCGGCGTTTGACACAAACGCCTCTACAACTCAGCTCCGCTCGTCGATGGGAACTACTTTCTTGCCGACTGGCTCGCCCACATACTCGCTCAGTGGCCGGTAAAGCCGGTTGTCTTCCAATTGCTCAAGCACGTGCGCACACCAGCCCGAGCAGCGCGCGATCGCGAACACGGGCGTAAAGAGATCGGTCGGAATACCTAACGAGTAGTAGACGGTGGCAGAGTAAAAATCCACGTTCGCGTTTAGCTTCTTCTTCTCCTTCATCAACTCCGCAATTCGCTCACTCATGCGGATCCACTTCGGTTCGCCGAGCTTCTCGCTCAGCTTCACTGCCATGGCGCGGAGATGCGGCGCGCGGGGGTCGAGCGTCTTGTAAACGCGATGCCCGATGCCCATGATCTTCTTCTTATCGGCGAGCTGCCTTTCTATGTAAGCATCGACATTCTTCTCCTCGCCGATCTCTTGCAACATATGAATCACACCTTCGTTCGCGCCGCCGTGAAGCGGCCCTTTCAAGGTGCCGATAGCTGAGGTGATGGCCGAGTAAATGTCGGATAAGGTGGAGATAGTCACGCGCGCGCTGAAGGTGGATGCGTTCATGCCATGATCAGCATGAAGGGCGAAAGCGACATCGAGAGTCTCGGCCGCTTCCTGCGACGGCGCTTCCCCGCACATCAGGTAAAGGAAGTGCGCTGCCTCACCGAGATCTGTGCGGACTGGTGGCAATGACTTACTGCAGCGGGCGCGATGAAAGTAGGCGGCAATAACTCCGATCTTTGCTGTGATACTGCGAGCCCGGCTCTTGTTGATCTCCGGCGTCGCTTCTTTATCAATGTCGGGATCAAACAGCCCGAGCATCGAAACGGCGGTGCGAATCACGTCCATCGGGTTCGCCTCTTTCGGCGCCGCTTTGATGAAATCGATTACGCCGCCCGGCAACTCGCGCTCGCTGCGGAGTTGATTCGCGCATTTCTCTAACTCAGCCCGATTCGGCAGCCGGTTATTCCAAAGTAAATAAACGACCTCCTCGTAACTGACTTTGCCGGCCAGCTCATTGATATCGTAGCCGCAGTAGATCAGCTGACCTTTGTCACCGATCACATCGCTAAGTCGCGTCGTGTTCGCGACAATGCCTTCCAGCCCTCGTGAAATCATTGTCGCCGATCGCCTGCTTGAACTTCGAGCTCCGTCACGAGCAAAAGATCGATAACGCTCCACCCGGACCGGGTAGTATAAGTGACGATCACGTGCCGACCCGGACCGGTGACGGCGATGAAATCAGGATGCGGAATCTCAGCCGCACGCCCATCTGCCAAATGAAGCACGAAAGGCACGAAAGGCGCGGCGTGAACGGCATTCCGGACTTCGTCAATGGTCATTGTGAATGTCAAACTTTATCAGATGCCTTCATGCGCGCAATTAACGTGTCGGCCATGGCTGCCGGCGTCTCCGCCACCGCGATACCAGCTGCTTTCAGTGCCTCGATTTTCCCAGCCGCCGTGCCTTTGCCTCCCGAAACGATGGCTCCGGCGTGACCCATGCGCCGGCCCGGCGGCGCCGTCGCCCCGGCGATGAAAGCCGCCACTGGCTTCTGGCAATTATCTTTGATCCAGGCCGCTGCTTCTTCCTCCGCAGCTCCGCCAATTTCACCGATCAGAATGAGCGCCTCCGTTCCCGGGTCGTCATTGAATAGCTTGACCGCATCGAGATGAGACATGCCGTTGATCGGATCGCCGCCGATACCGATGCAGGTCGACTGTCCGTAGCCGCGACTCGTTAGCTGCCAGACAGCTTCGTAGGTCAGCGTGCCGGAGCGCGAGATCACTCCCACATTTCCGGCCTTGTGAATATAGCCCGGCATAATACCAATCTTGGCCGCGCCGGGTGTTATTATGCCCGGGCAGTTTGGCCCAATCAACCGTCCGGGCTTTCCGCGCATCTGCGCTTTCACGCGCATCATGTCCATCACCGGAATACCTTCGGTGATGCAAACAACCAGCTCCACGCCCGCGTTAATAGCTTCGAGGAGGGAATCAGCTGCGGCCGGCGCGGGCACGAAGATCATTGCGACATTACAGCCGGTTTGGCCACGAGCTTCTGCGACTGTGTCGAACACCTGCACCTTCCCATCGAACTTCTGCCCGCCTTTACCTGGAGTAACTCCGGCCACGACATTCGTGCCATACTCCATGCACTGCCGCGCGTGGAAACCACCGGCGCTCCCGGTAATTCCCTGCACGCACAGCCGCGTGTTCTTATCAGCCAGGATGGACATACGAAGCCGAGTTCTGCCCCTCATCTGGCGCTGCGCGTCCTCCTCTCCCGAGGGGAGAGGATTGAGGTGAAGGGGAAGATGTTTGCGCTACAGCGTTCACTCCCCTTTGCGCTTGTGGATGACGAGCTTGTTCCCGTCCGGATCGCGGAACTGCGCCATCCAGCAAACTGGCGTTTCCGTCTTAGGAATGTCAAAAGTCACACCACGTTCTGTTAGCTGCGCGATGCTCTTGTCCAGATCATCGACTTCGAACGCGACCGTAGTACCATCACGCGAAGGCTGCCACGCTGGGTGACAACCAACGCCGATGGTGGTCGCCCCAATCTCATACTCCACCCATGATCCTTCCAAAGCCGTCGTACTTGGCTTTAACTCTAGCGTCCCCTGATAGAACTTGCGCGCCCGCTCCTTGTCTGAAACGGCGATAGCTACGAATGCGACTTCCTTTATCATGATAGGTTACCTTTGCGTTTGTGAATAATGATCTTGTTGCCGTCGGGATCCTGCACCACCGCCATGTGGCAGACGCGCGTCTCCATCGGCTCCGCGGCAAAACGAATCACTGCCACCTTCAGCTTTTGTATGGCGGCTTCGAAATCCTCCACCTCGATGGCCACGCTTGTCCCCTGGTCCGACGGTTTCCACTGCTCACCCACACTGGCAAGAGCGAGCGTATGTGGGCCGACGTTGTATTCAACAAAGGCGCCATCACCGTATTCGCCGGAGACCTGGAGATTGAGCACACCTTCATAGAAGGCGCGCGCGCGTTTCATGTCAGTGACGGGAACTCCGGTGAATGCGATTTCCGTAGCTTTCATTGTGCTCCTCCTGCGGCCAGAATGGGGCCGCCCGCGACAAGCTTCTTCGCGAAAGTATCCACACGCAGGTTTAAGCCTTCGAGCGTGCGCGAGCCAAGAAGTTGAAGGTCGCCAGGTTGTGCAAAGACGATTTCATCGGTCGTCGCGACCTCTTCCACTTCGACTAAAGCGAAACCGACGCTCCGGGTAATCTGCATTCCGTTTGCCATGACGAACGTCCACTGTTTTTCCTCCTTTGGAATACCCGCTGCCATAAGCGTCGTCTCCGCGATCCAGGTAAACTCACTTCCTGTATCCACGAGTAAACGCTGCACTGCATGCCAATGTCTGCGCTGCAGATGACTGGCAATCCGGCAATCTATGTGGAAAGCGCCCATTACGTATCTTTCGCGCCCTTCGCTGCCTTCACTACCTTCTGCGCGGCATCTCCGAGATCGTCCGCGGTAATCACGGTGAGGCCGCTCTCTTGCAGCAACTGTTTACCTTTCTCGACGTTCGTTCCTTCCAGCCTAACGACAAGTGGCACATTTAGCTTCACTGTCTTTGCGGCGTTGATGATTCCCTGCGCGATGACATCGCACTTGGCTATTCCACCGAAGATGTTGACCAGGATTGCCTGCACATTCTTGTCGCCCACCAGAAGCTTGAATGCTTCCGTGACCTGTTCCTCCGTGGCGCTGCCGCCGACGTCGAGAAAGTTAGCCGGATTGCCGCCATAGAACTTAATGATGTCCATCGTGGCCATGGCCAGGCCCGCGCCGTTAACAAGGCAGGCGATGTTTCCATTCAAGCCGATGTAGTTCAGTCCGTGCCTGGAAGCTTCCACCTCACGCGGATCTTCCTCCGCGGTGTCGCGCATGGCTGCTACTTCAGGGTGACGATAAAGTGCATTGTCGTCGAAGTTGAACTTGGCGTCGAGCGCGAGTAGTTGCCCCTCCTTGGTAACTACAAGCGGATTAATCTCGACCATCGAGCAGTCGAGGCCGATGAAGGTTCGATAAAGTCCCTCGAATAACTTGCCCGCGGCCTTTAACTGCGATGACTCAAGTCCGAGCTGCTTCGCCAGCTTGCGCGATTGGAACGGCTGCAAGCCGGCGAGCGGATCAACCGGCTCGCGCACGATCTTCTCCGGCGTTTTCGCCGCCACGGCTTCGATTTCCACTCCACCTTCCGTGCTCGCGACAATCAATGGCGCAGCCGTCGCGCGATCGAGCAAAATGGCGAAGTAGATTTCGCGGGCGATGTGGGCCGCTTCAGCCACCAGCACTTTGTTCACGACGCGTCCGGCTGGTCCGGTCTGATGCGTCACCAGGGTTTGCCCAAGCATTTTGCCGGCGGCTTCGCGCACTTCATCCGACGTTTTGCAGACGTGCACGCCGCCTTTGAATCCATTGGCAAAAGTTCCCTTCCCGCGACCGCCCGCATGAATCTGCGCCTTCACCACCATCTCCGCGGGCGCCATTTCAAAGGCGATCTGCTCGGCGCCGTCCGGCGTCGATGCCACCCGTCCCGGCGTAGTGGCGACGTCGAAACGCACGAGCAATTCCTTGGCCTGATATTCGTGGATATTCACGGTGAAAAACGCGAGCGCGAGTTACTAAGCTGCACGCTGGTGTGAGGCAATTGTTTTTCTTGCGCGCACGGGCCGCACTTGCAAACGCGCGAAGCGCCGGAATGCTTGCGGTCGCCCATGCCGGAGCCGGAACAATTGGACAGACTCATCGCGGTGGCCGTTGCCGCGGGCGAGCTGCGGGCCGATGCCGCAGCAAACATCGCGCGCCTGCTAAAGACTGGCTCCTCCGCGCTATATCCGCAGGTAATCAGCGAGCTCGCCGACGCCGGTGAATGGGCGGAGCTGAACGACCGTTTTTATAAGACGCTTGCCTTTGGCACCGGCGGACTGCGTGGGCGCACCATCGGCAAAATTGTGACGGCGGCGGAACGCGGCACGCCGACCGAGCTCGGCCGGCCGCAGCATCCGTGCGTCGGCACAAACGCGATGAATTATTTTAACGTCGCGCGCGCGACACAAGGCCTGGTCAGCTATGTCAGGAAATGGCGGGGGAAACAGAACGCGGCACGGCGGCCGAAGCTTGTTATCGCGCATGACACGCGACATTTCTCGAAGGAGTTCGGGGAACTAAGCGCAAAGGTTGCGGCGGAGCACGGCTGTGATGCTGTTGTTTTCTCCGGCCCGCGCTCGACCCCTGAGCTATCCTTCGCAGTTCGTTATCTCAATGCGGATGCCGGGATAGTCATTACCGCGAGCCATAATCCGCCGTATGACAATGGCTACAAGGTTTACTTCAACGACGGCGCGCAGGTAGTTGAACCGCACGCGAGTGGAATCATAGCTGAAGTCAATGCCGTGAGGAGCGAGCGTAACTCCGAGGCTGCGTCCGCTGGTGAGGTTGTTATCACCAATGACGAAACCGATCTCGCATACATGGAGCGACTCGGGACGCTCGTGCTCGATCGCGAGCTACTGAAACAGGCTTGGGAACTGAAGATCATCTACACACCTATTCACGGCACAGGTGGCGTAATCATCAAGCCGATGCTAACGAGGCTCGGCATTTCCTTTTCGGTAGTTCCAGAGCAGGACCAGTTCGATGGGCGTTTTCCCACGGTAAAGTCGCCGAACCCGGAGAATGCCGAGGCCTTAAAGCTGGCCATCGAGCAAGCTCAACGCGAGCAGGCAGACCTTGTCATCGCGACTGATCCAGACTGCGATCGCATGGGAACTGCCGTTCGCACCGGCTCGGGCGAGATGAAGTTGCTGACCGGGAATCAGATCGGATCCCTTCTGGCATGGTATCGCATCAGAACGCTGTTCGCCCAGGGTATTCTGGATCGCGAGAACGCTGCGCGCGCTGTCATCATCAAGACATTCGTCACGACTGATCTGCAGAAGGCGATTGCGGAGAAGTTTGGGCTACGCTGTGTCGAGACGCTGACCGGATTTAAATACATTGGGGCGAAGCTCGGCAAGTATGAGGACGCGCTTGGCCTGGCGAGCTATCGCGAGCTATCTGAGGCGGAAACGCGCAAACTACGGCTGACGAACTCCAGTTACTACGTCTTCGGTGGCGAAGAAAGCTATGGCTACAGCGGCGCTGATTTCGTGCGCGACAAGGATGCAAATGGCGCAACGATCATGTTCTGCGAAGTCGCTGCATTTGCCAAGGTCAATGGACAAGCGTTGGATGAGCTACTCGATGCGATCTACCGCGAGTTTGGCTATTTCGACGAGAAGACTGGCTCGCTCCTTTTCGAAGGCGCAGATGGAGCGGAGAAGATTCAGCGGCTTCTTGCCTCCTATGACGAGATTCCGCCGCGGGAGATGTTAAATACTTCCGTGGTTGCGGCCCGGAACTTCGCCCGCGAAACAATCCGCGACATCGAAGGCGACGAAATTCCGAAGGAGAAGATGCTGATATTTGAATTACAGGACAAAACCCGGATCGCCGTGCGCGGTTCTGGGACGGAGCCAAAGATTAAGTATTATCTCTTTGCGCAAAGGCGGCCCGAAGCGGGGCAGTTGTCGCCGGAGGAACTGGCTCGAGCCAAAACCGAAGTGGGTCAGAGGCTGACTGCGCTCTGGGATTGGCTGCAGACAGATGCTCACGCGCGCCTGGCGAAATAAGCTTCTCGACAGCGCGGCATTCCCAGCAAAATTTCGACCGTGGCACGCGAACTCAACCTCGATGGCGGCGAGATCACTTTGCTCAAAGCGCTTGGCCTGACCGGCGCGCCCATGGCGGGCAAGTTTCTTCTCGAGCGCACCCATGAAATGGAAACGGGCGAGCTGATTAACACACTCGAGGGACTGATCGCGATGGGCTATGTGCTTTCGAGCAAAGTGAACGTGCGCACGATTGCCGATGTCGAGCACGCCTTCTTTCGGGTAAATCCGTCGTACGCGCATGATTTGCGCGATAGCATCCATCCATCGCGCAGTCGCGAGGCGCCGCAACGCCGGCGACGCCGCAGCTAAGTGAAGAAGTGGGCGCTGCGGCTCTGGCCGTGGCTGGCGGCGATCATCAGCGGCCTGCTCGGCGCATTTGCGCTACCGCCGCTCGATCAAGGCTGGCTCGTTTGGATTGCGCTCGTGCCGCTCATTCTGGCGGTGCTTTGCTCCGGCGAAAACTCGCGACGAGGCCCACTGCGCGATCTTGCTCTTGGCTACGTTAGCGGGCTGACGTTTTTCTGGTGCTGCTTCTTCTGGCTGACGACAGTGACCGCGCCCGGATGGTTCGTGCTGGCGTTTTATCTCGGGCTCTACTTCGCGGTTTGGGCATGGTTTTGCGGAATGATGCGGCCGCGGCAGCAGCGCATCGCGGCTGTCGATAAATGGAGCGCGATGCTTGCGCAGGCTAAACCGGCGACGCTCCCGACCGCGTCACCCTGGGTGAGCTCGGCCCACAATCTCTTCTTCGCCTTCAGCCTCGCTGCGGCCTGGGTGGCGCTGGAGTGGACGCGCGGCTGGCTCATGTCCGGCTTCGGTTGGAACGGATTGGGCGTAGCGCTGCATGCGACGTGGCCGATGATCCAGCTCGCGGAATGGACTGGGGTGGCGGGCGTCAGTTTCGTCGTCGCGCTTTGCAATGCGATCTTCGCCGCAACGGCGCTGCGACTTTGGCAGGAAACGCGGGGGCGCTTTATGCGGCCCCATTTTGACCTAACGCTCACACTTATCGGTGTCGTTGCCGTTTTTTCCCTCGGCCTGCGCGCGGTGCAAACGCGCCCGCAAACGCGTCCATTGCGCGTCGCGCTCGTGCAATCAAATGTTCCGCGCGAACACAAGTTCGATCTCCGTTATAAACAGAACATCTTCGATAAGTTCGAACACCTGAGTAGACTAGCACTCAGTTCATTGGCTGATGTTCAGTTGCTCGTCTGGCCGGAGAGCGCGTTGCCGGCGCCGGTCTTGGAGGACCGCGAATCATCAGATTACGTCGCGCGACTGGCCGACTCGACCCGGGTCGATCTCCTTCTCGGCGCGATCGACGAGGAGCCGGAGCGTGTCTACAACGCCGCCTTGCTCATTCGTCGCGGTGCTGCGCCGCAGATTTATCGCAAGGTGCATCTTGTCCCCTTCGGCGAATACATTCCCTTCCGCCATTCCTTTCCACTCTTCGCGCAGATCGCTGGCGACCAGGTGCCGGAAGATTTCGATGCCGGCGACGAGTTCACGGTCTTTGACCTTTCCGGCGATCGCGGCCGGGTGGCGCCGCTGATTTGTTTCGAAGATACAATTGGTGAGCTGACTCGGCAGTTTGTGCTGAAGGGCGCTGATCTTCTCGTCACCGTCACCAACGATGGCTGGTTCCTGCACTCAGCCGGCTCGCATCAACATCTGGCCAACGCCATTTTCCGCTGCGTCGAGACGCGCCGCCCGATGGTGCGTGCGGCTAACACCGGCGTCACTTGCTTCGTCAATGATCTTGGGCGGGTCACGCAAATGCTGCGCGACGATCGCGGCAGCACATTTGAAGAAGGCACGCTCGCCGGTGAAGTAAATCTTGCGACGCAGCCCGGGCTCACCTTCTACGCGCAGCACGGCGAACTCTTCGCCAAGGTCTGCGCCGGAATTGCCGCCATTATTCTTTTCGGAAAAATGGTCTCACGGATTCCGCTAAGGCGGAGGCGATAGAGCGCGATATCACCGCTCCCGCACCTGGCGTGCCACTTATGTTACGGCGCAGGCGTAGGCGCGCCCATGCGGTGCCAGGTCTCCTGCACTCCCTGTTCAAACGACGGAGAGATTTCCTCCCATCCCGCAACCAGCTGCGGCCCCGTGCTTCCATCGGCTTTCCGCGCCCGCACCGGAATCCGCATTTTCGACAGCCGCCAGGCCCGTCCGCTCTCGCGATCGAACTTCAGCAACGTCTTCCCTTCTTCATCATCGAAGTCGATGGTTTGGAACCGGGGCGCAGCACTGCTCGGGGTGCGGCTGGAAGCAATCCACACGCACACGATCGCGGTGAGGCAAAACGCCAGCGCGATGACCACCGGCTGCAAGTTGCGAATGAGGTAATGCCAGCCCACATCAGGCATCGTGCCTGACGCTGGGCCCGGCATCATTGCCGCCTGGGCCACTGGCACCGTCAACGGCAACTCCGTTGCCTGAGTTGCTGATCCCTCCCCGAGTTCCGCCATCGCCCGTGGTCTGCGCACCCGCTTGCGCGGCCCATCCGTTAAAGCCATCGTTGTCGCCATGGCGCGGTTGTAACGCCGTCGCGCATGACAAGGCAAGAGCCTTGTGCATCGCAGCAGTCATTCATTTTGCGCCCGCGGGCGAGTCGATCATCAGCAGAAAATTCGTCGCCCGTTGAGACGTTGTAGCCGCCATCTCTCCTCAGCGGCAGTAAGGCGCAAACGAATTCCCGATGCGATCCGGCGCTTGCACTGATTGTTGTAGCTGCCGTCTGTCCTCAGCGGCAGCACGCCGCCAGCACGCAGGCGGCGCCAGAGGATCCCATCCGTGTCCTGCCGCCGCGGACGGCGGCAGCGACAACCTCTCAAGATGCATAGAGTTCGCCTTCCCAGCCTGCCGCCTAACTAGAAAAGTTGTTGTTCTCTCGAACCTTGTGAGATAGTAAATGGATAAGTGCACGTCTCATTTTGAAACGCGCGTTTAGTTTCAAATCCTTCCGGCAGCTCGTTCTCTTGCTGCTTATCCAGACCGGTGTCCCCAGCGCTTTTTCACATTCGCCCTGGGTGACTTTGCAGGGCGGTCATTATCTGGTAAAGCGACCCAATGACGGTGATAGCTTCCATATCAGCGTTCAGGGGAGGGAATACATCTTCCGCCTCTACTTTATCGACGCGCCGGAAACTACCGCCGAGTTCCGGGACCGAGTGGAAGAGCAGGCCATCTTCTTCGGAGTCAAACCTGATCAGGTGCTCCAGGTCGGCGAATTGGCGAAGCGATTCGTGCGCGAGAAGCTGAGCGAGCCATTCCTTGTGCGCACTTGCTGGGAAGATGCCGGCGGCCGCAGCCGCATGCAGCGCTTCTATGCTTTCGTGCAAACGCGCACGGGCGATCTGGGAGAGCAATTGGTCGAGGATGGCCTGGCGCGTATACATGCCGGCACGGCCAAGCCTGAAGGTCTCACTTCCGCAGCAGCGGAATGGCGCAAGCTCGTTAGCCTCGAACATAAAGCGAAACGGGAAAAGGTCGGAGGCTGGGGTGTCGAAGAAGGTCGCATCCAGGTGCGAGCGCAACAGCCCGCAAGTGAAACCGGGATTGATCCGTTCGATAAGTTTTTTCATCCGGCGGAGATTGCCCAGAATACCATCAAAGCTACTCCGCCAGCTTTTCTCAATCCAGTGGTAGAAGAAGCGGACGACGTCTCTCCGCCGGATAATCCTCTGGCGGAGGTCAAGCTTAACATTAACACCGCTTCTGCAACCGAGCTGGAGAACATCTCCGGCATCGGCCCTGTTCTGGCCGAACGCATCATCGCCGCGCGTCCATTCAAAAGCGCGGATGACCTGCGCACGGTCAAAGGCATCGGCGAAGCGAAGTTCGCGCGTATTCGCCCTTATTTCGAATGATCTGCTGCAGCGCGTGTAGCTGCCGCTATGCTGAGCCGCCGAGCCTTCGGTTGTAGCTGTCCTCAGCGGCAGAACCACGTCCCACAACCAACATCAATTTGGAGAACGCCCGCAGGCGCGAAATAGATCCAGTCCTTGCCGTCCTCATACATCGTTTTCCGCGCTGGCCATGACCTGTGTAATGCCAACGTCGAACGTCACCGCAAGGGAGATCGGCCGGCAACACACCTGGCAATCCTCGATGTACCGCTGCTCGCCGGCGGAATCGTCAATCAGCACGTCGATCGATTCGCCGCAATAGGGACACTGGATTTCCACGGTGGGCAGCATGCCTAGTGTAACATCAATCAAAGCGAACAGTGCGAATATCGCCACGCCTTCAGCAAGCCTTCTTTATTGCTTCCGGTTGACGGTGGGATGTGTTATCCACGATCCGTGAATCGAAACATCTTCTACATCATTGGAGTCATTGTCGTTATCATTATCTTGCTCAAAGTGCTTGGCGTCTACTAGCGAGCAAAGTGGAGGGCCCTTTACCGGGTCGCCAGCCTTGCGCGGATGTGCGCCGGTTCACGACAGCAGTGTTGATTCCAACTTCAAAAACGCGCTCAACAGCTCGTCAGATTCGGCGGTATAGCGCCGACCCTCTTTATCCGCGCGCGTCGACAAATCCAGCGCCAGCCACCTGTGACTGCACCGCAGTAGCCGCGAATGGAGGCATTGCGGCTGGAAAAGGCGGGCAAGAGGGAAGAAGAAATTGTTGACACCCGGCAAACTCTATTGGTTCCGAGCCTTCGCGACCGTACCCGCCATGGCAGTGTAGCAAAGCTCAGTGGGATAACTAGCGAACAGCGGCCGCGGCGCATGCAGCGCTTCTATGCTTTCGTGAAACGCGGGGCGAGCAGTTGGTGGAGAATGGACTTGCCCGCATCCACGCAGCGACCGCGAAACCTGAGGGTCTCAATTCAGCCGCGGCTGAATGGCAGAAGCTCGTCAGCCTCGAGCACAAGACTAAAGCGGAGAAGGTCGGTGGTTGGGGCGTGGATGATGGCCGCATCTAAGTCCGCGCCCAGCAGCCGGAGAGCGAGAAGGGGATCGATCCTTTCGACAAGTTCTTCCGTGCGGCCGAGTTGGCGCAAAATTCAGCGCCGCCATTCCCTCCCGAAGTGCCCGAACCGGCGGAGGCTGCAAACGAACTGGTGTCATCCACACCGCCGGACAGTGTGCCTGAAGTTAAGCTTAACGTGAACACTGCTTCCGGAGCCGAATTGGAGAAAATTTCTGGCATCAGAACGGACGTCCACTGCAGCCATTTCGCGCAGCAGCCTCTCTCCAGGCGCGCGCCCGTGGGGATTCGAACCTCAAACCTTCTGATCCGTAGTCAGATGCTCTATCCAGTTGAGCTACGGGCGCCCAAAACGAGCCGCTAATTTGCGGAGGAACACCGCAGCGTCAACCGCGACGCCTTGGGCCACGCGCTTCCGATAGCGATTGCGCGCTCGCGAAGCAAACGCAATGGGACCGGCTTCAATCACGCTTCGGCGGTCATAGACCGCCGCTACAGGGTGGCCAGGCAGGGACGGGATCGATTCACTTCTCGTTAGAAAAGGTTGCCTTGTCAGAACTCGTTAGATGAGCCAACTGAGCTTGGGCGGCGCTGCACGCGCTCTGCTTCTTCTTGCAATTCGAGCAGCAATCGTTGTGCGATGGGCGTCAGCTTGCCTGCCCACGCGGCGCCGATCACTACCGGTGGAAAGTCCACGAGCTCGAGCAGACGAATGCCTTTGGGCGTGCGGAAACCGGGCGTCGCCACCGTCATGCCGATGCCGTAGCCGTACGCGACGTAGCATTCGATTAATCGCGCGGAGTTCACTTCGATCCCGGGAAACCATTCCACCCTTAGCTCTTCCAGGCCGCGCTGAAAGATGGCGTGCAACGGGTCGCTGCGCGGAAAGGTGATGAGGGTTTCCTCGATCGTGTCGCGCGCCCAAAGTTCGTCGGCGCGCTTGAGTTGATTCTTCGTTTGCACCAGTAGCACGAGCGGAAGCTCGAGCAGCGCCCGCGTCTGAACATTGCCGCTGCTGCGCCGCTCGACTGTCGTGATGGCGAGATCGATCTCGCCATTCTGCAGCAATCGTTCCGCTTCAGCGCGACTCGCTTCATGCAAGGAAAGGCGAAATTTTGGAAATCGTTTCCGCACGCGCTCGAGCAACTGCGGGAGGTAATCGTGCAGGACGATGGCGGGCGCGGCGATGCGCAGATGCTCAACGCCACCGCCGCGAATGCGTTCGCCAATTATTTCAACCTCGTCGAAGAACGGCCGGATAAAATCGAACAGCTCAACGCCGGCTGGCAGCAGCGCGAATGGGCGCCGATTGAACAGCTTCGTCCCGAGCGATTCCTCGAGGCGCGCGATCTGTCCACTCACCGCCGGCTGCTGAATGCCGTAGGGCATCTTGCGCACGGCTGCGGCAATGCCTCCGTGTTTCGCCACGTAGTAGAAGAGCTCGAGGTGGTGAATGTTCATGATCAAGTTTTTCGATGTCGAACTGCGAATTTATCGATTCACGCAAACGGCGCCTTCAGCGCATGATTAAACGCGTAAATCTATGGAAGGCTTTATCATTCTGCTGCTGCTCGCGGTCGCGCTCATTTTTATTCTGCCGCCGGTGGCGCTGGCGAAGGCGATTCGGGCGCAGCGAGAAATCGAAAAGCTGAAGGAGCGGCTGGGTGAGTTGGAAGCGCAGGATCGTTCGGCGGTGCCGACTGACAAAACCGCAACAATGCCGGCGACTGCCCAACCGGTGATTTCGCGAGTCATATCGCTGCCCCCTGTTCCGCCGCAGGTTGACTCGCCTGAGGCGCCGAAAGTGACAGCTCCGCCGCCGCGGCCAGCGACCGCGGCTACAACGCAGCCAGCGCGTGCGCCGATT
>JBBPYF010000121.1:0-15439 GCA_038200165.1 Chthoniobacterales bacterium | reverse complement strand
TGCCGCTGCCGCTGCTGCTCACGCTACCGGCTCCACTGGTGACACTCGCGCCGCCAACGCTGGTCACATTTGGAAAGGTAAAGACGAGCGTGAAATCGCCGCTGGCCCCGCCGCTGCGGCATTCGATGCCCGGATTGCCGGTGAGCGGAAGATCAACGTCGAAATCGCCGGCTGCGTTATGCGTCTTGCGCGATACCACGCTCGAAAGCGACACCGGCGGCGCCGATGGCAACGGCCACACGTATGCGCCACGACTGCGCGTCCAGACCGAAAGCGTGGTCGAGCCGCGATCAATCGACATGTCCCAGATCATGGCGTGCGGCAGCCCATTCTCGAAGCGGTTCCAGACCGGAGATGCGGCGGTGATGTCGTCGGTGTAGTAAAGGCCGAAGTCCGTGCCGGCGAAGACCTGACGCGAGAATTTCGGGTTCACGATGACGGAATCGACCGGAATATCCGGGAGATTGCCGGTCTTGTCCGCCCAGGTAAATGATGCGCACGTATTCGTGCAGCTGACCTGGAAGAGATGACCGGGCGTGCTCGGCGTATTGGCATTGAAACCACCCACGGCGGCGTAACCAACCGGCACGTTTGCTGCCGAGGCCGTCGGATCAAGCGCGACACCGAGCACTGGTCGATTCGGCAGCACCGTATTGCTGCCGGTGACATTGACCCAGTTCGCCTGCGCCTGAACGCCGGTGCCGAGGTTAAACCCGATTTGCACATTGCCATCGTTCGTCCCGACGACGGCAACGCTCTGGAATTTCGGCGAATATTTCACCTGATTAATAAAGGAGCGATTGCCGAGCGTTCCTTTAGTGAGGTTCTGCGTGGTGGGATTGTTCGTCACGTACCAGCTCGACGAAGGCATGGTGGCATTACCGCCCGAGATTGATTCCCAGACTCTCGTGGTCGCGGCAAGCAAATGACCGCAGCCGCCCGGTGTCCCGGCCGGCGGGCAATCATCGCCGCCAGCGATGCCGCCACGGAAAAGATTAATCGGCAAAACGAACGATTGCGTGTCGCTGCCCCAGCCGCCTTTGACGCTGGTCCAGGTGGCTCCAGCAGCGGTGCAGTTGCTGATGCATCGGCTCAGGCCGCCGCTGTTATTGCCTTCCCAAAAGCGAAGACTCGTGCCGGTGCCGATGGGATCAATCTGCCCGGAAAAACCGTCGCCACCCAGACCCATCTGCCATTGCGCCGGCCCGGTCGGAGTGCCGGAAAATGTGACTGAACTCGGACCGTTATCCTGCGCGCCGCCGACAGCCTGCGGCGACGCGGAATTCGCGAAGTTGCCGCTGATATCACCGGCATAAAACTCGATCGTGTTCAGACCTGTGTCCATGTTGAACCAGGTCGGATCAGTCGCGCCGGTGACGCTGTTCGCGTTGGTCGTTCCGTGAATGCCGCCATCGTTGCCAGCGAGGAGAATGCTAGAGGAGCCGGGCACGAACGCGAGCGCGTGCTGGTCTACGTGCACGCCGTTGTTGGTTGTGCCATAGCCGCAGGTGGTATCGTTCCACGGAAGATTTTGCGTGGCGGGCGTGCTGCCGTCCCAAAACCACACCTCGAAAGTGTCGAAGAAAGCGCGGTTTGGATTATTAGGATCGATTGCGATGCCTTGGTCGTACCAGTTCTGCGGGTAATCGCCCGCGCCGCCAGTGCAATTGGTGAGCGAAGCGCCAGGTGAACCGGGAATCTGCGTCCAGGTGATGCCGCCGTCGGTCGTGCGCCAGGCACCGAGCTGGCAGCCGTTGGTATTCCCGCAGCCGCTGTTGGAGTTCGGCGTGATGGATTGCACCTGCGCGTAGATGTAGTTCGGATTGCCTGGCGCGACTGCGATGTCCACGCGGCCGAGCTGATTGCCCGTGGTGGAATTAATATACGCGACGCCGCTTGTCGCGTTCAGACCGGTCCAGCCATTCGCGTTGGTGGAAATCGGCGCGAAATTTCCGGGACAACCGCTGGCCGGCATGGTGGCTGCATAGATCCCGTTAGCTCCGTTTTGGTTGAGATTATACTGCACCGTGGTCGCGAACCCGCGCACGCCCACCGCCGCTATGATGCGCGTTGTGCCGCTGACATTCACCAGCTCCAGACCGGTGATGTCCTGGCGCATCGTCGTGTAATTGTTCGTGGTGCACGGTCCCGCCCAATTATTGCCGCCGTCGTAAGAGAAATAGAGACCGGTCTTGGTGCCGGCGACGAGGTTGTTGCTGTTGTTCGGATCGACCCGCACTTTGCCGACGGCATTATATTGCGGGAACTGACCCGCGGGTTCCGGTAAGGCTGGGCCGAACACATCGGCGCCCAGCAGCGTCCAGGTCGCACCGGCATCTGTCGATTTCAGAATGCCCTGACTGCCCATAGAGAAGGAGCCGAAGTTCAAATCACCTGTGCCGGCGTAAATGGTGTTGTGGTTGCTCGGGTCGATTGTGACCGAGTCAATGCTGATGGTAGCAAGCAGCGGATCGTCCGTCGTCACACTCCATGAAGTCGAACTGCTGCAGCAATTAGTTGTCTTCCACACGCCGCCGCCGACGGAACCAAGATAGGCGACGATGCTGCCGTTGGTCGTAGTCGTCGGGTCGACCGCGATGCTGTTCACGCGGCCTTCCGTCGTGACATAATCGTAGCAACCGGTGCAGCCCGTCATGTGCTCAGGCTGCGGGCCGAGGGCCGTCCAGCTATTCGCATTAAGAGCCAGCGGGCTTTCGCTCTGCGCTGGTCTGGCTGTCTGTAAGCCAAAGGGAATGGCGCGCGGCATCCGGCCATGCTGCACCGCGGCCAGACGCAGCCAGTGCGGATTAAACCGCCCGGTCGGATACGTCAGCCGATTATTCCATTCCTGCTCCAACCGCTCCAGATCATCTGCTTTGCCGCCGGGCACAGGCATGTCCGTGTCTCGATTATCTAACTGCAAAGCTGCCGCTGGTGTGCTCGAACTCGATGGCGGTGGCGCGACACTGAACATCGCCAGCAGGCCGCCAGCGGAACAAAGAAGGAAACTCAAGAATGCGCGTGGGCGGAAATGGCCGCTTTCAGAAGAGACTTTTTTCATGGTGGGGTGGGGAGCTGCTGATTCCCAGCAGCGGTCGGGTTGGAAAAGCGGGCGAGCGTAGTGGACTTTCCCGGCAGCCTCAAGATAAATCGGTACTTCGCCCCGGCGACTACGGCAGCGAAAAATAATCGCTGCTCTGGTAATTGCCGTCGACAGTTTTTACGATTTGCATGAGCACGTCGTTGACCAGTGTGCTGGCGCCGAAGCGGAACAAATCAGGCGTGAGCCAATCCTCACCCAATGTCTCTTTCACCATGACGAGGTAATGCAGCGCCTGTTTGGCGTTGCGAATGCCGCCGGCCGGTTTCATGCCGATGCGAATGCCGGTCTCATAGAAGTAATCGCGAATCGCTTCCAGCATGACCAAAGTGACCGGGATGGTAGCGGCAGGTGAAACTTTGCCCGTCGATGTCTTGATGAAATCGGCGCCGGCGCGCATGGCAATTTCGCTGGCAAGCCGGACATTGTCATAAGTTTGGAGCTCACCGGTTTCCAGGATGACTTTCAGATGTGCCTCGCCGCAGGCTTGCCTGGTCGCGGCGATTTCATCGAAGACGCGGTGGTGTTCGCCGGCGAGAAAGACGCCGCGATTGATCACCATGTCGATTTCATCGGCGCCATCCCGCGCCGCGTGGCGCACTTCCTGAAGTTTGAGCTTCAACGGCATCAAACCGGTCGGGAACGCCGTGGCCACGCTCGCCACTTTGACGGGGCTGTTGCCGAGAAATTTTTTCGCTACCCGGACAAGATTCGAATAAACGCAAACGGCGGCACAACTCGGCACCTTGTACCGCGCATCCAGCGGCTGCATCGCTTTGCGACAAAGGAACGCGATCTTTCCCGGAGTATCTTTCCCCTCCAGCGTCGTCAGGTCCATCATCGAGACAGCCAGCTTCAAACCTTCAAGTTTGGCTGAGGTCTTGATGCTCCGCTTGGTGAAGGCGGCGGCGCGTTCTTCCACCATGATCTGGTCGATCGTGGGAACGAGACGACTGAATCGGCCCGGACGCGAAGCGCTGCCGTTCTGCCGGGATAAAGAGGCCTTCACTGACTTCACTTTAGAATACACGGCATCTAGCCGCCAGCATTGCGTGTAGCTAAGAACGCCGGCGCCAGCGCGGCAAAGAATCGGGTCACATAAACGAGGTAACCGGCGAACGCAATAAGCTGCGCAAACCACGCCTGCGGCCGATCAAGTCGAGTAAAGAGAATAGCTTCGCCGAGCGCACAAGCGATGTAGAAGAAGTTATGGCCAAATTCGAGCGGCCACCTGATCAACGTCAGCGTATGGATGATCGAGCGCGACCAGAAGATGAAGATGACGCATAATCCCGCGCCCACATACAGGAAAGCGGGCCAGTTCCGCAGGGAAAGCACGGCGCGCGCGTTCTCAGTCAGGAAATAGAGCGCCACGCCCTGGATGATGCTGGCCAGGGTAAGTTCGATGTTAACTACCGTGGTATTGAGCTCCTGCCGTGCATTCACTGCGCGCGAGCTTAGTTACCGTCAGCAATTGTTAGCAACCCTTAACTACAAAGCTCCGCCTGGAGACGCGAGCACATCAAGCGCGTGCCTGGAGGGATTCGAACCCCCAACCTTCTGATCCGAAGTCAGAAGCTCTATCCGGTTGAGCTACAGGCACTGGAGAAGTGATGAGTGACGAGTGCAGCAGTCGAAAATCGGCAATCGAAAATCGTAAATGAACAAGGGGTGGCCAACGGGACTCGAACCCGCAACAGCCAGAACCACAATCTGGAGCTCTACCATTGAGCTATGGCCACCGGCTGAACCGGAAGTTTAAATGGGCGGGCGCAGATTGCAAAATAAAGACGCGACGCGGCTGGCACGCTCTGGGCTCTTAGGCAAAGCATGCTTCTCCAAAGCATTGCAACGGGCGGCCGTCTCGCTATCATTGTGGGTTGTTTCCGTATGAACAGGCTCACTCCAGCTGTCATGGCCGCGCTGCTCGCGCTCACGCCTGTTCTTCGCGCGCAAAGTGACGATCCGAGCGAGACGTTTCTCAAGGCTTACATGACGGCGCAGCAGGGCGAGAAGCTCGAACGCGACAGCCAGTTTAGCGCCGCCCTGGCCAAGTATCGCTTTGCCGGCAGCCTGCTCGAAGAACTGAAGAAGACGCATGGTGACTGGCAGCCGGCGATTGTGGAGTATCGCGGGAGAAAAATCTCCGAAAGCATTCTGCGCGTGCAGAGCAAAGCGGGAACGCAGAAGGATCTCGCTGCGACTAATCCTCCGGCGCCAGCTGAAACCACGCCGCCGCCCCCGCCACGCCAAACCGGCGAGCCGACGGTGGAGATAGGCACGGCGAAGTCCCGCCCCAAAGCGACGGCGACGCCTGCGCCGGTGGTCGAAAATTCGCCCGTAGCCGCTCCCCGCGCCAACAACGATTCCGCGATCAAAAGTGCAACGCAGAAGTTGCGCGACAAAGTCGATCAACTGCAATCTGAGCTGCAACATTCCCGGACAAAGATCAGCGAGGTAGAAGGAGAAAAGGAGCAGCTTAACTCGAAGCTGCGTGATTCTAATTCCAAGCTCGACCAGGCGCAGCGTGATCTCGAGCGGACGAAGAACGCCGAAAAGGATGTGCGCGAACAGCTGGGGCAGGCGCAGGCTTCATTAGAAAAAATCAAGAAGAACAGCGGCAAGGATGCCACCGCGCAGGCGGCTTTGCAGCAGGAGGTCGTGCAGTTGAAACAGGCGCTGGCGGCGGCCGAACAAGGACGCGTTGCCGCGGAAAAGGAACGCGACGCGCAAAGTGCGAAGCTGACCGACGCGAATACGCAAATCGCGAAGGTGACAAAGGAGCGCGATGAGGCGATCGGCCAGCTCGCCAGCTTAAGGGAGACCGAGCAGCACGTTACCGCACTGGTGGCGGAAAATACCGATCTGAAGCAGAAGCTGGCCAGCGCGGAAAAGACCGTCCGCGAGATTGGCGAAGACAAGCCGAAGAAGGAACAGGAGCTGGCCGAGGTGAAGAAACAGCTCGAGGATTTGCGCGGACAACTAGTGGCGAGCCAGAAGCAGAACAAGGACTTCGAAGTCACCGTAGCTTCGCTTCGCTCCCAGCTGGACGAGGCCTCGAGCCAATTAGAAAAGGTCAAGTTGACCGGGAGTAACGCGGAAGAGACGGCGAAGCTCACACGCGAGAACCAGATATTGCGCAATATTGTCGTGCGCGAGCGACAGGAGGAAGCCCGGCGCGATCAGGCCCGCAAGTTAATGCTGGCTGAGTTCGACAAGCTTAAGGTCAAGTCTGATTCGCTCAACGAACAGATCGCGCTCCTGGCGCAACCAGTGACGAAGTTGACCGATGAAGAGCTGGCCCTGCTCCGGCAGCCGGTCATCTCCATTTCAGATGACAGCCCGGCCACGGTCAAAGCCAGCTTTACTTACGCGAAGCCGAACCAGGAAGAAAAGCCTGTGCCGGGGCCGGTGGCAGAGAAGCCGGAGCAACAGGCGCCTCCGGAAGCGAATTTGCAATCGGGCTTCAAACCCGATGTGCCAGGCGATTTGGTCGCCATCGCGCGCGAAGCGAAAGAGAACTTCGACAAAGGCAAATATCGCACAGCGGAGCGGCAGTATCAGGAGTTACTAACGAAAAGTCCTAACAATCTGTATTCACTTTCAAATCTCGGAGTCGTCTACTTCCGCACCGGCAAGCTCAAGGCGGCCGAGTTGACTTTGAAGAAAGCGGTAACGATCGCGCCGAAGGATGAATTTGCCCATACTACGCTTGGCATTGTTTACTACCGTCAAAGTAAGTTTGATGACGCACTGAACGAACTAACCAAGTCGCTGGCCATTAATCCGAAGAGCGCCACCGCGCATAACTACCTTGGCATTACGGCCAGCCAGAAAGGATGGCAGGAAGCGGCAGAGAAGGAGATGCTCGAAGCGATTGCAGCCAAGCCCGACTATGCCGATGCCCACTTCAATCTGGCCGTTATTTACGCGACTGCCTCGCCACCATCGAAGGAACTGGCCAAGCGCCACTACAAGCAAGCGACTGAGTTAGGGGCTGACCCGGATGCTTCGCTGGAGAAGCTACTCCGCTAACTCGCCGCAGTGCAGAAGCCGTTTCTGAGCGCCAGCTGGCGGTACCTGGCGATGCTCAATTATCGCATCGATCCTGCGTTGCTCGCGAACTATGTGCCGCCGGGAGTGGAACTGGATTTCCACCAAGGTGAGACATTCATCAGCGTAGTAGCTTTCCTTTTTCTCGAAACGCGCGTGCTGGGAATCGCGGTTCCGCGCCATCGCAACTTCGAGGAAGTGAACCTCCGCTTCTATGTTCGAAGAAAATCAGCCGATACCTGGCGACGCGGGGTTTGCTTTATCCGCGAGATCGTTCCACGGCAGGCGATCGCGACTGTTGCTCGCGTCTTCTACGGCGAACCTTACATCGCTCTGCCGATGAAGTCCGATGTTGTTCATCGAGACGGTGAACTTAAGGTGGAATATGGCTGGCGGCTCGGAACGAAATGGGAAGGGTTATCAATTTCGGCCAGTGGCGAGCCAGTGAGCACGGGAGCGCACGAAGAGTTTATTACAGAACACTACTGGGGTTATACCAAGGTGGGAGCTGGACTTAGTGAGTATCGAGTGGAGCACCCACGCTGGAAAATCTGGCCAGCTTCTTCGGCCACATTAAAGGCGAGCATAGCTGAGCTTTACGGCGGGGAATTTGTTGCTCCGCTGGCAGCGACACCAGTATCGCAGTTCATCGCCGAAGGATCTCATGTGCAGGTCTGGCGAAAGCCCGATGATCCTGTCTTGGCTGAAGCAATGGCCTCCGTTAGGCAGTAAGGTGCGGCAGGAGTGACTAGCTTCGGAGAAGTTGACGCAGGACGAATGGCAGAATCCCGCCATGCCGGTAGTAATCGACTTCGATAGGTGTATCGATGCGCAACTTCACTGGCACTTCGTCGCGCCTATCCGCGTGCTCTATTTCCAGCACGACAGACTGCCCCGGCTCGATCTTGTCCGATAGTCCGGCGATGGAGAACCGTTCCGAACCATCTAACCCAAGCGTTTCGGGAGTCGTGCCATCGATGAATTGCAACGGCAAGACTCCCATGCCGACGAGATTCGAACGATGAATGCGCTCGAAGCTCGCGGCAATGACCGCGCGCACACCGAGCAATCGCGTTCCTTTCGCCGCCCAATCGCGCGATGAGCCGGTGCCGTACTCATGTCCCGCGAGAATGACCAGCGGCGTCTTCGTTTCCCGATATCTCATGGCGGCGTCATAGATCGAGACGGTTTCAGGCGCGTCTCCGTTTCCGAAATAGTTCGTCACGCCGCCTTCGGTGCCAGGCACCATCAGGTTCTTGATGCGCACGTTGGCGAAAGTGCCGCGGGTCATGAGCAGATCATTGCCGCGGCGCGAGCCGTAGGAATTGAACTCGGGCGGCTCAATTCCGCGCGAAACGAGGTATTTGCCTGCCGGTGACGTGGTCTTGATTGCGCCAGCCGGCGAGATGTGATCTGTCGTGACCGAATCGCCGAAAATCCCGAGCGCGCGGGCGCCGCGAACCTCCTCGATCCGGCCCGGATCGAGGGAGAAGTTCGCGAAAAACGGCGGCTCATGAATGTAGTCGCTCTTCTCATCCCATTGGTAAATCTCGCCTGTGCTCGAGGGAATCTCATTCCACTTCGGGTTCTGATCGGCGAAATCCCGATAGAGTCTGCGAAAGACTTCGGGAGTGAGCGCCGATTGCATGGCATCACGGATTTCGCGCAGACTGGGCCAAAGATCGCGCAGGTAAACATCGTGGCCGTCTTGCGAAGCGATCGGTTCACGCGTGAGGTCAATATCGACCCGCCCGGCGAGAGCGAAGGCGACGACCAGCGGCGGCGACATCAGGAAATTGGCTTTGATATTTTGATGAACGCGCGCTTCGAAATTGCGGTTGCCGGAAAGGACTGAGGCCGCCACCAAATCGTGATCGTGAATGGCCTTTTCGATCTTGGGATGAAGCGGGCCGGAGTTGCCGATGCATGTGGTGCATCCATACCCGACGAGATTGAATCCCAGCTGATCGAGGTAAGTCTGCAGGCCGGTCTTGCCGAGATAATCGCTAACGACTCGTGAGCCGGGCGCGAGCGATGTCTTGACCGACGGGTCGACGCGCAGGCCACGCTCAACTGCTTTCTTTGCCAGCAATCCCGCGGCCAGCATCACGCTCGGATTACTCGTGTTCGTGCAGCTTGTAATCGCCGCGATAAGCACACTGCCGTGACCGATGCGGCTCTGGCCGTGCTGGAAAGGATCTCCCTTTACGCTTTCCAACTCCCTCGCCGAATCGGGCGTTGGCCGATTCGCCACCATCTCGATCTTGTTACGCTGGTCACCTGGCTCGATGCCCTGGTTGCGCTTGTCCGTCGAAACCATGTGTTCGTCACGCGGACCGCTTCCGTTTAATTGCACCAAAAACTTCGTCGCCAAATCGCCATCCTCTTTCCCGTAGCCGCCGTCCTGGATTGATTTTTGCAGCAGGGAGCGAAACGTATTCCCAAGATCGGGAAGATTGATCCGGTCCTGCGGGCGTTTCGGACCGGCCACACTTGGACGCACGTCGGCAAGGTCCAGCTCGAGATCAATCGAATAATCGATCTCGCCTTGGCGCGGCATTCCGAAAATCTTCTGCGCGCGAAAATAATTTTCGAAGGCGGCACATTGTTCTGCGGTGCGACCGGTCGCGCGCAGATACGCGACCGATTCGTGATCGACGGGGAAGAAGCCCATGGTCGCGCCGTACTCGGGCGACATATTGCCGATGGTGGCGCGATCGGCTACGGGCAGTGAAGCCGCACCCTCGCCATAGAACTCAACGAATTTGCCGACAACCTTTGCCGCGCGCAGCATCTGGGTGATGTGCAAGGCGAGATCAGTTGCGGTCACGCCTTCGCCCAGCCGCCCGGTCATATTGACGCCGACGACTTCCGGCGTGAGGAAATAGACCGGCTGACCGAGCATTCCCGCTTCGGCTTCGATCCCGCCCACGCCCCAGCCGACGACGCCGAGGCCATTGATCATCGTGGTATGCGAGTCAGTGCCGACGAGTGTGTCGGGATAAAAAATTTCCGCCCTCTGACTTCCGACCTCTGATCTCTGGCTCAACACGCCTTTCGCGAGGTATTCCAGATTCACCTGGTGCACGATGCCGATGCCAGGCGGAATGAGCTGGAATGTCTTGAACGCCTGCTGACCCCATTTCAGGAACTGGTAACGCTCGCGGTTGCGCTTGAATTCCATCTCCAGATTGAGGCGCAGCGCCTGCGCCGAGCCGAAAAAATCCACCTGCACCGAATGGTCGACCACGAGATCCACCGGGACGAGTGGCTCGATGATTTTAGGATCGCCACCGAGCCGCTGCACCGCGCTGCGCATGGCGGCGAGATCGACAACGAGCGGAACGCCCGTGAAATCCTGCAGCACGATGCGCGCGACGACGAACGGAATTTCTTCATTGGCGGGCTTCTTCGCGTTCCAGTTCGCCAGCGTCTCCACATCTTTGCGCCGCACCTTTTTTCCGTCGCAATTGCGCAGCACCGATTCGAGCACGATGCGAATGCTGACCGGCAACCGCGAAATGCGGCCGATGCCCTGCTCTTCCAACGCGGGAAGCGAATGCAGGTAACCGGCGCGGCCATTGCCTGAATCGAAAGGTTTTAGGGTATTAAACTCGTCGCTCATATTTCACACAACGGCCACAAAGTGACACGATCGTTCTTTCGTGAGCCGTTGTGATCTTTGTGCTCGTTGTGTGAGGTCAACTCAGCTCCTTCAGCTTGGCTTTGACTCTGTTGAATTCTGGCACCACACGCGCGTCCTGGTTACAATCGAAATATTGGATCACGCCTTCGCGATCCACGATGTAAACCGCGCGCTTCGGCACGCCGCCCATCCCGAGTCCGATCTGCGGCAGGAATGAATCATAAATCACATCGTAAGCGCGCGCGACGGCGTGCTCGTAATCGCTCAGGAGCGGCACCGTGATCCCCTCCTTCCGCGCCCACGCCTCCTGCGCGAACGGATTGTCGCCGCTGATGCCGTAAACGGCCGCGCTCATTTCGCCGTAGTTCGCCAGGTCGGAGCTGACGCCGCACATTTCGGTCGTGCACGTGCTGGTGAATGCCATTGGGAAAAAGAGCAGCAGCGTGTTCGTCTTGCCGAAATTGTCGCTCAGCGTCACGCGCCTCGGCCCATCGGCAGTTTTCATCGGCAAAGTGAAATCGGGCGCTTTCGTTCCTACCGGTAATGCCATGTCAAACGACGTGAGATGCAGTATAGAATTGGCGTGGGCAGGGTCAAAAGTTTTGCGCTCGCTGCCGCTGTAGCCGCCGCGTCGCTCGCGAAGCATTTCGGAGTCGCCGGCCGCGGCTGCTCTTTGCATCACTGGCGCCCTTACTAAATGGCGCTTCTTTTCTGGTTAATCGCGGTTCTGCTCATGGCCATCGGCCTCATCGGAACGGTCGTGCCTGTTCTGCCCGGCACCACGATTATCCTAGGCGCGGCCGTCATTCACCGCGTCGCGCTCGGGGCCGAACGCAGTCTCGGCATCAGCGCGCTGGCTGGTTTGCTGGCGCTCACACTGATTTCCTACGCCGTCGATGCCGGAGCAGGTTACATCGGGGCGAAGCGATTCGGCGCCACGCGATGGGGCATCGCCGGTGGCGTTGTCGGCGGCATCGTCGGTCTTCTCTTTGGTCTGCCGGGACTGTTCCTTGGCCCCGTCTTTGGTGCGATCGCAGGCGAGCTCATCAGCGGCAAGAACCTCGTCAAAGCGGGCCGCGGCGGCTGGGGCACGATCCTGGGCACACTCGCTGGCGTGATCGCGAAAATATTTATCGGCCTGGCCATGGTCGCGATCTTTCTCACGAACGTGCCCTCGCCGCTCTAAAAAGCGGAGTGACACGTCCAGGAATTCGCTTGCGCCCGAACAAGCTTTGTGTCACAAAGTATTGCGATGAACGAGCGTACCCGGGCTGAGGAACATCTCCGCCTCATTCGTACCTTGATGGAGCGGGCCACGGTTTACCGCGCCATCTCCGCACCGACGGCGCTCATTGGCGGCTTGCTCGCCTGCGCCCTCGCCACCTTCAGTCACCTGCGCGAACATCACTGGGCCGCGCGCGCTCCGGAAGTGATGCGACACATCTCCACCCGGCAGTTCGCCGCGCTCTGGCTCGGGGCCCTCCTCGTCGTTGTCGTCATCAACACCTTCTTCGTCCAGCGCGAGGCGCGGCGGGATAACCGGCCGCTTATCTCTCCGGCGATGAAGCTGGCCCTGCGCGCAATTTTACCGTGTCTCGCCCTGCCAGCCGCTGTCACGGTGTGGTTCTTCTACGATGGCTACGAATTCGACAACGAGCTGTTGCTGGTGCGCGTCTGGATCGGGTTTTATGGGCTGGCTTTAATCGTCACGCAGCATTTTGCCCCGCGCTCCCTCGTGATTCTGGGCTGGGCATTCCTCCTCACGGCGGTTGTCATGACGATCGGCACGCGACAGCTCGAATATTACGCCACGCCGCTGGTGCCCAATCTGGCGATGGGTTTCACCTTCGGGCTCTATCACCTCATCTATGCCGTGTGCGTCTGGCGTTCCGCCCCCGCCCGGCTCAGCCGAGAATGAAAGATGCTCGAGTTCGACAAGCTCGACAAAGCCATTCACGAGAAAGGCCGGCTCGCCATCATGACCCTGCTGGCCACGCGCGTGCGCTGGTCGTTCCAGGACCTGAAGGCCGAGCTGAACATGAGCGACGGCAATCTGGTCACGCATTTACGCACGCTGCACAAACTCGGGCTGGTGGCGCAAACGAAAGAAGTGAAAGGCCGTCCACAGACCAGCTACGCCTTGACCGCCAAAGGCCAGGCCGCCTTCAAGGAGTACCTGGGCGTGCTGGAGCAGATCGTGAAAGCGGGGAAGCGGTGAGTTTTTTGCGCCTTAAGCTTTGCCACACAAAGTAATGAAGATCATTGTCGCTGAACATCTCGGCATGTGCTTCGGCGTGCGCGATGCCATCGCCCAGGCGCAACAGCTCGCCGGCCAAGCGCCGCTCACCGTCCTCGGCGAGCTCGTGCACAATCCAATTGTGCGCGAAGAGTTACGCAGTCGCGGCATCGAAGAGCAAAGCTCAGTCCCAGCTAACGCTTCGCAGCGCGTCATGATCACCGCGCATGGCGCTTCCGACACGCGGCGCCGGGAATTGCAGCAACGCGGTTTTGACATCGCAGACGGGACATGCCCGCTTGTCAGACACGCCCACACTCAACTCCGGCGGCTCGTCTCCGCCGGATATTTCCCGGTTGTCATCGGTGTTCCCAACCACGTCGAAGTGCGCGGACTGACGGAAGATTTCGCCGGCGCAATCGTGATCAATTGCGCCGCGGATGTGCTAAAGCTTCCGCACACGTCCCGTTTCGGAGTCATCTCACAAACGACTCAGCCGATCGCTCGCGTGCGCGCGCTGGTCGAAACGATCAGAGCTGCGCGACCCGAGGCGGAAGTGCGTTTCGTCGACACCGTGTGCAAACCGACCAAAGACCGGCAGCACGCGCTGAAACAGCTGCTCGAATTAACCGACACCATCGTGGTCATCGGCGGTCGCCACAGCAACAACACGCGCGAGCTGGTGCAAACCTGCCGTGCGGCTGGCCGCCGCGCCATTCATATGGAGCGAGCCGAGGAAATCGGGGCGGACGATTTGCAGAATGCCCGAATCGTCGGCGTGACGGCTGGCACCTCCACGCTTCCGGAAACGATAGCGGCCGTGATCGAACGGCTCCAACAGATTTCGCGCAACGCGCCCCAACCAACAACAAATAAATGAACTCAACTGACTGGCTTCACTATTTCGAACAAAACCGGCGCAATCGTCCCGAGCCGCCCTGGCATGTCCCGTCGCCGCTCAGCGCCCACGCGCAGGAAATTTTGCGGCGCTCGCTTTCGCACTTTCAACTGGGCGAGAGCGGCGAAGGCAGTTTCCTGCTGCAACAGGCGCGCGAGCAAGTGCCGGATGATCCAGATTACGCGACGGCGCTGGCGTTGTTTGTCGATGAAGAGAAGGAACACGCGCGACTGCTCGAGCGCGTCATCAGGCGCTTTGGCGGCGAGCCACTGCGGCGGCATTGGACCCATCGGCTCTTCCGCCTGGCTCGGCGCGCGTTTGGATTAAAGTTTGAAATTCAGGTGCTGGTAATCGCGGAACTGGTCGGCACCGCATATTACCAGTTGCTGAAGTTGCGCACGACTGATCCGGTGCTCGATGCGGTCTGCGATTTGTTGCTGCGAGACGAAACGCGACACGTGCAGTTCCAGGCCGAATGGCTAAGCCAACTGCAGGCGCGCTGGCTCCCGGCCGAATGCCAGGCGTGGAGTTTGCAATTTCAATTGCTTTTTACGGCAGCGACAAACGTGGCGTGGTTCGACCATCGCGAAGCATTGAAGGCGGCCGGCGCGAATAAGCGGGAATTCTTTCGGGCGGCTCGCGGAGAATGCATTTCGTTTCTCAAGCAGCTCGAGTGCAGAGAAGCGCGTAACGCGATTTGGAAAGCAGCGTTGACTTGATGGCACCGCTTTGGCCACCGGAGCCGTTGCCGACAAATCCGCGGCAGCCGCGTAATCCGCGGTTCCGTTTCTTCACAAATCGGGTTACATTGTCGTTGATGGCAGGCGATCGCTGGTGAGCCGCGAGGTTGCGCCAGAGGAAAGTCCGAACACCATACGGCAGCGTGCCGCGTAAAAAACGCGGGCGGCATTCGCGCAAGCGGATGTCGACGGAAAGTGTCACAGAAAAGATACCGCCGGTTCTTTGAATTGTGGGGAAGCTAACAGCTTCCCCTACAGAAAACCGGCAAGGGTGAAAAGGCGAGGTAAGAGCTCACCGCGCGCGAAGTGATTCGCGCGGCACGAAAAACCCCATGCGGTGCAAGACAAAACAGGAGGAGGACAGCCGGTCCGATCACCTCCGGGTAACGTCGCATCACGGCTGCTATAGCGGTGGTCCATGACCGCCGATTTGGGTTCGCCGGGCATTCGGAGAAATCCGGGTGAGATAAATGATCGTCACGGCTGAGAAATCAGTTCGACAGAATTCGGCTTATCGCCATCAAATATGAAGGGCGCTTCGGAAACGGAGCGCCCTTCGCTTTTCACCATTCGTCATCCGGAGCGGAGTCGAGGGATCCCGTGGCGCAACGTTGAGAGTAACATGTCGGGATTCTCTCGACTCCGCTGCGCTTCGCTCGGGATGACGGCGTGAGAGTCGTTAGGCCCCCGTTGGCGAAAATCTGTGTTTCATCTGTGTCCCTCTGTGGCTATTGAAATCGCCATGGACGCCCGCCTCGTCATTGAC
>JBBPYF010000120.1:0-10221 GCA_038200165.1 Chthoniobacterales bacterium | reverse complement strand
CGTCGGCACGTCTGGAATACGCGCGTGGAACTATCCTGGCTCGCTCGCCAACACTCCGCGCGTGTGTGCTCGGCAAGCTGCCGAGCACAGCAGGCTGGCAGCCTGCGCTCCCCAACATGCAACCTCGCGAACATTATTCTAAGACGGTAGATTACTGTGTGGCGATTGCGTCTATTAACCCGGCAACAGGAGAAACGATTCGGCAATTCCAACCGCATACTGCCGCGGAGGTCGATTGCGCGCTGGAAAGTGCGGCAGCTGCATTCGAGCAACATCGCCGCACCTCCTTTTCAGAACGCGCGGAAAAACTGAACCGCGCTGCAGAGATCCTCGAGGCTGAACGCGAATCGTTTGCCCGCATCATCACCACCGAGATGGGCAAGCTGCTCCGCGGCTCGATGGATGAAATCGAGAAGTGCGCGCGCTGCTGCCGCTTCTACGCTGAGCACGGCGAAGAATTTCTGCACGAGCAGATCGTCGCCTCCGATGCAAAACGGAGCTCTATTCGCTATCAGCCGCTCGGCATAGTTCTCGCCATCATGCCGTGGAATTTTCCATTCTGGCAGGTCTTCCGCTTCGCTGTGCCAGCGTTGATGGCGGGCAATGCCGCCTTGCTCAAGCACGCGTCCAACGTGGCGCAATGCGCGCTCGCCATCGCCGAGATCTTCCGCCGCGCCGGCTTTGCCGAAGGCGTATTCGAAACTCTCCTCATCGAAAACGAGGCCGTGGAAAAAGTCATCCGCGACCCGCGCGTCAAAGCCATCACGCTCACCGGGAGCGACCGCGCCGGCAGCGCCGTTGCCGCGGCGGCCGGACACGAGCTCAAGAAATGCGTGCTCGAGCTGGGCGGGAGCGATCCCTTCGTCGTCATGCCCAGCGCCACGCTAAAAGCGGCGGTCTCCACCGGGATCAAAGCGCGGATGATTAACAGTGGACAATCCTGCATCGCGGCCAAGCGCTTCGTCCTGGCTGACGCAATCTACGAAAAATTCGTCAGCGATTTTGTTGCCGAGATGCAGAAGCTGAAAATCGGCGATCCGCTGGACGAGACGACACAAGTCGCGCCGCTCGCCTCCGAACACATTTTGCGCGGCATCGATGAACAGGTGCAGAAATCAATCGCTGCCGGCGCGAAACTCTTGTGCGGCGGGAAGCGCGTCGATCGGCCCGGCTACTTCTACGAGCCAACCGTTCTCACCGATATCCCAAAAAGCGCGCCGGCATACCGCGAAGAAGTTTTCGGCCCGGTGGCATTGATCTTCCGCGTGCAGGATCGGGCCCAAGCAGTGGCGCTGGCTAACGACTCGCAGTTTGGCCTCGGCGCAAGCGTCTGGTCGAACGATCCGGCGGAGCAGGAGGTTTTCGCGGATGAAATCGAAAGCGGCATGGTCTTCATCAATGCCATGGTCGCATCCGATCCGCGCCTCCCATTCGGCGGCGTAAAGCGCTCCGGCTACGGGCGCGAGCTTGGAGTGGAAGGCATTCGCGAGTTCACAAATGTGAAGACGGTATACGTCGCGTAAGTCGGGCTTCCAGCCTGCTCGCTGGTCGCAAGACGCGCAGGCAAGATGCCTGCGCGACGCATCAGGCTGGAAGCCTGACTTACTGCGCAATTCCCGAATTGAACTCGCGTGCGCAAATCCACATGCTGCGCGCCGTGAACGTCAAGTACCCGCCCGGATTTCGCCCGCGGCGCGGACTGAACTGGTTCGTCATCGGCCTGCTCTACGCCTCGTATTACATGTGCCGCTACAACTTTCGATTCGCCACGCCGGGAATGGTGCGAGACTTTGGCTTCAGCACATTTCAGATCACTGGAATGTTGAGCGCGTGGTCGCTCGCCTACGGGACCGGGCAGCTGGTGAACGGGCTGCTCACGGACCGAATCGGCGGCAAGAGCGCGATGCTCATCGGCGCCGCGGGCACGATTGCGATCAATCTCATCTTCGGCTTCGCATCCTTCGCCGGCACTTTCACCACTTTCGCCGCCATCTGGCTGTTGAATGGCTACCTGCAATCCTTCGGCACGCCCGGCATGGTCAAAATGAATGCGGCCTGGTTTCGCCGAACGGAACGCGGAACGTTCACGGGCATTTTCGGTTTCATGATTCAGCTCGGGCAGTTCGCGATCAACAATCTCGCGCCTGTCATTCTGGCGGGATTCACCATTGGCGCCTGGGTGGTGGCGAAAGACCAATGGCACTGGCTTTTTCGAATTCCACCGCTCTTCGTGGCGGCGGTCGCGGTCTTGCTCGTGGTCTTCGTCAAAGAGACGCCGGAGGAAGCGGGCTACCGCGGCGTCATCGAGGACGAAACCGGAGACACCAGCAGCCGGGCCAGCCTGCGTGAATCTTTCACCACTATTTTTACCCATCCGCTGATCTGGTTTTACGCTGTTGCTTACGGGTGCACCGGCGCAGTCAGGAATAGCTCCGATCAATTAATGGTTCTCTATTTTCACGACCAGTTGAAATTGAACCTGGCGGACAAACCGGCGGCCGTGCTCTGGACAGTCAATCTCATGCCGCTGGTCGCGGTGATAGGATCATTTACGGCCGGGCGGGTCTCCGACACATTTTTCAAAGGCCACCGCTCGCCCGTAGCGATGACGCTCTACTTTGTGGAATGCGCAGTGATTCTGACCGCGGCGATCGTCATTGCGGCGGGCGTAGTCAAGCCGACGCCGCTGGGAATTTTTATCGGCTGCCTCTTTCTCGTTCTCGTGGCATTAACGGCCAATTCCACTCACGCCATCGTGGGCGCCGCAGCCCCGATGGACATCGGCGGGAGGAAAATGGCCGGCTTCGCCTCCGGCGTGGTCGATTCCTTTCAATATTATGGCACCGCCCTCGCCTTACCGTTCACCGGTTGGATGATTGATCGCCACGGCTGGAGCGTTTGGTATCCGATCATGGCCAGCTTCGGAGCCATCGGCGGAGTATCCATGTTAATGGTGATGCGCAAACAACGGCGCTTGCGCACCATGGGTGACGCACGAGCGACGTCGCGAGCGTAATTCGAACTCTTGTTTTCCGCGCTCTTCGCGATCATCGCGCGGAGTATTGGTGCTCCGGATTCTCTGCCGAGTCAGTTTGGCGAAACCACCACACGCAAGAATATCGACCAATAGCGCCGCTGTTCTGGGGAGCACAGGCTGCCAGCCTGTAGTTCGCGGCTGCCAGCCGCGAACCGTGTGGCGGACCGATGAGACGTGGCAACCCGCATTTGGCCAGCGGCCAAATACTACAGGCGGGCAGCCTGTGCCCCCCGAAACTTCTACGGCCGTTCTCAGAGAAAGGTTAACTGCTCGCGCGGACGACGAAATGCAGCAGTCGAGAGCTCCGGCCGCGGCCCGATGCCGACTTTGCGGCAGCTCATTTGGAACAGCGAAGCGATTTGTTCAGCAAAAATTCCTTCGCCCTTGATGCGCGTCGACCAGCGCGGGTCGCTCAACTTTTCCCCGCCGCGGATCGCGCGGATGCGCGAGAGCACCTTCGCTTTGCCTTCCGGGAAATGTTCATCCAGCCATCGCTCGAACAACGGCGCCACCGCGAAGGGCAATCGCACAATTGTATAACCCGCGAACTGCGCGCCTGCTTCCGCGCACGCCTGCAAAATGGCCGGCATCTCGTGATCGGTCAGCCCCGGAATAATCGGGGCGACCATCACTCCCACCGGTACGCCTGCCGCGCGCAACTTCCCTATCGCTTCCAGCCGCGCCTGCGGCGGAGAGGTGCGCGGCTCGAGCACGCGCTGCAGTTTTTCATCCAGTGAAGTGACGGAAATGTTCACCGCAGCACAGTCGAATGCCGCCAGCTCACTCAGCATATCGGTGTCGCGGACAACGAGACGGTTCTTGGTAATGATGCCGACTGGATTATGAAATCGCGCCAGCACCTCCAGACAACGCCGCGTGATCTGTAGTTTGCGCTCGATCGGCTGATACGGATCGGTCACACCGCTGATGGCAATCACTTGCGGCCGCCATTTGCGCGAGGAGAGCTCGGCTTCGAGCAGCGCCGGTGCCTCCGTTTTCACCATGATGCGCGACTCGAAGTCGATGCCGGCAGAGAAGCCAAGATACTCGTGCGTGGGGCGCGCATAACAGTAGACACAGCCGTGTTCGCATCCGCGGTATGGGTTGACGCTCGTTTCGAATCCCACGTCGGGGCTGTTGTTGCGCGCGATGATTGATTGCGAGAAATCGCGATAAAAAATCGTCTTTCGCGGCCGCGAATCTTTGTCGATCTCATCCGCGGCATCCTCTTCCACATGGAGCTGTTCGAAACGGTTCGCCGGATTGATCGACGCGCCGTGGGCGTGGAACTCGCGCGGGTGCAGCGTCCGTGCGGCAGTGGGAATGTCGCGCACGTGGGCCCAGAGTTTCTGCGCATCAGGAATATGCCGCATGCAATACGTTCACATGAACGTATCAAATTGTCCAGAGCGTCTGCCGTGAGCTCCCGCTGAGGACGGACGGCAGCTCCAACAATGCAACGCGATCCCCTCTCGACTTCGCGGCTGAGACCGGGAAGCTTTGTCTGCGTGGAAATTTCAACGCTCGGCGACTCGGCGCTCCTTATCGATTTCGCTGACGAATCCTCAGATCCCGGAATGCTCCTCCAACGCGCGCTTTCTGCGGCGGACGCACTCGAGCGGTCGAAACTTCCTGGCGTCGTCGAGATTACCTCCGCTTATCAGTCAGTCGCGATCTTTGTCGACGAAACAAATCCGGAGGTCTCCGATTTGACAGAGCACCTGCTGACACTTCTCACTTCGCATGAAAAACCTCGAGCCGAACAGCGCGCGATCATGGACATTCCCGTCTGCTACGAAGGCGAGTTTGCGCTCGATGCCGCGCGGATCGCGAGTGAAACGAAGCTGCCGTTCACTAAAATCATCGAGCTTCATTGCTCGATCGAATTCAAGGTCGCCGGCATCGGATTTACGCCCGGTTTTCCATACCTCGCCGGTTTGCCGGAGAAATTGCGCGTGCCGCGACTTCCCACTCCGCGCACGAAAGTTCCGGCCGGCTCGGTCGGGATTGCCAACGCCCAAGCTGGCATCTACCCATTCGAGTCGCCCGGCGGCTGGAACATCATCGGCCGCACACCACTGCGATTGTTTGATCCGACCACCACTCCCCCCGCCCTGCTCACCCCTGGCGATCGCGTTCGGTTCCGGCAAATCACGCGTGCGGAGTTTGATGTCGCCAGAGCTAACGAGATATAGCCGATGCGAGTCGTCGTTCTCGCCGCGGGCTACAGCACAACCGTGCAGGATTGTGGCCGGTTCGGCTTCCGGAAATTCGGTGTGCCCGCCGCGGGTGCGCTCGATGCCGCCGCTTTGCGTGTGCTCAATTTGCTTGTCGGCAACGACGAATGCGCCGCAGGAATAGAGATTTCGAGCGGACGCATCCGACTGCAGTTCGCAGACGATCGCCTCATCGCCTGGAGCGGCGGTGATTTCGATGTGCACGCGGGAGCCGTCGCTGTTCCGCAGCTACGTTGCGCGCGCATGTCGGCCGGCGCCGTTTGCGAAATTTCGCCAAGGCACGGGCGTGCCTGGCTTGTTATCTCAGGTGGCGTCGATGTGCGGCCGGTCCTCGGAAGTCGCTCGACCGATGTGCGCGCGCGCTTCGGCGGATGGCAAGGCCGGGCCTTGCGCGATGGCGATGAACTTCTCCTGGGCGCGCCAACCAAGGCAACAGCTCGAATCACAAGTGCGATGAACGGCGCGGTTGCCGATTGGAGCGGTCCGCAGCTCTCGTCATCCCGAGCGGAGCGCGGCGGAGTCGAGGGATCCCGCGGTGAAAGCTTGCAGGTCGCGCCACGGGATCCTTCGACTCCGCTCGGAATGACGCTGCGAATCACTCCCGGCAAAAACTGGAATGACGAGGCTGGCGGGCAATTACTCCGCGGCAACTTTCACGTCGCCGTGAATTCCGATCGCATGGGCCCGCGCCTGGAAGGCGCGAATATCGACACAGCGCAAACCAGTGAGCTCGTGTCGGAAGCGGTTGTCCCGGGCACGATCCAACTCCCACCCGGCGGCGCGCCCATCGTCCTGCTTGCCGATTGCCAAACCATCGGCGGTTATCCCAAAATCGCGCACGTGATCACGGTCGACCTCGCGCGGGCCGCGCAATTGCAGCCCATGGACGAAGTGCGGTTTGAGCTAACGACTCTCGAGCACGCACAGCAGTTGCTTCGTCAACGCGAACACGACATCGCGCTCTTCCGCGCCGGATTGCAGGCACGCTTCGGATGAGGATCGATCTAAACTGCGATCTGGGTGAAGGCGCGGGGCACGATGCGGAACTCTTCGCGCTGGTGAGCTCCGCTAACATCGCCTGCGGATTTCACGCGGGAACGCCGGCCTCGATCTTTGCCTCGATTGAGGCTGCGCAAAAGCACGGCGTCGCGATCGGCGCCCATCCGAGTTTTGATGATCGGAAGAACTTCGGCCGCAGCGAAGTGCAGGTCGCTCCCGCGGAACTTTTCGCGCTCATCGTTTATCAGCTGGGCGCTTTTGAAGCGGTCTGTCGCGCGGCCGGCGCGCAGATGAACCACGTCAAACCGCACGGGGCGCTTTACAACATGAGCGCGCGTGATCATCACCTGGCCGGCGCCATCGCTCAGGCCGTTCTCGTCATTAATCCCAAGCCGATCCTGTTCGCGCCTCCGGGCAGCGCGCTGGAGCACGCTGCGCGCGAGCTGCATCTGCAAACTGCCGCAGAAGTTTTCGCCGATCGAAATTACAACGCCGACGGCTCGCTCGTTTCCCGCACGCGACCCGACGCGCTGCTGCACGATCCAAACGCCGCAGCCGAACGCGTCATGCGAATGCTGCGCGAGAAAAAAGTGCGCGCGATCGATGGCACAGACATTCGCATTTCCGCCGAAACGGTGTGCGTGCACGGCGACACACCGGGCGCGGTCGAATTCGCCCGCCAGCTGCGCACCCGACTCGAGCGCGAAGGAATTTTGATCGCGCCGCCGAAATGAACAGCGCCAGTTCTCCGCAGCTCGTCCGCTCGCTCGGCCTGCTCGACGCGACCATGATCGTCATCGGCTCGATGATTGGCTCGGGCATCTTCATCGTTTCGGCGGAATCATCGCGGCTGATAGGTGCGCCCGGCTGGCTCTTGCTAATGTGGATCGTCGCCGGCCTTCTCACCATCGCGGGCGCGCTCTGTTGCGCCGAGCTCGCCACCATGATGCCGCAGGCCGGTGGCGTTTACGTTTTTCTCCGCGAAGCCTACGGCCCGGCGCTCGGTTTTCTTTTCGGCTGGACGCTATTCCTCGTCGTGCAAACCGGCACGATCGCTGCCGTCGCCATCGCATTCGCGAAATTTCTCGGCGTTTTCGTTCCGGCGATCGCTTCGGATCATTATCTCGTCGCGCCTGTTCCGGTCACGCGCGGCTACGCCATCAGTTTGTCGACCGAGCAGCTCACAGCCATCGCGCTCATCGCGCTGCTCACATTCACGAACACGCGCGGTCTGCGCATCGGCAAGCTCGTGCAGAACAGCTTCACGTTTACGAAAACGGCGGCGCTCATCGGGGTCATCATTATCGGCCTCGTCTTCGGCTGGAAAGCGAACTGTGCAGCGCTGGCCGCGCACTGGTGGAATGCGGGCGCGAATGGCTGGAGTGGGCACATTGCGCAACCCGGGATGCAGATCACCGGCGCGCTCGCCGTCGCCTTGCTCTTCGGCAAAGCCATGGTCGGCCCGCTCTTTGCCCAGACGGCGTGGACGAATGTCACCTTCATTGGCAGCGAAGTGCGTGAGCCCGGCCGCAACCTTTCGCGCGCGCTGCTTTACGGATGCGGGATTGTCGTCGCGCTTTACGTGCTCGCGAACGTCGCCTACATCGCGTCACTTTCGTTCTCACAAATCCAGAACGCGCCGCAGAATCGCGTCGCCGTCGCGATGATGCGCGAAATCTTCGGCACACCCGGCGTGCTCGCGATGGCGGCAGCGATCATGATCTCCACCTTCGGCTGCAACAACGGACTCATCCTCGCCGGCGCGCGCGTCTACTACGCCATGGCGGGCGACGATTTGTTCTTCCGCAAAGTGGGAACGACCAATCGCTTCCACGTTCCGGCCTTTGCCCTCGTGGTGCAGGGCATCTGGACGGCGCTGCTGACATTGCCGCGCACCGTCACCACCGGTGCGACCGGCGCGCGCAGCTATGGCAACGTCTACACCCAATTACTCGAATACATCGTCTCGGCCGACCTCGTCTTCTACATCTTGTTAGTTATGGCGGTCGTGGTTTTGCGCTGGAGGAATCCCGGCGCCGAGCGTCCCTATCGCACGTGGGGTTATCCAGTCGTGCCACTTGCCTCTGCCGTTCTTGCCCTGCTCCTCATCGCCGACCTCGCCTGTCTCGCACCCGCGACCTCCGGAATTGGCATCTTCATTGTGCTCACCGGCGTGCCGGTCTATTTCGCCTGGGCCGGGCGCAGGACAACGAGATCCAAACCGATCACCGGTCACTGATCACGAGCTTTCCCCGCCATCGGCACGAAGCGCACCGGCAACACTGCGCTTTGCTCGATCCGCCCGTTCTTCTTCTCCAGCAAATAAAGCTGCTGCGCGAACTTCTCTCCCACGGGAATCATCATTCTCCCGCCTTCTTTCAGCTGATCTGTCAGTGGCTGTGGAATGTGATTTGGCGCGCATGTAACGATGCATGCATCGAACGGCCCTTGTTCGGGCCAACCCTGATAGCCGTCGCCCGTTTTAACGTGGACATTCTTATAGCCGAGTCGTCGCAGCGTAGCCGCGGCCGTTCTCGCCAGCGGCTCGATAATCTCAATCGAGTAAACCTCTGCCCCCAGCTCGGCCAGGATCGCCGCCTGATAGCCTGACCCGGTGCCCATCTCGAGGACGCGGTTCTTCGGTTGCAGACGCAGCTTCTCCGTCATCAACGCGACGATGTATGGCTGCGAGATCGTCTGATCGCGACCGATCGGCAGCGGCCCATCGTTATAGCTTTCGCTGCGGACTTCGGTCGGTACGAACTCTTCGGGCGGCACCTTGCGCATGGCCCCGAGCACGCGCTCATCAACGACACCGCGCATCACGATTTGCTCCTTCACCATGCGCTCACGTTCCGCTGCGAAGTCGGGCGCCGGTGTTGCCGCTCGCTCGCAGGCGGCGCCGGCCACGGAGATCACGATCAGCCATTGCCAAATGCGTTCCACACCAGAAGATAATGCGAGATACAAATGCAGCATCTCACTTCAACATGAGCGACCGAAACGTTCCTCCCATGCGCCCAGAGATGAGCGAAATCGAAAGATTGCGTCATTCTACCGCGCACGTTTTGGCGACGGCGGTCCTGCGCATTTGGCCCGAAGCGCAGTTCGCCGCCGGGCCACCGGTGGAGAATGGGTTTTACTACGATGTCGAGTTGTCTCATCGCATCTCGCCGGATGATTTCGAGAGGATCGAGACCGAGATGCGGAAGGAGATAAAAGCGAACCATTCTTTCGAGCGGATCGTCGTCTCGCGTGATGAAGCTTTGGATTTAGCGCGCCGTGGCGTCCTCGGTGCGCTTGGCGCGCGGCTTTCTCCGTCGAAGTTCAAGCTCGATATCATTGAGAATATTCCGGCTGAGGAAGAGATCTCTCTCTATCGCAACGGCGACTTTCTCGATCTCTGCGCCGGGCCGCATGTCATGCGCACGGGCAACATTGGCGCGTTCAAACTGACTCATGTCGCCAGCGCCTACTACAAAGGCGATGACCGTAATCCGCAGCTACAACGCATCTACGGCACCGCTTTCAAGACGAAGAAGGAACTCCACGACTATTTCGCGATGCTGGAAGAAGCGAAGAAGCGCGACCATCGCAAGCTGGGCAAGGAGCTTGAGCTATTTACCTTTGACGAGGATGTCGGCCCGGGGCTGCCGCTCTGGCTCCCGCGCGGGGCCGCGATCATCGAAGAACTTGAGAAGCTGGCGAAGGAGACGGAGTTCCTGGCGGGCTATCAGCGGGTAAGGACAACAAACATCGCGCGAGAGAGCTTGTACCTGAAGAGCGGCCATCTTCCTTACTACAAGGACTCCATGTTCCCCCCGATGGAACTAACCGAAGGACCACAGCAGAGCGGAGCACGGGCCTCTGGCCTGTGCGGCGAGCGGGCGGGGCGCCGGGTCGGGTCTGCGGGTGGGGGGGCGCCGCCCCCGCGCCCCCCCCCGGCGG
>JBBPYF010000119.1:0-9384 GCA_038200165.1 Chthoniobacterales bacterium | reverse complement strand
TGTTTACGTCGCGAATTTGCAGACGGAAGACATTTCCTTTCTGGGTGTGGACGCTAACGGGAACCTGACGCGGCAGGGTTATCTGGCCGTGGGTGTGACGCCGAGCACACGTGATCCCACGAAGGGCGGAAACGGCTCGGGCTTATTCGCCACCGATGAAGAAGTCGGATTCCGCTGGTTCTTTTCTTCAGCTTACGCCGATGACGGACCGCTCGCCGGGTTCACTCCTGGCGGGTTCGATGCGCAAAAGTCGTGCGGCTTTTGCCATTGGGACGGACGGCAGGATGGTTGCCAATGGAATGTCGCGGCCAATGCGGTCGGCGGGGTGAAAGTTTGCCCGCAGAACAAAGACATCTCCGATAATTGGCCCGAGTGGTACGAAGGATTGAACAACGATTTCATGGCTTACGCCTCGGCCTGCAACGGCGAAGTCATCGGCGGCGAACGTTCGCCCATCGCCTTGTTCCCACAGCCGAACCAAGTCGACCGTTTTCACGCGCGCGAGGATTTTGTGCTGAAGAAAACGCTGGAAAATTCAAACGCCATCGGCCGTCCTGAACTCAACGGCAAGGCGAAGCAGGTCGGTTATTACGACATGGCGTATCTGCAAATTCTCTGGTCGCAGAACGAGCACCGGCGTTTTCCAAATCCGCTGACGCAATTTCCCTCGCAAACGGAGGCGGCGCAGATCGCGCGCGGCAAACAAATTTTCACGAACAAAGTCTCGCAAGGCGGCGCCGGCTGCGCGGATTGCCATCACAACGGCAATCAGTTCACCAACGGCGTGCTCGACGACAGCTTCCAGGATTTTAACATTCACGAGCCGGGCGTGATCAGCGAAGATACCGTGGACGGGCTCGGGCCGTTTTATCGGCCGGAAGACGATTATTTCTTCACCCGCTTCGCTCCGCCGCAGGATGTGGGCACGCCGCAGAATTTGAGCAGCCGGAACACGAAACATCTGCGCGCGTTGTGGGACGCGATGCCGCGCTACCTGCATCACGGCGCCGCGCACACCCTGCGTGAAGTGCTGCTCGATCCTGATTCGTCGTTGCTGCGACCGGGTGAGCGCGGATTCAATTTCCGTACCGTGCGCACGGACCACAGCCGGCCGACCGGCGCGGCCTTGCCCGGCGAATCGCAGCCGGTTTTACCGACGCAGGTGCCGATCACTTTCGCAGACAGCAGCGGCGCGTTCGCGGGTGACGGGAAAGGGCAGCTCTACGTCAGCCTCGATTCGCCCTTCGTCATTAATCCCGACGGCTCGGCTCAGATCGACCAGCTTGGCTCGAACAATCTGGCGCCGCTCACGACAGGCGGTCAGGTGAATCCGGCGCTGGCGGCGAATAACATCGCGGTTATCAAAGACACCCATGGAAAAACTTCGCAACTGTCCGGCAGCAATGTTGACGCCCTCATCGCATATTTGAAGTCGCTCGATGGCAGCGGCAATGGCCAGTAGCGCGATTGCTTCGCGCTTCTGGCGCGAGTAGTCTGACAATCGATGAAAGTTGCGCCTCTCGCTTTCGCGCTTGTGCTCATTGCGGCCGACGTTTGTCGCGCGCAACAATCGCCAGCTGATACGCGCGCGCTCGACTTCAAACAGTTCGGGCTGCTTGCCGTCCAGGACGGCGGCCGGCGCAAACCGATCGACACCTTCGCGCGCGAGACGCTGACGAAGCTAACCGGCCGTTCCAGCTACACCGACCGCGGCGGACGAAAGTGGCAAGCGAGCGATTTCCTGCTCTCGGCCTTGCTCGAGACGCGCGATTGGAAGAGCGAGCCGATGATTCTCGTTTCCTTCGGCAAACTCAAGACGCAGCTCGGATTAGATAAAACGCAGCGCCGCTTTTCCTTCGCGCAGCTCGCCGGGTCGGCGCAGTTGCAGCGCGTCGCGAACGAAGCGCGGGCGTTAAAAAGCGCGGAGAAGCCGCTCGATCGCGTGCAGCAGGAAGCACTGAGCGTGAGCGATCGGCTCGCGCTCTTCGCGCGGGTCATGGACGGCAGCGCTTTTCTCGTCGTGCCCGCGCCGAAGAACGCGATCGATCCCTGGCTCATGCCTGAACCGGCGAACGTCGCCACTTATTACGACGAGCAGCAGTTCGCGCCGGCGATGAGCGCGCTGACGAAGATGATGCAGGCTTACGGGCCGGCTGATGCATTCAACTTCACTGCGGCTGCGCGGGAAGCTCGCCAGAATCTGCGCGCGCTTTCGCCTTCGGTTTACCCGACGGAATCGAAGCTGCGGCTGGAATATTTCTACAAGCATTTCGACGGGTTCTACCGCGCGATCTGGCTTTACGGATTGGCATTCGTGCTGTTGTTGGTGGCGCATCTTCGCGTCGCCCACAGGGGGACGGCTACAGCTTCGCTCCGCGAAACGAGACTCGGCACCGCCGGGAAAGCAGGCATTGTCGTCGCAATTGTGGCTCTCGCGTTTCACGCCACCGGTATTGTCCTGCGCTGCCTCATCGCCGGCCGGCCGCCGGTGACGAACATGTATGAATCGATTATCTGGGTTTCCTTCGCGGTGTCGTTTTTCGGAATGATTTTCTTCGCGCGCTATCGCACGCCGATTTACCTGCTGGCCGCGCTGCCGGTCACGTTTCTGGCGCTCCTTCTCGTGCATGGGATGCCGATTGCGATGCCGGCCAGCATCGATCCGCTGGTGCCGGTGTTGCGCGATAATTTCTGGCTAACGATTCACGTACTGACCATCACGCTGAGCTACGCGGCCTTCGCCCTGGCCATGGGTTTCGGGCATATTCTGCTCTTTCGCTACGCCCGGCATCCGCGTGAGACCCGGGGCGACGCACCGATGCATTTCTGGCTTTACCGCGTGCTTCAGCTCGGCGTGCTCTTGCTCGCGGCTGGCACGATCCTGGGTGGTGTGTGGGCGAATTATTCCTGGGGCCGGTTCTGGGGCTGGGACCCGAAGGAAACGTGGGCGCTGATCGCGCTGCTTTGCTACATCACGACGCTGCATGGACGGCTGGCCGGATGGTGGACGCAATTCGGTCTCGTCGTTGCCAGCGTGGTCTGCTTCCTCGCCGTCTTGATGGCGTGGTATGGCGTCAATTTTGTTCTGGGCAAAGGATTGCACTCTTACGGCTTCGGCATCGGCGGAGAAACCTATGTCGCCACCTTTGTCATCGCCGATTTGTTGTTCGTTGCGTTCGCCATCTGGCGTTATCGGAGCAGTCGGGTCCGCGCGGTCATCCCGACCGACGCGAGAGACGCGGTGGCGGTGCCTTAAAGGTTCTCGCGACGCATTTCCCTCTTAAGGTTCGCGCCGCACGGTGGAGTTGTAGTTGCCGGCCGTCCCCGGCGGCAGCAGCCCGCCAACAGGAGCTAGGTTCCTATTGGACCATCACACGTCTCTGCCGCCGAGGACGGGCGGCAGCTACAACTTCGCCAGGGCTGGCGCGCAAATCAGTTGGTCGTTGCGATATTCTTACGGAAGGAGAATCGCGAGATGCCGAAGTGCGATTGTTGCGGGAACGATTACGACAAGACGTTCGAGGTGCGCTACGAAGGTGAAACACGCACCTTCGACTCATTTGAATGCGCGATTCACTTGCTCGCGCCTGAGTGCCCGCAATGTGGCTGCAAAGTCATCGGCCACGGGGTCGAGGGTGAAGGCGAGATTTTCTGCTGCGTGCATTGCGCCGGGCGCGCCGGCGTGAACGATTTGAAGGACCGCGCTTAGCGACCGCGGGCATGTCAAGCAGACGCGGAGAGGTAGCTTGCAATACACGGAGAAACCTCGCCCGTGCAAGATGAAGTGCCGCAGGGAATCCTCGATCCCATCCTGAACGAAGCCGCCGCGCTGGCCAAGGTCGCCCGCGAAGAACTGGTGATCGTGCGCGCAGAGCAAGTGGTCTGGAACGACGGCTCGCTCGGCTGCGCCGAGCCGGGAATGATGTACACCCACGCGCTGGTTAACGGCTATTGGGTGGTGATCCTTGCGGCGGGCCAGACGTACGACTTTCGGGTAGGCCGCGGCGGTAGCTTCCGGTTGTGCCCGGCAAATCGTGGCGGTCTGCCACCGCAGCCGGGCACCTACTGAGGCGTCGGTGCCGTCGCTTCACTTAGGAAAGCTGGAGGGCGTAGGCGGCGTCTTTCGGACTGTAACACATTGGCGCCAACCCGATGTTGCAAGTAGCCGGCGCCGGCGCGACCAACGGAACCACCACAACGCCCGCGTTCGGAGTGGGCCGCGTCATTGTTGATCCTAATAACACGGCGGTCGCTTACATCGCCTTTGTCGGTTCCAACGCAGGCACGTCGCATGTGTGGAAAACGACGAACCTCAACGCGCTGCCCGGCGGCTCCGTCACATGGACGGCGATGTCGACCGGCTTGCCTGACGTGGCTGCGAATGCCTTCGCCATTGATCCCGACAGCGCGCCTCCTGGCGGCTTTTCGCAGAGCCTCTATGTCGGCACGGATGCCGGCGTCTACCATTCGGCTGATGGCGGTGCGACTTGGAACGTTTACGGCACCGGCATGCCGCACGTTTCCACCTTCGCGCTCGAGATGCAGAATCCAAACGCCATTCTGCGCGCCGCCCCCCACGGACGCGGCATCTATGACATCCCGGCCGCGCTCGAGCTGGTGAACGCGGCCTCGCGCAAGACACACGGCGCCGCGGGCACATTCGATATCGCGCTGCCCTTGATCGGAAGCGTAGGCGTGGAAGACCGCAGCGACGGGACTGGGAATTATACGATTGTGTTGAGGTTGACCAATCCAGTGATAGCCGGCTCAGCCAGCGTCACCGGGCACAATCCCAGCGGCAGCGGCACCGTCAGCAGCGTGAGCTTTAGCGGCAATGAAATGCTGATCAATCTCACCGGCGTGACGAACGCGCAGATACTCACCGTCACCGCCACGGGCGTCACCGATATCAACGGCCAGACGATCGCCTCGGTGGGAGTCGACGCCGGCTTCCTTACCGGCGACACAAATGCTGATCACACGGTGAACTCAGCCGACGTCTCGCAGACGAAGTCGCAGTCAGGCACATCCGTCACATCCTCGAACTTCCGCGAAGACGTGACTATCGACGGAACGATCAACAGCGCAGACGTTTCGCTGGTAAAAGCGCGTTCCGGCACCGCCATACCGTAACAGCGACGCGCTCCGTTTTTGCTCCCGCCCGCAGCGCGGGCGGGAGCAGCGGCGTGCCGCATTTAAATGGCCGCTCTGTAGCGACGGTCTATGACCGCCGAAGCATCGTTTTCAGATTTACGTTGTCGGCAGGTCGCAGACCGCCGCTACAGAAGAGAGCGCTTGCGCGCGGAAGGTGTCGCTAATTTCACTTATCGATCTGCGTATCGCGCGGCGCGTCCCAGCCGAGATTGTTGCCGGGATGCTCTGCTCCGCCATCGACCGTGACTTTGCCACAAGCGCTGCGAATGAACTGGTGAATGGCCACGCGCGAAGCTTCATCCTTCGCCGCTATGTGGATGACACCAACCGGCTCCCGATTCGGCGTCACAGAAAAAATCGCGCCGGCTTGTTTGAGATACTCGAGCGCAGATGCGTGAACATGCAAGAGAGCGGCCAGGCCGCTGGCATCGCCGGCCGCCACCTCGCCCGCGAACTTAGTCGTCCATCGCTCCAGCGCCGCAGATGCCGCCGGCGAGCTTTTTAAAATGATCTCGCCGCCACCCGCGGAGATGCGGCCTTCCACTACCATCCGGTGATGCTCGATCTCTATTTCCCGCATCGACTCTGCCTTGCCTGCCTCAGCGAAGAGCCACGCCAGGCCAACGAGGATGGGCGCTGCTCGGCTGCAGGCTCGCGGCGATATTGCTCGTCGCATGCCCGAGCTTCGCATCCGGGCGCGCACAAGCAACACATTGACCGAGCGGCGAAGTGCGCGGATATTTCGCGCCCATTTGTAGCAGCAGGCGTGTTGCCTGCTGCGCTGGGCAACCGGAGCTCCGGAAACTTTCGCGAGCAGGCGGTCGCCCTACAGAAGCATGCAAACCATCCGCAACATCGCCATCATCGCCCACGTTGACCACGGCAAGACAACGCTGGTGGATCAATTGCTGCGGCAATCGGGCACGTTTCGCTCCAATCAAAAGGTCGAGGAGCGGGTGATGGACTCGATGGACCTGGAGCGCGAGAAAGGAATCACCATTCGCGCGAAGAACGCGGCCTTTCAGTGGAACGGCTACCGCATCAACATCGTCGACACACCCGGACATGCGGATTTCGGCGGTGAAGTCGAACGGATCATGAAGATGGTGGACGGCGTCTTGCTCGTGGTCGACGCATATGACGGGCCGCAGGCGCAAACGCGGTTCGTGTTGCGGAAAGCGCTGGAGAACAAGGCCAAGCCGATCGTCGTCATCAACAAGATCGATCGGGAGAACGCGCGGCCGCACGCGGTGCTCGACATGGTGTTCGATTTGTTTGTCGAGCTGAAAGCGACCGATGAGCAGCTCGATTTCCCGGTTATCTACGCCAGCGCCAAAGAGGGCTTCGCCTTGCGCGAGCTGCACGAAAACAACGAAGACATGACGCCGCTCTTCGAGGCCATCGTGAAGCACGTGCCGCCGCCGAAGACTTCCGACGAGCCGTTTTTTCAAATGCTGGTCTCGAACCTGCATTACAGCGATTACCTCGGCCGCATCGCGCTCGGGCGCATCGTGAGCGGACGGGTCAATGTCGGTGATTCCATTGTTTGCATTCACCGCGATGGCAGCCGTGAGCGCGGCGCCGTCACGGCGTTGTTCACCTACTCGGGTTTGGAACAGGTGCAGACCGAGCATGCCCGCGCGGGCGACATCGTCGCGCTCACCGGGTTTGAAGATGTGTTCATCGGCGAGACGCTAACCGACCGCGAAGAGCGCGCGCCGCTGCAGTTTGTCGATATCGATCCGCCCACCATCCGGATGCGGATTCTGGTGAACGATTCGCCGTTTGCCGGACGTGAAGGCAAGTTCATCACCGCGCGACACATTAAGGAACGGCTGGTGCGCGAGACCCGCGGCAATGTTTCGCTGGAAGTGAGCGATACGGAAACGGCTGGCGCATTCGAGATCAATGCCCGCGGCGAAATGCAGATTGCGATCCTGGTCGAGCAAATGCGGCGCGAAGGTTACGAGCTGATGGTGTCGCGGCCGGAAGTCATTTTTCACAAAGGCGAAAACGGTGAGCTGCTCGAGCCGATCGAGAGCCTTTACGTGGAAGTGCCGGGCGAGAATGTCGGCGACGTCATGCAATCGCTGGCCGGGCGCAAAGGCGAAGTGGTCGCGATGGATCATCACGCCAATCGCGTCGCGATCGAGGCGGTCATTCCGACGCGCGGGTTGATCGGATTCGAGACTGATCTGGTGAACCTGACGCGCGGGGAAGGGTTGATGAGCCATTTGTTTCGCGAGTACGCGCCGTATAAAGGCGAGATCGAAGGGCGGAATCGCGGTGTGATGATTTCGATGGAACCGGGCACGAGCACGGCTTACGCGCTGAACAATATTCAGGCACGCGGGAAGTTATTTGTTGGCCCGCAGGAAGAGATTTATACGGGGATGATCGTGGGCGAGAACGCGCGGCCGGAAGATCTGCCGGTGAATCCGTGCAAGGCGAAACACTTGACCAACATGCGCAGCCAGGGCGAAGGCAAAGGCATTCAGCTGGAAGCGCCGCTAAAGATGAGCCTGGAGCGCGCCATCGAGTACATCGATGCAGATGAGTACGTGGAAGCGACGCCGAAGTCGCTGCGATTGCGCAAACGCATCCTAGACGCAACGCAGCGGAAACGCGCGGCCGCGGCAGTGGCGGCGTAGCAAGCACCGTCATCCTCGCGCGCTGAGAAGCGAGCTGTGCGCGTCGCCTCAGCCTGACCAGACCAATTCGCCACTGGCTTTTCACGCCTGCTAAAGCCGGGCGCAAGAGCAATCATAACAAATTGGTAATGACTTAGGCCAAGCAGCTTATTTTCTTATTTGCTTGACTCGATACCTACCCTTCCCCGATTCTCAATCTCCATCATCCACCGGGAGAGTAAGAATGAAAATGATTCGAATCGATAGAAACCAGGTGCGCTCTGGCCTTCGCACGTTCATTACGGTCAGTCTGATATCTGCCGCCGCAGCCATGACTTTCGTGGCGCTTAAGCCGGAGAAAAACACAGGTTCTTCAGAACGAAGTCGCCTACTTGCCAAGTTCCGCGGTGATCGCGACGAAACAGGAAGCAACAAATTTGCGTTGCCCGGTCCGCAACGGGAGCGCGACCCGCTTTCCGCTGCTGACGAGGCCTATGCCATCCGCGCATATCCAGCCAAGTCTATTCCGTTCCATCTAACGCTGAATGCACAGGCGGCATTTCGAAACGCCGAAGCGCGCACTGCGACTGATGCGACGGCCGCGGCTGCAATCGTTTCCAATGCCTGGAAACTCATAGGCCCGAGCGAGGCAAAATTTCCAGCGATTCTCACCTTCAGCGGAGTGGATTATACAACTTCGGGACGTATCACCGCGCTCGCAATCGCACCGGACTGCGGCACGAGCGGTTGCCGCGCGTGGGCGGCCGCTGCAGGCGGAGGTATCTGGCGAACGGACAACGCACTTGCCGACAGCAGCGTGAGGTGGACGTTCGTCTCCGGCAGTTTTCCGACGAACGCGATTGGCACACTCACTTATGATGCTGCCAGCCACACGCTCTATGCCGGCACGGGTGAACCGAACGCTTCCGGCGATTCGGAAGCGGGCTTGGGTTTGTTCAAGTCAACCGACGGAGGAAATAGCTGGACTCATCTGCCGGCTATTACAAGCACGACCATATCTGGCCCCTACACTGGAGATGCGTTCCTCAACCGCGCGATCAACTCCGTCGTGGTGGACCCGCAAAACTCCAACATCCTTTATGTAGGTTCGGCCAGCGCGGTGCGCGGTGTGGCTTCAGTGACCGGTGCGGTGACATTTCCGCCGCTGCCGCTTCCTGCGCGTGGTGTTTACAAAAGCACGGACGGCGGCGCCACTTTTACGCTTCTAAACAGCGACACCTCCGGGCTACCGTTTGTGCTTCGCGGTGTGACTGACGTGAAAATCGATCCAAGCGATCGAAAGACGCTCTACGCCGGCCAGTTTGGCCAGGGCGTTTATCGCTCGAAAGATGCGGGCGCGAGCTGGACGCAGATTTTCGCTCCGATCAATCCCACCAATCCGGCAGTGATTGAACGCGATTCCATCGAGGTGGTGAAGCTCGGCAATGGTCACACCCGTATGTATCTTGGCGCGGGCGATAATGGCACATTTACCGCGCGGTTTTTCCGAAGCAACCTGGTGGAGAGCGGCAAGCCTTCTTTCAACGATCTGACCACGCTCGAGAATGCCGGCTATTGCCGAGGTCAATGTTGGTACGAC
>JBBPYF010000118.1:0-25116 GCA_038200165.1 Chthoniobacterales bacterium | reverse complement strand
GTGAGCGGTCTCATGCCGGCGCGAGAAAGCGCATCGGCCGAAATGAGTCGTTCGCCGCCGAAGAAACATTCGCCCTCGCCGAGCACCGCCAGTGCAAGATGAGCGAGCGGAGCGAGGTCACCGCTGGCTCCGACCGATCCTTTCTCTGGAATAACCGGATAGACGTGGCGGTCGAGCAGATCGCAGAGAAACTCGACGATCGGCAGCCGCACACCGCTGCAGCCAAGGGCGAGAACGTTCGCGCGCAGAAGGATCATGGCGCGCACCTCGGGAATCGAGAGCGGCGGACCGATCCCGCAGGCGTGACTGCGCACGAGATTCAGCTGCAACTGCCGGAGCGCGTCCGGCGCAATTCGCACATCGGCAAGTCTGCCGAAGCCGGTGCTGACTCCGTAAACAACATCACCGCGCCGCAGAATTTCCTCGACGACAGCGCGTGACTTACGAATCCGTTCGCGCGCTTCTTCGCTTAACGTGACCGGCTCGTCTGAGGTCGCGATCGCGTGCAACTGCTCCAGCGGGACTTCGCGGCCGGAAATTTCCACAGCGCGATCTTACCGTTGGGCTTGGAAATGACAAAACGCGCCGCAGGTCAAAAAAAGAAGGCCAGGCCGCAAAGCGACCTGGCCTTCAACTGAAAACCATCCGCAGATGGACTATTTCGAGTAGCTGCGCGTCGTGCCCGCCGTCGTGCTGGTGGTCATCGCTTCCTTCTTTTGCGCACAGGCGCCCAAGCTTAAGGCGCCAGCCAAAACGGTCACGATCATGATTGCTTTTAAAATTCGCATTCTGTTTCTCACCCCTTTCGTAGCTAGATGCTGTCGAGCTTTGTAAGTGTGGTGGCGTAGCTGCGCAACGAATTTCTCCGTTCCGCGCCCGCCGTCATTTGCTGATGCTCACCGGCGTGCCCACCTCCACCAAGTCGAAAAGCTCGATAACATCAGCGTTTCGCATGCGAATGCAGCCGTGGCTGTCAGGCCGGCCAATTTTGTGCTCCTGCTTCGTTCCGTGGATGTAAATGAAACGCTCACGCGTGTTGGCGTTGTGCAACTCGACACCGTCGAGCCAGAGGATGCGCGAGAGAACGAGGTCGTTCGTCTGCGGCCGCGGATCGTCGGGGCCGAGGGGCACGCGGCCAACAAAGATTGTCTTCGCTGGCATTTCGCCGCCGATTTTGTCGCTGATGCGGAACTTGCCGAGAGGTGTTTTGTTGCTGCCGTGCTCCGTGCCGAGGCCAAAGCGCGATGTGGACACGGGATAACGCCGCATGATTTTGCGCCCGCGGCGCAAATTCAATTCCTGATCGCGAACGGACACATGAATGCTCGTTTTTTGCATCGTCAAATCGCTGCCCTACTTTGCCGCTGCCGATGAGTAAAAGCTATCACGTGGCAGTTGTCGGAGCGACCGGCGCCGTCGGCAGAGAAATGTTGCGCGTGCTGGAGCGGCGGAATTTTCCAGTGACCTCCGTGCGCGCTCTCAGCTCGACACGTTCAGCGGGCAAAGAGATTTGGTTTCACGGCGAGACAATCATTGTCGAGCAACTAACCGCGCAATCGTTTCGCGGAATCGACATCGCGCTATTCAGCGCAGGCGGCGCGGTCTCGCGCGAGCTCGCTCCGTTCGCTCGCGACGCCGGCGCGGTAGTCATCGACAACTCCTCGACGTTTCGGATGGAGCCGGACGTGCCGCTCGTTATTCCGGAGATCAACGGCGCGGACGTGAAGCAGCATCGCGGCATCATCGCAAACCCGAATTGCACGACGGCGATCGCGTTAATGGCGTTGTATCCGCTGCATCGCGCGTTTGATGTGCAGCGGGTGTTCGCAGCGAGCTACCAGGCTGTGTCTGGGAGTGGCGCGCACGCGATTGCCGAGCTGGAGCAACAGAGCCGCGCCATTATAAATGCTGAGCAGCCGGAAGCTAAAGTCTATCCGCACCAGATCGCCTTCAACGTCCTGCCCCACGTCGACGCATTTCTCGAGAACGGCTACACGAAGGAGGAAATGAAGATGCAGAACGAAGGACGCCGCATCATGCATCATCCGGAATTTCGCGCCTCGGTCACCTGTGTGCGCGTGCCGGTCCATCGCGCGCATTCGGTTGCCATCAATGCTGAATTCCGTGAATCAATTTCAGTGGAGCGCGCGCGCGAAGTGCTGGCAAAAGCGCCGGGGCTTGAGCTGGTCGACGAGCCGGCGCGAAATCGTTATCCCATGCCGTTGCACGTTGCGGGAAAGGATAATTGCGAAGTGGGCAGAGTGCGCCGCGATTGCGCGCTGGAAAACGGACTCGCATTCTGGGTTTCGGGCGACCAACTCTTGAAAGGCGCGGCGCTGAATGCGGTGCAAATCGCCGAGTTGCTGTAGAAGTGCAGCAGCGCGTCGCGCAGGTACCGAAAACGGCCCCGGTAAATCCGCGGCCGTTCGCGTCTGAAGTTATCTTGTTACTGCGGAGAAGGCGTTGGCTCGCCCTCGTTCTTTTTAGCTTTAGCCTTGGCCCGAGGCTCATTTGCACCCTCGCCTCGTTGTTGACCTTGTCCGGGAGCTTGCACGGCATCGTGGCGCGGCCGGGCGGCATTAGCTGGAACCACCGGGTTTGCGCCCGGCGGATTTGCCATCTGCTCACCCCGTTTTTCACCGAGCTCGCGCTGTGGCCCTTGTCCGCGGCGTTCTTCATTGCCTTGGAGACGCTCGTTGTGGCGGCCCTCGCCCTGAGGTGTGTTTGCGTTCTCCGGCTTGAGTTCGTTACGCTCATTACGGTGCACGTTGCGGGCCTCGTTGCCGGCTCCGGCAGGAGCGACGTTCTCATTCTGTTTGCTGGCCTTGTTGTGTCTCGGATTTTCCTGAGCGGCCCCAGCATTGGGTGATTCATTCTCACTCGCATTGGCGTTCTGTTTGCTGGCCTTGTTGTGTCTCAGATTCTCCTGAGCGGCTCCAGCATTCGGTGGTTGATTTTCAACCGCATTGGCGCCAGCAGCCGACGTCGTTTGCTCACGTTCCGCGCGATTCTTGTTCTTGCCGCGCTTGCCCTGCTCAACAGTAGTAGGTGACGCGCTCACGGCCGGCTCGGCCGCATTCGCTCTCTCAGCTTTCTCGCCCTTCTGTTTACCTTTACCGCCACGAGCTGGCGGAACGGCCGCCCCTGCGCCCGCAGTCTCATTCGCCCTGGCGCCCGCCGCCGCGTTTTGGTTGCTCGGCTGAATGTCCGGTTTAGGAACGTTCTTCGCATTCTCGGCTTTGAATTTCTGCTCCAGTTTCGCCTTCTCGGCCGCGCCGGTGTTGGCCCAGCCTTTCTCCACTTTCGGCTGCTCGATTTTTGCCTTCACCTGCTTCGGAGCCGCCTGCGTACCCGAGGCCTTTTGCAACTTCTGCGGCGCGGCCACAAGGAGCGTGTTCCCCTGCACTTTGGTCACATTGCCGCTCCTGACAGCCTGCAATGGATCGACGTTTTGCCGCTCGAGTTTCAGCCGCTGAATCGGGCGCACGGAATAGCGGCTGACCGTGGCGTAGTCCGGCCCATAATTATAAACCGTCGAGTTATTGTAGGTGATGTTCGTCACGTTCACCGTGTTGTTAATAACGGTCACGTTACGCTCGTACGGAAAAATCCGATCGCGCAAGACCGGCTCGCCGATATAACGCATGTCGATGAAGTTGTAATAAGCCGGGCCGATGCCGAACTCGACATCCACATGTCCGGTAATCGGCCGCCCTTCGTAGACAACTTCTCCGCCCCCGGTGGGAGGAAGCGGCGCCCAGCCCACATAATCGCCGCCAGTGCGCCATGACACCCAGGCCGGCGCCCACTCTGTCCCCGGCACCCAGACCCAGCCGTAATCAGTCAGCCGCGCCCACCGGCCATAGTGATAAGTTGCCCAGCCGAAATCCTCGTAGGAGACCCACGTCCAGCCCTGATCTGTGTAAGCCCAATAACCGTCGGTGTAAGGCCGCCAGCTCTGATCGGTCGCGACATCAGGCTGCCAGACGTAGCCGTAATCGGCCACTTCGTACCAGTTACCGCCGTTGAGGTTGTCGTAAAAAAGGCTAATTGACGGGTCAGCGCCCCGCGCCGGTTGCACCACCGGCAGGAACAGCGCGCACACCGCCAGCAAAGGTAAGAATCGTTTCATAGAATTTGGATATTCGATTTTATAGACAACAATCGGCTCCGCTTTATTCACGGGCCACCTCTGAAGGGACTGGCCGATTAGCGATCAGCGCGGACGCAGCACCACGAACGAGCGCACGCGATGCCGGCACACCGACAGCACATGCGGCGTCCCGCCATCCAGCGCGCTCACAATCTTGGTGAACTCGTCCACGCTTTTCACCGGCTGCTGGTCCACTTCCTCGATGACGTCGCCCTTTTGCAATTCAGGTGAATCGGTCGCCGTGACCACGACACCGCGCACACCTCCGGGCAAGTCGAGTTGACGCGCCAGCTCCGGCGTCAGTTCACCAACGCGAATTGACCCCAGCGCGTTCCCCTGATCAGCGTCGGATTCATCGTTGTCGGGCGCGTTCGGCTGCGGCTGCAATGGGTTTGCCGGATTGGGCTGGCCCGGCCGCGGAATCACCCGCGCCGTCTGGTAATCCGGCGGCTGCTCGCGCAACTCGGTCGAGACGCGCACCGGCTTGCCGTTGCGCTCGATCTCCAGCTCGATTTTCTTGTTCAATTCCGTTTGCGCCACGAGTGATCGCAGCTCGCGAAAACTCTTGACCTCCCGCCCATTGAACTTCCGGATCACATCGCCTTTCTGCACACCGGCCTCCGCTGCCGGCGATCCTGAGAACACATCTCCGACGACCGCGCCGTTGCTATCGCTGCCCGCGAGGCCGCGATCGTCACGAGGCGCCGCTACCCCAAGATAACCGCGAATGATCCGGCCTTTTTTGAGCAAACTTTCCATCGCCACTTTGATCGTGTTGGAAGGAATGGCGAAGCCGATTCCCTGCGAACCGCCGGAGCCGGAAATGATCGCCGTGTTAATCCCGATCACTTCGCCGGAAAGATTGATCAGCGGCCCGCCACTGTTTCCCGGATTAATCGCCGCGTCCGTCTGCAAAAAATCGCCGAAGCCATCCACCCGATTCGGTCGCCCTTTCGAGCTGATAATTCCTTCCGTCACCGTCTCCTCGAATCCAAACGGATTACCGACCGCCAGCACCATGTCTCCCGGTTGCACCGCATCCGAATCGCCCAGTTTTAGCGGCTTCACGTTGGGCTCATCGATTTTCAAAACGGCCAGGTCCACTTGCGCATCGCTGCCAACAAGCCGCGCTTTCTTCGTCCGCCCGTCCGACAGCTGCACCTCGATTTCATCCACCTGGTCGACGACGTGATTATTGGTGATGATGTGACCTTCGTTCGTCACGATCACGCCCGAGCCGAGTGAATTCTGTACCATCGCTTCCTCGTTCGGATTGTGAAACTGCCGCGGCGAGCGGAAGAAATATTCGAAAGGATCGAGCGCGTATTGCCGGCGCACCGCGATCTTCTTCGATGTCTTCACGCTCACGACCGACGGGATGACATTCGCTACCAGCGTGCGCCGTTCGCGATTAAACTGCTCGAGCGTGCCGATCTGTTTCGGATCGACCGGCGGCGCGGAAGCGAGCGAGTATTTTTCCGGGGTGCGTTCAGGCGCGATGAGCCCGCCATGCTTCATGCGGTAGTCGTAAAGCAGCGAAACGCCGAAGCTCACCAGCACGACGAACACAAGAAATTTCAGCAGATTTTTCATCAGCTCACGTGGGAGAAGGTTTGTCCCTGTCGTTCGACAATTAAGGAGCGGAAACGTTGATTCTGCGGCTGCACCAGTTCCGAATCGTCCCGGAGCAGCTCGATCGCCGCCGCCCGCGCCTTCCGCATCAAGGCGGCGTCGCGTTTCAAATCGCCGAGTTTAAATTCGGGCAGACCGCTCTGCGCCGTGCCCAGCAAATCTCCCGGACCGCGCAGTTCCCAATCGGCTTCCGCGATCTCAAAGCCGTTCGCGGTTTTCTCCAGCACCGACAACTTCGCCACGGTCTCAGGCGATTTGTCCGCCGTCACCAGCAGACAATGCGACGTGTGCGCGCCGCGCCCGATGCGACCGCGCAGTTGATGCAATTGCGACAAGCCAAAGCGCTCCGCATTTTCGATCAACATCACCGTCGCATTCGGCAGGTCTACACCCACTTCGATCACCGTGGTGCTGATGAGCGCCTGCGTCTCGCCCGCGCGAAATCGTTGCATGACAAACTGCTTCTCCGCCGGCGCGATCCGGCCGTGCAACAGCTCGCAACGAAATGGCCGCAGCCGTTCTTGCCACGTCTCGAATTCGGCCGCTGCCGCCTTCGCCTCCAGCTTCTCGCTCGGATCGATGAGCGGGTAAACCACGTAAGCCTGGCGCCCGGCCCGCAGTTCTTCGCGCAAAAAATTGATCGCCTCGCCGATTTCCTGCGCGGGCAAGACGCGCGTGTGAATCTCGCCGCGCCCGCGCGGCATTTCATCGATGATCGAGACATCGAGATCGCCGTAAATGGTCATCGTCAGTGTGCGTGGAATGGGCGTGGCGGTCATGACCAGAACGTCCGGCGCCGGCTCGCGAGATGTAAGCTTGGCGCGCTGCGACACACCGAACTTGTGCTGCTCATCAATCACCGCCAGTCCCAACCGCGAAAACTCCACCCCCTCGTAAAGCAACGCATGCGTGCCGACAATGATCTGGGGCGTGTCGTTGGTAAAATATGGTGCGCTGCCAATGTTTGCCGACATGTCCACAGCAGGTGACACGTGCCGCTTCTGGGTAGCGCAAGCGTCCGGCGTGCTGGTCGCGGCGTCTCGCCGCGATGGACTTCCCTCGCGCGTGGCATCCTCTTGAGTCAAAATCCAAGGATAATCTTCGTTCTGCTTCGCCACACCTGATTCCCAAGGATTGCGCAAGATGTACTCGAACTTCTCCACCAGGTCCGTGTTGGATCGCACATAGCGATTGAATCTCTCTTTCTCCCAGACACCGCCATTTTTCCCTTCAGCTTTATTGATGGCGTGTGCTGAAAAAGATTTGATCGAGTGCAACAACTCAGCCACTGGCCAGAAGAGGACGTTCTTCTTCTCGTCGCTCCCATCCTTCGGCCACGGTTGCAAAAGGAAATGCACCTGGTCCGGCATCACGCACGCCGCGAAGAGCTCGTAACGCTCCTTGTGAAAATGCCGCAGAGCATCGAGGGCAATGGTGCGAGCTTGCGGCGATAAACACCGGCGCGCCTTTGTTCCAATCGTGACCGCGTAGATCGCCCATGGGTTTTCAAAATGTGGGAGACGTCGCTTGGAATATCGGGTGCAAAAACTTGGCTGATCTTCAGAGAAAGTCCGCGATGTCGGGACGCTATCGCCAGCACGCGGGACGCGTGCGCTACCCGGAAGAGCTGCGCGCGCGAATAATGGCAGCGGCGCGTTATCCTCCTGCCGTGCGCCGGTGCGCAACGCGATGCGCACCCCGAGCGGCTCGAGCCAGCGACAGAGCACGGCGTAATGTTGCTCTGCCAGAATCTGCGTCGGCGCCATCAGCGCGGCTTGCGCGCCGCTTTCCACGGCGAGCAGCATCGACGCAATTGCGATCACCGTTTTGCCCGAGCCGACGTCGCCCTGCAGCAATCGATTCATCGGCGCGGCTCGCTGCAAATCGCGTCGCACTTCTGCCAGCACGCGTTCCTGCGCGCTCGTCAATTGAAACGGCAGCGCCGCGAGGAATCGCTCCAGCAACAATCCGGGCGCAGCATGCGTTTGGCCCACTCGCATCGCATTATGCTCATGCTGCCACGCCACCTGCATCTGCATCCGGAAAAATTCGCCGAGGACGAGATGATCGCGCACGTTTCGTAGCTGCTGCTCGCTTTCCGGGAAATGAATCTGCCGCAACGCATTATCGTGCTCGCCATTCGATAAAGTCGCAGGCAGCGGGACATTTGCAGACCCGATCTCGGTTTCCTCCAGCAGGCGAAAGATTAATCCTCGCAAGACGCGCTGCGACACGCCTTCAGTCGCCGGATAAATCGGCGTGATCCGCCGAAAATGGATCAGCAGGTCTTCATCATTTTCGATCACCTCAAATTCCGGATGATCGACCACCAGCCGCGCACCTTTGCGTTTCACTTTGCCGAAAACGACCAGCCGCTGTCCGGTCGCGATCATCTTCGCCACGTAATGCAAATTGAACCAGCGACACGTCAGCGGCTGGCTCAATGCGTGCGCGCTTTCTTCCTCGAGCACAGCCTCAAAAATCTTGCGCCCGCCGAATCGCATCAGTCGCGTCTTTGTCACCTCGCCGCAGAGACAGACCGCCTCCGTTGTTTCATCGCGCGGGAAGCCCGCGAATTCGCGCCGGTCTTCATGCCGCCGCGGATAATGCGTGAGCAAATCGCCCACAGTTCCGATCCGCAGCCGCCGCAACGCAGTGACGCGCGGCCGCGGAATCCAGCTCAGCTCCTCCAGCGGCGTTTCCAGTTCCATCAATCGAGCGGCGCCGCAGTTCTCAGCGCCTGCACTTGCAACTGGATGCGCGTCTCGCCTTCGTAAACATCGGAACGAATCCGATACGCCACGTCCCAGGGCGGCGGCGGGAGTGGCGCGGCGGCGGAATCGAAGAAGATCGCGCGCTGCAGCCAGTTGTTCTGCTTCAGCTTCAAGCCGAGATGCCGCTCGCCGAAAACGCGCGGCGGCGAAGCGGACTCGACACCGCAGGAAACAAAGATCGGTTGCGGATTGCCATTGCCGAACGGCTGCAACATTTCGTGCCAGTGCAGCAGATCAAAACTGACGTCGCGCAAAGTAAGCTGCGCGTCGAGATACAAACGCGGGATGAGCGCGTCTTCGCATAACTGCGCCCGCGCCGCGCTAAGGAAACGCTCGCGAAACTCCGGCAGCTTCTCCTCGCGCAACGCCAGGCCCGCAGCCATCTCGTGCCCGCCAAACTTCTCCAGCACGCTGCCGCACTCAGTCAGCGCCGCGACGAGCGAGCAGTCCTCGATGCTGCGCCCGCTTCCTTTTCCAGCGCCGCTTTCATCAAATCCGATAATGATCGCCGGCCGATGATATTTTTTCGAAATGCGCGAAGCGACAATTCCGAGCACACCGGGATGCCAGCCGCGCGCGCCGAGCACGATCGCCGCATCCGTGGCCGGATCGAATTCCATCGCCAGCTTCTCTTCCGCTTCCGCCAGAATGTTTTTCTCCACCTCCTGACGTTCGCGGTTCTGCGCATCGAGCTCTTGCGCGAGCGCCTCCGCTTCAATCGCATTGTCAGTCAGTAGCAAGCGCAGCGCCTTCTCCGCTGTGTCGAGACGGCCAGCCGCATTCAATCGCGGGCCAAGTCGAAAACCAATGTCCTCCGGCATGATCGGCGATTTCACCCCTGCTGCTTCCATCAACTTCACGATTCCTTCCCGGCGCGATTGCGCGAGCACGCGCGAGCCTGTCTTGACGAACACGCGATTATCGCGGTGCAGCGGGACTATGTCCGCCACTGTGCCGAGCGCGACGAGATCGAGCGCCGCTTTCAGATCGAAATCGACGCGGCGCGTCTTGAGCAGCGCGTGACAGAGCTTGAACGTCAGCCCCACACTGCAGAGATAGGTGAGCGGCGATTCTGCCGATGCTTTGGGATTCACCAGCAGACAATCCGGCAGCTCTTCTTTCGGCTCATGATGGTCCAGCACTATCACATCGATGTCCTGCTTTCGGAGCGAGGCGATCTCCGCGACTGATGATGTCCCGCAATCAATCGCGATGAGCAGCTGCGGCTGATGTTGTTTCAGGCAACGGAACACTCCGTCAGCGCTCAAGCCGTAGCCTTCATCGATCCGATGCGGCAAAAACAGCGCTGCCTCCCAACCATAGGCGCGCAGCAGCTCGGACAACAACGCGAGCGAAGTGACACCATCGACATCGTAATCGCCGAAGAGCACCACGCGCTCCTTGCGATCGATAGCGTGGAAAATCCGCTCCACCACTTCGGCTATTCCAGCGAGCTGAAACGGATCTCCCAACGCGGAAAGCCGCGGATTCAAAAACGCCCGTGCATCATCGGCACACGGAAAACGCTTGCGCCGCAGCAGCCGCGCGACGCAATCCGAGCCGCACAGCTCCGGCCATGAAATGCCGTCGCCCGAATCGTCCCGCGCTAAAATCCACCGAGGCTGCACCGATCATCTTATGCGGACTGCGCCTCGTTGACAACGCGGATGGTGCACAGCCGGGACGGGCTGTGCTCCTCAGTTCAGGCGGGCCGCGAGAGCTTGGGCATCAAACGGCGCGTGCACCTTCGCGTCGTTGTCGAAATAAACGAAGAGATCGCATGCGACGGCGGCTTTGCTTGAACTGATGAGCCTCGCGTCTTTGGGCTGTCGCCCTTGGCGCCACAGTTTGAGCCGGTGCGCCCACCAATCGAGCGCACTTGCACTGTAGCCGCTGGCGTAAAGCTGCGTGTCGCCATGCAGGCGGCAATAAACGAAATTGCTCGTCAGGTCTTCGACGTAGGGCCATTTGCCGGCGGTATCGGCGAAGACAAAGGCGATGCTGTACTCGCGCAGCAACTCGAAAAACTCCGGAACGAGAAAGCTCGCGTGACGAATTTCGACGCAATAACGCAGCGGCCGATCGCGCTCGATTTTCAGCAGCGCACGCGTCTTCAGCTTGTCATCGTGCCGGCGCGCGAGCAGCGCCGCTTGCCTCGTGCTCCTGGGAAGCAGCTCGAAGAAATCGCGGAACCGTTGCGCGTTCCATCCGAAATTCGGCGGAAATTGCCAAAGAATCGACCCGAGTTTTTCCTCGAGCGCGAGCACGCCCGAAGCGAAGAAATTCGCCAGCGGCGTCCGCACCTCGCGGAGCTTTTTCATATGGGTGATGAAACGCGGACCTTTCACGCTGAAGAGAAAATCCGGCGGCGTTTCCGTATACCAGCGTCGATAACTTGAGGGGAGTTGCAGCGAATAGAACGACCCGTTGATCTCGATGGAATTGAATGCGCGCGAGGCGAACTCCAGCTCGCGCCGATGCGGCAAACCTTTCGGGTAAAACACGCCGCGCCAGCCTTTGTAATTCCAGCCGGAGATGCCGATACGAACGTCGCCGCTCACACCAGGTCGAGCTCGAGATCCGGCGCAACGTCAATCCCGCAACCGAGACAGCGCCGGTGGAACTCGTGCAGTCCCGCCTTCTCCTCCTCACCAAAATCAAACCGCAGATTCTCGCGAAAATAGCGGTGGCAGAATTCCGAATCGAAATCGGTCGTTCTGGCAATGAGCTGGTTTAGCCGTTGCAGGTTTTCGTCGCGCAAAGTCCGCAGGCAATCGGCGATCTCAACCGCATTTGCCACTTCCGGGCGAACCAGCCAAAGCGCGAAAACAAAAGGCAGCTCGGTGAGGCTTTTCCAATCCTCAGCCAGGTCCCAAAAGCGGTGTCCGGATTGCGTTTGCCGAAAGCGGATGGCCTGATCGCCGATGAATAATTGCCCGCCAGCGCTGGTGTCCTTAACGAGGCGCAGGTGCATATCACGTTCGGCGAGCAAACAACGCAGCAGTGCGACCGATGTTTCCGACGCCGGATCGATTGCGATTTCACGAATGCCGGCGAGGTCTTGCCGATGGGCGACGATGACGCTGTAAACCGAACCAGAGGCGGAGATCGAAACGCCGTCCACGATGCGGTATTGCGGGCGGCGCAGATATTCGATGCTCGAGACCAGCGCGACATCGAGCTCGCCGCGCGCCAGCTTTTGACACAAGGCCGAAGGATGATCGAAATCAACCGGGCCGAGCCAGCCGTGGATGAGCGGGCGCGCGTTAAGGTATTTAACGCAGCCGATGCGAGGAGGATTCAAAGTGAATGGTGATCCAATGAATCGTGAATAGCAGAAGGCGCGTGGACGCGGATTCCATTCACTTATCACCGATCGCTATTCACAAACAAAAGCTCACGCGCACACGAGTTCCGGCTCGGCCTTCTTCGCCTCCCGCCCCTGCACCGTGCGATAATGACTATCGCGTTGCCGCGAGATGCGACCGGCTTCGCGGATGGCATGCTCGAGCGCGGCCACAGTCTGCTCCTGCGGGGTTTTCGCGCCGGCCATGTGGAAGATTTTTTCCTCCATGATGGTGCCGTGCAAATCATCCACGCCGTAGGCAAGCGAGACCTGGGCGAGCGGAAGGCCCATGCTCACCCAGTAGGCGGTGAGATGATCGATGTTATCGAGGTAAATGCGGCTGACGGCGAGATTGCGCAGCTGCTCGACTGCGCTCGCCGGTTTGACATGCGCGAGAACGGTCGTTTGCGGCTCGAAGGCGAATGGGACAAAGCCGATGAAGCCGCCCGTTTCATCCTGCAGTTCGCGCAGCCGCCGCAGATGATCGACGCGCTGCTCGAGCGTCTCGATGTGGCCATAAAGCATGGTGCACGTGCTGCGTCGTCCCATGCCGTGCCAGAGCCGATGCACCTCGAGCCATTCCTCCGCGTTTTCTTTGCCGCGGCAAATTTGATCGCGCACTTCCGGATCGAAAATCTCCGCGCCGCCGCCGGTGAGCGAGCCGAGCCCGACCTGGGCCAGCGCTTCGAGCGTGTCGTTGATCGGCATTTTAAAAATGCGCTCGGCCAGATGGCGGATCTCAATGGCAGTGAAGGCTTTGATGTGCAGCTCGGGATCGAGCGCGCGCAGGCTGCGCAACAATTCCAAATACCAATCCTTCTTCAGCGTGGGATGCAAACCGCCGACCATGTGCACTTCGGTGATGCCGAGCGAAAGCGCATCGCGCACCGCGCCGACGATCTCCTCAATGGCGCGCTCGAAGGCGTGCGCATCGCGTTTGCGCGCCGCGAAGGCGCAGAACTGGCAGGAGAGAATGCAGATGTTCGAGTAGTTGATGTAGCGATTGAGGATGTAGCTGGCGTATTCGCCGTTCTTCCGCCGCCGCACTTCGCTGGCGAGAATGCCGAGGGCATTAAGATCCTGGCAACGGTAGAGCGCGAGGGCGTCGGCTTCGCTGATGCACTCTTGCGCTTCGATTTTTTCCGCGATCGGACGGAGGGCGTCAGGAATGAGCCGGTGATTCATTGGCAAATTGGGGCGGTACGAAGCATTAGTAGACGATGCACGTTCCCCGAAATCGATGCAACCAAAACGACCTGCGGAGGCAACTGTCGCGTGCGGGCCGTCAGGTTTTTTCCGCGAATAAGCACCGCAGTCTCTTCGTCGGTCTTCTCTAATGCCCGAGGCCGGAAGAGACGACGCGACATTAATGGCTTACGTCGCGCGCGGAGACACTGCCGCATTTGAGCAACTGGTGGAGCGCCACCAGACGCTCGTCATCGGCACGGTCGCGCGCATGCTCGGGAGCAACTCGGATGTGGAAGACGTGGCGCAGCAGGTTTTCATTCGGGTGTGGAAGAGCGCGCCGCGTTATGTGCCCACGGCGAAGTTCACCACCTGGCTGCTCACCATCACGCGCAATCTTGTTTTCAATGAAGCGCGCCGGCGCAAACGCCATCCGGCCGAGACGCTGGACGTGCATCAGGGCGAAGAATCACTTCCGCTCCCGGACCGCCACGGCCGCCTGCCGGACGAACAGTTGCTCGACCAGGAGATGCAACGCGCGGTGGACAACGCGATCCAGGCATTGCCGGAGAAACAGCGTCTCGCCGTCGTCCTGCGGCGCTATGAAGAGAAGAGCTACGAAGAAATCGCGCAGGTGCTGGCTTTGTCGGTGCCGGCGGTGAAGAGCGTGCTCTTCCGCGCACGCACGGAATTGCGCGAAGCGCTTAACCGTTATTTGGCCGGCTGATTGACCGCGGGTTACGCGCACTGGGTCATCCTGAGCGGAGCGAAGCGGAGTCGAAGGGATCCCGCGGAAATTGCCGCAAAGGTGGCGCCACGGGCTTCCTCGACTTCGCTCGGGATGACGTCGCTTAGCTCCGCGATTCTGTTTTTCAAAAAGAAAGGGCGAACGCCGCGAAGCGTCCGCCCCCTCTCAACCCCACATTTGTTCTTACTTAGAAATCGCGATCTTTGGCTGAGCTTTTAAATTGCACTTCGCTGCTGCTGCTACTCGCCGGCACAGGCGCAGCGCCGGGCTTGGGATAATCAGCAGCGTTTTGGCGGGCGGCGGTGGGCACCAGACGCACGGCGCCTTTGGCGTTATTGCGCCAGCCGTTCGGGTCGGCGTATTCCTCGCCCACGTGATGTAATCCGCTGACCTGATCTTCCAGGCCGGTGCCGTAACGAGAATCGATAATCGTGGGCGTGACAAAAACGAGCAGGTTGCGTTTCGTCCGGGAGTTGAGCCGTTCCTGGAAAAGATAGCCGAGCACAGGGATGTCGCCTAAGACTGGTACTTTGGTTCTGCCTTTGGTGTTTTCATCCTGGAGCAGCCCACCGATTGCGAGCGTATCGGCGCTTTTGATCAGCACATTTGATTCGAGACTCCGCGTATCGATGACCGGACTTGCCACAGTCGCTCCCGCAAAGGCAAAGGTCGCATCCGCTACCTTGTTGCTGATTTCAGGTTTGACCGACAGGGTGACGAAGTTGTCTTTGTTCACAGCGGGACGCACCACGAGCGTGTTGCCAAACTTTTTATCCTGAAAGCCGCCGAATACCGCCGTCGCGGTTTGCTCGTTGAAATTCAATTGCGGGACCGGTTGCGCACGCGTGATCTCGATTTTTGCCTGCTGGTTGTCCGCAGTGACGATGCGCGGATTGGCGAGGAATTCAGCATCCGCATCTTCGTTCAGTAAGCGCAGCGTGAGCGACATCTGCGGCGCAGTGAGAATGGCGAGCTGACCGAAAGCTGGAGCGAGGCTGCTGCCATAGCGGATGAAATCATTCACCCCGAAGGAGCCATTCGTAATCGTGTTGGGATACACTGGCGGATTTTCTGGATCGGGAATCAAGGTGACCTGGCCCGTCCTCGGATCTGTCTGATGAATGAATTTCTGCGCGCTGGGTAAACCCGAACCGCCGTACTTAATTGTCTGCGGAGAGGTAGAGCCGCCGACAACACCGGCCCAGTTAATCCCATAGCTCTGGCGCGGATTCGCTGTCACTTCCACCAGACGCGCTTCGATCATCACCTGCTTGGTCGGCTTGTCGATTGTGACCAGCATTTTGCGGACGTTGTCCATGTTGCTGCGAGTCTCGCGGAAGAAAATGGTGTTGGTGCGCTCGTCGATCTGCGGCGGGTCCTTGCTCGCAAGCTGTGAGGCGACGAGCGGCGCCACATCTTTCGCGCGCGAATAGCTGAACTGATACGAGTCGCTCTCGGTCGGTTCTTTCGCGCGCTCAGCTTCGGTTTTGACATAGTAAACGTTGTCGATCTTGTCCATGAAAAGCCCCTTGGCTTTCACGATGATGGCGATCGCTTGCAGCGCGGTCACATCCTCCAGCCGCATCGTCACGGCGGAATCTTTCGGCAATTGATCGCTCACCACCATGTTGATCTTGGCCTGGCGCGCGAGCAGACGCAGCACCTGACCGACGTCGTCGCCTTGAAACTCACGCACGCCGACACCACCGCTTTCGACGGCCGAATCCGGAGTCGTTCCCGATGTCGCGGCCGTGTTCGTGGTGTTGGTCGTGCTGGTAATTGTTGGTGCCGGCGCAGCAGGAGCGCTCGTCGCCTGCACCACCGTCATCGGCTGGGTGCTGGCTGGACTTGAGGGCGCGCTTGCGCCACTCGGCGAAGAAGCCGGCGCGGTGATCGTGGCCGCGTTGCTGCCGACAGGGGCAGGCGAACTCGCGGTCGTTTGCGCCAGTGCAAGGAGGCTGCCGGCGAAGAACAGCACCGCTGCGCAGACGAGGCGTAGAATGAAATGTGCCATAGTGTGGTTGATAAGGAGAAGTGCGGAATCGTCTAAAGCAGAAAGCAGACCAGCACCGAAAAGGCCGCCTGAGTAACGGGCGTGGAACGGTTTACGGCGGCGACGCGTGATGGCGCCGATGATGCGTCTTCAACCGCAGCGCGGCCTCAGTCGCGCCGCGACACGGGGAGAGCGAGCCCGAGGAGCAGACCAACGGCGAGTCCGCCGAGATGCGCTGACATGCTCACGCGCGGAGTGATGAGATCGAACGCGATCTGGAGCGCGACGATCATCAGAATATTGCGCAGGCGCTGGACTGCGAGCGGCGCGTGCCGATTGCGCAAAAGAAATCCAGCCCACAAACCGACGACGCCCATGACGCAGCCGGACGCGCCGACCAATTGGACAGCATGGAGCGGTCGCCATTTGGCCAAAAGAACGACGGTGATGCTGGAGCCGATTCCGGAAATCAAATACGCCGCGACGAAAGCGACGGGCCCGATCTGGCGCTCGAGTGGCGGCCCGAGGATGAGCAGCGCGAACATATTGACGATGAGATGCAGCGCGCCGTAGTGGAGAAAAAGCGCGGTGAGCATGCGCCAGTATTGATGACCGAAGAGGACCCAGTCAGTGTCGAGCCAGCCGAGGCGATGGAGTGTGCGCGGGTCGGTCGCTCCCCCGAGGAGAAGCTCGACGAGGAAGGCCGCGGCGTTAAGAACGATCAACGCCAGCACCACCGGCGAGAGGGTGAAAGGCCGCGCTCGCGAGCGATAAAACGGATCGTGCTCGGCGCGGCGGCGATGGCGGCGCCAGGCCGGCAGGAGCAGGAGCGCGCACCACGCGCCCAGAGCGATCCAGCCGGCGATGGGTCGCGCGAGGAGCCACGCGAGAGCCGAGGCCGCGAGCACAAGCGAGGCGGCGAGACGAACGCGGCCATTACGGGCGCGGAAGTTTTGCCAGAGGACGAGCAGTGAAGAGGCGACTGCGGTGAAAAGTAAGAGGTGATTCAGTTCCAAGTTTCTGATCTTAGCCTTCCCCCGAGGGAGAGGAAACGAGTCTGCGTGCAGGCGTTGGCGCCGCGCCATTTTCCTTTTCGCCGATCTTCGGCAATCATGACCGCGTGCAAATTTCCATCACCAATTATCTCGATGTGATTTCCTCCTGGTGCTTTTGGGCGGAGCCGACCTGGGCCGAACTGAAGCGGCGATACTCCGGGCAGGTGAAGTTCGATTGGAAAATCGCGTTGATGGATACGGCTGGTTTACCCAAATCGCGCGCGCAGGAAGAATGGTTCTATCGGCGCAGCGGGATGATGAATCGCTCGTCCTTTATGTTGCGCAGCGATTGGTATGAACCGGTGCTGCCGGAATATCTCGCGCCCAATCTGGTGGCGGAAGCAGCGCGCCGCCTCGGCCTGAGCGACGATCGCGCGCGTCTCGCCCTTTCCAATGCGATCCTGCGAGACGGTGCGCCGCGCATCCGCGAGCTCGAAGTCGCTGCCGCCATCGCCGCGAGAGCCTGCGCGATCGACGAGAGAGAACTTCTGGAACGAGCGCGTTCGCCTGAGACGGAAAGGCAGGTGCGCGCGAGCACGGCGGAATGGCAGGCTTTGCGCGTGACGCAGCGCCCAACGTTTGTCATCGATACGGAGATCGGCGATCGCGCGGTTTTTTCCGGCGTCATCAAGCTGGAGCCGATCGCCGCGACAATCGAGTCGATGCTGGAAGACGCCGCGTTCTACGCCGCGCATGCCGCGCATTATGGAGAGCCGCCGCCGGAGTGAAGCTTTCACGATACTGTAAACATTCAATTTGACTTCGGCGCGCTGTTTGTTGACTAAGTTGCGTAGTTTCAAATTTTGCGACTGAACAATTCCGATCCATATCTGTCCCTCGGCTCGTCCGCGAGCGAGCCTTCCGCCGCGTCCAGTGCGCCGGCGGTGAAATTCGAGTGCTCTGCCTTCTGCTTGTAAGTGCTGGCGGATTTGCCAACTGAAACCATGACGGCACGACGGCGCACTCCCGTCTCGGCCGAAGGAGTTTTTATCTGCAACAGCAATTTCGTGTAAACGGCCGCATCCGCGCGCGAGAGGTGCGCGTGATCATGGGAGCGACGGGCGAGCAGCTCGGCGTGATGAAACTGTCCGACGCACTGCGCCGGGCGGGCAGCCTCGGGCTTGATCTGGTGGAGGTCGCGCCGACCGCGAATCCGCCCGTGTGCAAGATCGTGGCCATCGGCAAATTCCGTTACGATCTTTCCAAACAGGAGAAAGACCGCCGTTCATCGGGGACGCGGCTCAAGGAAATCAAGTTCCGGGTTAACATCGACGATCACGATTACGTGACGAAAATCCGGCACGGCGAAGAGTTCCTCGACAAGGGGAACAAGGTGCGGGTGCAACTGCAATTCCGCGGGCGCGAGATGGCGCACCAGGAATTCGGGATGCAATTGATGGCAAAAGTGAAACAGGATCTCGCCGGCATGTCGCAGGTGGAGATGGAGCCGAAGCTGGCCGGACGCAATATCACGATGACGCTCTCGCCCTTGCCGGCAAGCCGGCGCAAGCGACGTTTCGCGTTTCCTGGGGAAAACGCAGGAGAGGCTGATGTTAACGGGAGCGAACCCGCGCAACCGTAGCGCTAAGGCGACGGAGTTTTCGCTCCCGAAGGAAGTGGGTGCACCTGAGTGGAAGGTGTCTGTCGAGGCTGGGGCGGCCGCGCGTTCGGGTTTGGGATTGGGCCGCTCGGCATCGGTGGCGGTGTGGCCGGGCCGTGAAGTTTCGCCTCGAGAAATCTCTTTCGCTGCTCCGCGTCAGCGTTCTGCGAGTCGAGCTGCAACGTCTTGTCCACATCGGCGAGCGCGCCTTGGAAATCGCCTTTCGTTTGCAGAATGAAGGCTCGCACCTGGTAATATTTCGGCTCATTCGGCTGCAATTTGATCGCCTGCGAATAATCCGCCAGCGCCTTGTCGTATTCCTTGATCTGCATTTCCACGTAGCCGCGTTGCTCGAAAATATCGGGATCATCGGATTTGATCTTGAGCGCTTCGGAAAGATCGTTGGCCGCTTCGGGAAACTTCTGCTGAGTGCGGTAATCCAGAGCGCGGTGGCGCAATGCCGCCACCAGGTTGGGCGCATATCGTGGTTCGAGCTGCGCCGCTTTTCTGAACGCCGCCACCGCTTTGTCCCAATCCTTCGCCTTGGAGGCGTCGAAACCTTCCTTTGTCGCATTCGCCGCGTCCTGATTTCCCTGCGCGCGCACCGACGCGCCGCTCAACGCCAGCACCACCCCAATCAGGCTGATTAATTTTATATAACGCATAACTCCTCCTCCGTAGTTCGTGGGCAGACAAGTGCCGTGAAGTTTACCAGGCTGTCAACTCGCGAAATCATTCGGAGTCAACCGCTCTCTTGCTCGTTTTTGTATTCGTTTTGCGCGGGCGCGGGGGATGCGCTCACGCCCTCTTCGTCCACCCGCACGATCCGCTGCGCCCGGCCACTGCTTTCATCAATCTCTACCAGCACACCGCGCAAGCGCACCTCGCCGCTCGCCACCGGAAATTGCGCCGGCAGATTCGAGATAAATCGGGTCACGATCGGTTCGACGGCGCGACCAAGAATTGAATTCACCGGACCGCACATGCCGGCATCACAAATGAACGCTGTCCCGCCCGGGAAGATCTGCTCGTCCGCAGTCTGCACATGCGTGTGGGTGCCGAGCACGGCCGAGACTTTGCCATCGAGAAAACGCCCGAGCGCGATCTTCTCGCTCGTGGTTTCACCGTGGACGTCGACGATAATGTTCGGCGTTTCTGCACGCATCCTCTCCACCGCCGCCGCCACGTGAAACGGGTTCTCTAAAATCGGGAGCATGAAGGTGCGGCATTGCACATTGATCACGCCGACCTTTCCCTTCCCGGTTTCCAACACCACCGCCCCCTGCCCCGGCGCGCCCTCCGGGTAGTTAATTGGCCGCAGCAGCCGCGGCTCGGTCTCGATAAAAGTGCGAACCTCCTTCTGGTCCCAGATGTGATCGCCCGTGGTGATGACAGAGACGCCGGCGCGCAGCAGGTCGATCGTGATTTTTCCGGTGATGCCGCGACCGCCGGCGGCGTTTTCCCCATTGGCAATGATGAAATCGAGCGCGTACTTTTGCTTCAGCTCCGGCAGTCGCGCGATGAGGGCGCTGCGACCGGGCTCACCCACGATATCGCCGAGGAAGAGAACCTTTAGCATCGCGCGCGAATGGTATTCGCTATGCGCCAAACCTGCAGCCAAAAAGTTGCTGCGCGCTGTAGCGGCGGCGGTAGCGCGGGTAATGTCCGAGATGCCTCAGGGTGGTCGCTGTGTGGTTTGCATCATCGCCTTTTACCTTGCCAGCGTGGCACAGGCAGAGAACCTCAGCCCGCTCTCTGTCAGGCCGCGCTGGCAGATGCTGGAGCGCTACCAGGAAACGATCACGCGCGCCGATTTCACCCGGCTGCTCGAGACGGTTTATGCCACGCGCGGTTATGGCGATCTCATCGCCATCAGCGATGAATCGGCGCGAATCGTGGAAGACCGCGCTGCGAACAAGTTCTTCGTCCTGCGTTTTGCGGGCGAACAACCGCGCAAGCTTCCGCGGCATTACTGGCGCACCATCGACAAAATCCCGGCGGCAAAGAAGCCGCTTGCGCACTTGAACGTCGCCCTCGATCCCGGCCATCTTGGCGGCGCCTGGGCGAAAATGGAGGAACGCTGGTTCCAGGTAGACGACAAGCCCGCAGTGGAAGAAGGCGAGCTGACGTGGCGCGTCGCGAAAATCCTGGCGCCGAAACTCCGCGCGCTCGGGGCCGAAGTTTCATTCGTCCGCCGGCACGCGCGCCCGACCACGCCGAAGCGTCCCGACGATTTTCGCGAGCTCGCCAGGACGGTGCTGGCCAAAACAGGCGTAACCGCGCCGGCTGAAAACTACGACAGCACCGAGGACGAAAACAAAGAAAAGAGTATCCGCTGGCAAAGCGAGCTGCTCTTTTACCGGCAGAGCGAAATTCGTTATCGCGCCAAACGCGTGAATGAATTTCTTCAGCCGGACCTCGTCCTCTGTCTCCATTTCAACGCCGAAGCATGGGGCGATCCGAAAAACCCAACGTTGACTGAGCGCAATCATTTTCACGCGCTCGTGAACGGCTCGTATTTGCCGGATGAACTCGAGCACGATGACGTGCGCTACGAGATGCTCCGGCGCCTGCTTAGCCGCACCTACGATGAAGAGTTGCCGCTGGCCGACACCATGGCGGCGCGCTTTGCCAAGAAGAGTGGTTTGCCGCCGTACGACTACACCACCGATACCGTAGCGAAAGTCGGGACGAGCGGCTACGTTTACGCACGCAATCTTCTCGCCACACGCGTGTATCGTTGTCCCGTCGTCTATTTCGAGCCCTACGTGATGAATTCGAACGACGCCTTTGCTCGCATCGAAGCGGGTGATTACGAAGGTACGCGCGAGATCAATGGTATGCCACGGCCAAGCATCTTCCACGAATACGCCCAGGCCGTCGCCGATGGGTTGGCGGAGTATTGCCGAACTATTCGCCTAATTCGCAGTGATTAACTAGAACTTGAGTTGCTCCAGGTGAATAGGAAAGGCGTTGAAGATTTCGTCGCAGAAATGAGTAGGGTATTTGTAGTCGAAGAATCATCCGTAGTTAAGGGGAATGATAAAGTTTCCCTGCTCGAGACAAGGAGCGAATCGTCGCTCGCCCGGTAAGTCACGGAGTTGTAGTGAAACCAGTCGGCCTCGCGGCGGACGAACGCGCTCGGGTCGTCTCCGCCCGCTCGCATCGCACCGGCGATAATCTGGAACAGATTCCATCTCTTACGAACGTAGCCACCCGGGCCCACCTCCAGAACAACGCTTTCGATATCTGTTTTTGTATTAACCTCCAAAAGCAACCCGTATTTACCGCGATCGATATTGTGATGGAACTCTGTCACACCTATACCACTGTAGTCGCCCACCACGCTGACGACTCCATTCAGTTCGATGCGAAGTAGCTGCGATCCTTCCCCAATGTAAATAGTGTTATCGAAGAACGCGCTCGCAGTGCTTGATACTCCCGCCGTCCCCACCCAGCGAAGCGCGCCATCTGTATCCATGATGGCAGGAGAAAAATCGCTGCAGCTGTCATTCAATAACATGAAATCGTAGCTTAAACTCGCGGAGCGAGTCCGCGCCTGCACTACGGTCGGTTGTTTATATCCGCAGGGATCCGGGAACGCTCTTGTGATGAGTGAAAATACACTCTGCTTTGATGAGTTATCGTTGAGTTACGCTATTGCTGAAGTTGTCATAGAGTCCGAAGACAGGAACTTTCAGACTGCCGGCAGAGTTTATTTCCGCGACTCGACAAGTAATCGCTCGAATAAGTCACAGATAGCGGGCGGGTAACCGATCCGGGTTTTGGCTGAATCGTAAACTGCCACACTCTTCAGGTTTGCGATCGGGGTAATTTTAAGATTAAACTGACCAATGAAAGGAACGGCGAAACCAGAGCCTTTGTTCATTAGAATGATGCTGGTATCATCGGCCTGGTCGCCCAGGCATGGTGCGAGGTGAAGATGAGCAGGCTTGCTGTTATCAGAAGCATCCTTCTTGCACCGTAGTAGCTCGGACGCGATTGATTAGTTATAAAACGCTTCATAGACCTACTCCTCCCGAGCTTTTTCGGTTGAATCTGAGCTGGCAGCATCTTTGCCTTAGCTGTTCCGAGTCAAGCTGAAAATCGTCGTTAGCTGCTAGATCGCGGCAATCGCTTCGCCAATGTCGTCCATGGTCACTTCGCGTGAGAGATATGCCTGGCCGATGCGCGGCGTGACCACAAAACGCACTTCGCCGCTTTCGAATTTTTTGTCACGCGCGGTCGCTGCAAGAATCTTCTCGCGCGCGATCCCAGCAGGTAATCGCGTAGGCAATCCAAGCTGCTCGAGCAGCGCGATCACCTTATCACGCTCATGCGGCGGGAAACCCGCTCGTTTCACGGAGATGATGCAAGCGGCGATAATTCCAAGACTGACGCAATCGCCGTGCGGAATGCCGAAGTCGCTCGCGCATTCGATGGCGTGGCCGACAGTGTGCCCGAAATTCAAACGCGCGCGCGCTCCTGTGACATCGCAGGCGTCTGCTGACACAATGGCTGCTTTAATGCGGATATTGCGCGCGATCAGCTCGTCATGCCGAGCGAAGTCGAGGAATCCCAGGGCGCCAGGTTCAAACTGACTTCCACGGGATCCCTCCACTTCGCTACGCTCCGGTCGGGATGACAGGCAGGCGAACATCTCCGCATCGCAAATGATCGCGTGCTTCACAATCTCGGCATAACCCTGCCGCAGCTCGCGCGCGGGCAACGTCTTCAGCACATCGGTATCCGCGATTACAACGGAAGGATGATGAATCGCGCCTACCAAATTTTTTCCTGCCGCGAGATTCACTCCGGTCTTGCCGCCGATGGAACTGTCCACCATCGCGAGCAGCGTCGTGGGAATCTGCACATGCGGAAGGCCGCGGCGTAAAATCGCGGCGAGAAAACCGGAAAGATCACCCACCACTCCGCCGCCGACGCCCACAATGACCGAGGTGCGATCAAACGCGGAGAGTTCGTCGCAAATGCGCTCGACTTCCCGCAGCGATTTCGCGTTTTCACCAGCTGCAACAGCGATCGTTTTCACCTGAAATCTCGACGAGTTGAGAGTGGCCGAGACAGCTTCGAGCAGTGACGGCGGGATATTTGAATCAGTGATAATCGCCGCCCGCTCCGCGCCGATGAGCTCACGGATGAGAGTCCCGCTTTGCCCGAGCAGCCCGCGCCCCACATGCGCAAAGTAGCGAAATCCCGCGCCGCAAATCTCTATTTTCGCCGAGTTCACTTGACAATTTCGGGCGCGATTATGTCTAACTTCTCCATGGCCGATCCACTCGATCCGTCGCCTGGCTCGACATCGCCGCCGCCGATTCCGCCGCCGGAGCCGATTCCGCCCAATCCCACACCGCCACCTGACAACCCGCCGCCCATCGTCGAAACTGGCAGTGTGACCACGCCATCAACATCGACCGGCCTGCCTTCCAATGTCGCCGCTGCGCTCGCCTGTTTCCCGCTCATCGGCGGCATCATCTTCTATCTCCTGGAGAAACGCGACAGCTTCGTCCGTTTCTACGCCATGCAATCAATCATCTTCGGCGCCGGCTGGCTGCTCTTCAATATTCTATCGAGCATTCTGCACGCGATCCTTTGGTCCATCCCGGCAATCGGGACCGTGCTTGGCGGGCTCTGGCTATTCATCTCCGCGCTCGTTCACCTCGGCTTTTTTATCATCATGATCATTTCCATGGTGAAAGCCTTTTCCGGTGCGCGTTGGGACATCCCCTACGTGGGACCGATCGCGCGCAAGCAGGTGGGCGATTAAACCTCGTCATTCCGAGCGGAGCGAAGCGAAGTCGAAGGATCCCGTGAAGGTTACCTTGAAGGTATCGCAGCGGGATCCCTCGACTCCCGCTCGGGATGACAGAATTTTACGCCAGCAATTTCACCACCACTTCAGTCAGCACGAGCTGCGGATCGAGCTGCGTCGTCACGAGCTGCAGGTTCGCCTGCAGACACGCTTCCATTCCTCGAACCAGGTTCGCCGTGGTGAACCGGTGCGCATTCATCGCGGCGATGCCGAGCACGTAGCCGTTCACCGCGCCGTCTTTCTTTCGCGGTAAATGCTCCGTCGTTTCCGCCGGCAGCCGATTGAGCGTGGAGATGAACGCAAAGGGAGCGTGCGGCCGCGGCAAGCCATGTCGCTCCATCAGGTCTTTTGCGAGCAGAAGATTGCGAATCGTGGGCAAAAGCGTGGCCAGCAAAATGCCGATGGCCGTTTCACCCTGGTCCAGCAAATCGCGCACAAGCTTGAGCGCGCGGGTGACATCGCGCCGTGCCAGGGCGTTGCCCAGCTCGAAAATAATGGCCGCGCGCGAGACCGGCACGAGTTCGTGCACCTGCGCCGCCGTGATCGCGCCCTCCGGCGCGTAGAGCGCGAGCTTCTCCAGTTCGTTACCGACCGCGCGCGAATTGCCGCCGGTGGAAAGCACGAACAGCTCCAGCGCTTCCTCCTCAAAGCTCAGCCCGCGTTTCCGCGCCCCTTTGCGCACGAGCTCGGCTGCGTTTTCCTCCCAGCCGCTGCGATTCAAGTCCGGCTCGTCAAAGACATGGATGTCGGCGATTTTCACCAGCGTCTTGTAAAATGAACGCCGCTTGTCCGGATCGACT
>JBBPYF010000117.1:0-18854 GCA_038200165.1 Chthoniobacterales bacterium | reverse complement strand
GCCGGTTAGGCCCCCTTGCGCCACGGTCGCCGGGTCGACGTGCTCGGCCGAGCGTCCAACGATCAACGCGTAGGCCACGGCAATCGCGTCATTATGACCGTTTCCGAGCACGAGCGCCGTGGGACTGGCGCCCGCGGGCCGGGGCGGCTGTGGGGTGCGTGGCGAGCGTGGACGCACGGCAGCAACAACGGCGCCCGCGGCTACAATGCCCTTGAGAGGGAAACGACCTTCGCTCCTCAAGCTGACTTCGGGCACGACGGCGGCGCCGCGGGCGATCCGCTTTCGCAGCGAGCAACTCCTGGCCGATTGCGAAAACATCTGTGACACGATGGGCATCACGGCGCGCGATGTGAACTTCGGCGTAATCCCGATCTCGCATTCTTATGGGTTCAGCAATTTGCTCACGCCGCTGCTGCTGCGCGGTATTGCGCTCGCGCTGAGCAACGATCGCTTGCCGCGCGCGATCCTCGATGGCATGGCCGCGAGTGGTGCGACGGTATTTCCCGGAATGCCGGTTTTTTATCAATCGCTTTGCGGCCTGAGTGAGACGCCGGCGCTGCCGAAACTGCGGCTCTGCATCTCAGCCGGCGCGCCGCTGAATGTCGAACTCGCGCAGATGTTCAAGGCGAAATTCGGGCGCGCCATTCACTCCTTTTACGGTTCGTCTGAATGCGGCGGCATTTGTTACGCGTGCACGCCGCGACCGATCGCCGGGTTTGTGGGCGAGGCCATGTGCGGGGTCGAGATCGAGTTCATTGAAGAGCGCCCCGCGTCGGCCCCTCATCCTAACTTTCTCCCCGGGGGAGAAGGGACTACGCACGCTGCTTCCACGAGAATCATCGGCGCCATTTCTGTGCGCAGCGCGGCTGTAGGCGATGGCTATTTTCCTGAACCAGACGAGGCCAGGCTCGGGCCCGGCATTTTCCGGCCAGACGATGTGCTGGAGAAAACGCCGCAGGGCTATCGCGTTGTCGGGCGCGTTTCCGATGTCATCAACGTCGCCGGAAAAAAGGTGAGCCCGGCCCAGGTGGAAGCGGAGATGCTGCGCTGCGCTGGGGTGCTCGAAGCTGTGGTGTTCGGTCGCGAATCATCACGGCGAAACGAGGAAGTGGCGGCGTGCGTGGTGGCGAGCGGCGTCAGCGAAGCGGAGCTTTTGGCTCATTGCCGGGCGCGGCTCAGTCCCTGGCAAACGCCGCGCCGCATTTTCTTTGTCGACGGCATCCCGGTGAACGAGCGCGGCAAAATCAGCCGGCGCGAACTGGCGCGGAAGTACAGCGTCGGGAGCTGAAGCAGCCGTGCCGCAAACTCACGCAATTCCTATTCTGAGAAGACGCTCCGGCGGGCGGAGAAAATGCTTTTCATTTTCTGAAAAATATTAATCCTTAGAGGGCGCGCCCCGGCCCATTCGGCGGCGTTCGCCCCTCGACGCCGTGAAAGACTCTCCATCTTCCAAGTCCGCAGGTCGCATTCTCGTGCTCGAGCCGGACGACTCGCTCGGCTCGACCATTCTCAGCGCGCTGCACGAGGCCGCGCCCGAAGCGGTGGTGGACCTGGCGCGCAATTTTGACGACGCTCACCGCCTTGTCGTGAACGATCCGCCCGATCTCTTCGTGCTCGATCTCGATGCCGCCAGAGACCTGGGCCACGATTTTCTGCTCGACCTGCGCACGAGTCACCCGAACGCCCGCGCCATCGTGCTTACGGCGGTGCACCTTGCTTCTCAACGCGAGCAGGTCGCGGGAATGGGTGCGATTCATTTTCTGGAAAAACCGTTCCCGCACGTGGAGTTCGTCACGCTGGTGCAAACGCTCTTGCAAGTGCCGGCCGCGGAGGAGAGCGGCGAAAAATTCCAGGGAACGCTCAGCGATCTCCACCTCTCCGATATTATTCAGCTTAAATGCATGAGCGGCGCCACTTCGGCCCTCGAGTTCACCGGGCCGGCCGGCGAGAAAGCGCGCGTCTATATCGAGGATGGACAGGTGCGCCACGCCACGACACCCGGCCGCGAAGGAGTCGAAGCGTTTAACGAAATCGTGAGCTGGAAAGGCGGCAAGATTTCCGAGGTCGCTGGTGTCGGCACTACCCCGCGCACGATTGATCTCGACTGGCAGTTCCTCCTCATGGAAGCGGTGCGCAAAACCGATGAGACACGCGAGCAACGAGGCCGACGGAAGAAGCTCGCGCCATCGCAGCGGCAAAAGATTCTCGTCATCGATGACAGCCTGATGCTGCTCACCTTCGTGCAGGAAATTCTGGCGGAAGCCAATTATGATGTCATCGTCGCGGCCACGGGCGAGGAAGGATTGCAGGCCGCGCGCAATCAAAATCCCGACCTCATCCTGCTCGATTATCTGTTGCCGGATTTACGCGGTGACGAAGTCAGTCGCCGTCTTCATGAGGACGAGGCAACGACGAAAATCCCCGTGCTTTTCATGTCCGGCTTTGGCGCCGATCTCGCAGACGCGCAGTCGGAATTCCCGAACGTGCTCGCGATTTTGAACAAACCCTTTTCCTCCGACATGCTCTTGAAAGCGGTCGAGCAGCATCTGCCCAAAATGGAAGGTGGCGCGACCGGTGATCACGAAACCGACGAGGCCGACACGGCTGTGGCAGCGGAGTTCACTAACATCATCGGGCCGGAGACCGAGTCTGGCGGCGCGCGCGTCGGCGCGCCAATGTGGGAAGAAAGCGGGACTGTGTCGTGGCCAGGCGAACCGGAACACCAGCCGTTCGCGACGCAGCCCTTCAGCAGCGACGGCGGGAATGGTTCCGCCAACGGCCCGGCCAAAACCGCGCCGTATTTCGCGGGCGACACAAGCTTCTTCCCGCTCAGTCGCGCCTTGCGGATCATTGCACGGGAGAAGCTGACCGGTGTGCTGTGCTGCTCGTGGTCAAAGGCGCCGGTCGAGCTCTATGCCGATGACGGCAAGCTCATGCTCGTGACGACGCATGACGCGGACTTATATTGCGGCGAGGAGCCCATCACCCTCGTCAATCTCGACCCCACGCGGCTCGATCAAGCGCGGGCGGCGCAAGGGCAGACCGGCGCGCCCATCTTCATGTTGCTCATGCGCGACGATCTCATCCTGCGGGAACCGGCAATCCAGCTCGTGGAGCACTACGGCCAGAAGCTTTTCGCGCAATTGTGGTGCGCCTCGCGCGTTCGCCTCGCTTTCGAGCAACTCGAGGCCGTGCCCGATTTCGCCCGCGAAACTCCGGGCGAGGAGGATGTCGACCACTGGGCGCTCGCCGCCTTGCGCCTCATTCAATCTCCCGACGTCGCCGACCAGGTAGCATGCGACCCGAGCTGCATTCCCGCCTATACGCGGGATGGCTTCGAGCGCGTGCAAAATCTCCGCCTCACCGTGGCCGAAGCGCAGTTCGCTTCGCAATTCAACGGCAACCGCTCCATCGCTCAGATCGCGCGCAACCTCCGGCTCGATCTGAAATTCGCGCGGTCCACTCTTTTCCGCTTCCTCGCTTTGGAAATCGTCGAGTGCTGGCCGCCGACGGCGACGGAGAAAATCGAGCAGGGCGGTTTGTTTAAGCGACTCGGCCGCTCGATTGGGATCGGCGAGTAATCCGGCGCGGACTTTGGTAGCGTGAAAGAGCGCATCCTCGTCGTCGATATTGGCGGCTCCCACGTCAAAGTGATGACTTCACCGGCGCGGCGACTGAAGTTTGACTCTGGCCCTGCAATGAAGCCGGCCGAATTCGTCGAACATTTTAAGGAAACGGTGCGCGACCTCACCTTCGACAAAGTCTCGATCGGCTTTCCTGCTCCGGTGCGTAACGGCAAGATTCTGCACGATCCGAAGCATCTTGGGAAAGGCTGGGCCTCATTCGAATTCCGCCGCGCCCTGGGCAAACCGGTGCGCGTGATTAATGACGCCTCCATGCAGGCGCTCGGCAGTCATGTCCGCGGCCGCACTCTCTTTCTCGGTCTGGGCACTGGTCTTGGCGCTGCCCTGGTCTGGTCAAACAATGTTTTACCTCTTGAACTGGGCGACCTTCCTTATCGCGATCACCGCAAAATCGAAGACTGGCTGGGCAAAGCCGCCCTCGAGCGCATCGGCAAGGAAGCGTGGCGCGAAGAAGTGCGTTACGCCGTCGCGCAGCTCAAGCTTGCCTTTATCGCCGATGTCGTTGTGCTCGGCGGCGGCAACGTTAAAAAGATGGATCGCCTGCCCGAAGGCGTTCTGCACGGTGACAATCGCAATGCCTTTCTCGGCGGCCGCCGCTTGTGGGAGGCCGATCGCAAGACTGGCAAACCGCGCTGGCACATCCTGTAGCTTACTCGCGCGCCAGCCGCACATTACTGTAGCGCCACTCGCCGCTCACTTCCCGCCCGAACCATTCCGGCGCGCGGAAAAGCTTGCATGCACGCGCGTTTGGAAATTCCACCTCCGCCACGACGAGCCCTTTATTACTCTCGGCGTAAACATCGATCTCGATCTTATGTTTACCGAATGGAACCTCGTACCGTATTTTCTTCAGGCGAAACCCAGCCGTCGCCGGCCAGAGCTGCTGGAATTGCGCGCGCGTCAGCGGCGCTTCGATTTCGTCGCGCGACAAGCCCCGACCCTGCTTGAGCGTTAGGGAGTGGCGGCGTCCTACTCTCCGCAGCCGGACCTGCGTCCCGTCACGCTTTGCAACCAGGTAGCCTTGCTCAATGAGTTGTCTGCGAAATCGCCGCAGGTCTGCGGGCAAATGTTTCAGCAAAAACTTGCGCTCGATCTCTCTGGCCATCCTCCCATACTAGAATCTGCAACAGATGCCGGCAGCTAATCTTTCATGGCGCTCGCCCAAAACCGAGGTGCGGCAAAGCCCCATTCACGGACGCGGCTTGTTCGCCATCGGCGACTTCGCCAAAGACGAAATCGTCATGGTCAAAGGCGGGCACATTGTCCATCGCGCGCAGCTGCCCGAGATCAACGCGCAGCTCGGTCCGGTCGAAATTCAAATTGGCGACGAGTTGTTCATCGCCCCCGTCACGCCGGAAGAACGCGAAGGCTCCATGCTTTATTCCAATCACTCCTGCGACGCCAATCTCGGCATGTGCGGCAACATCGTCTTTGTCGCCTTGCGCGATATTCGCGCCGAGGAAGAGCTGACCCACGAATGGTGCACGACGGACGACGACACTTATTCAGTGGAATGCAAATGCGGTTCGGCCAACTGCCGCAAGGTAGTCACCGGTAAAGACTGGCAAAAGCCCGAGCTACAGGTCAGGTATTCAGGTTGCTTCTCTTGGTACCTCCAACAGAAAATCTCTGCGATGGGATCCTAGTAGCGGTAATGCTCTGATTTGTAAGGTCCTTCGACTGGAATTCCGAGATAATCAGCCTGGCCTTTACTTAACTTCGTCAGCTTTACCCCGATCTTCTCCAGGTGAAGTCTAGCTACCTCCTCATCCAGCTTCTTCGATAAAACGTAAACGCCGATCTTGTAGTTATCCTTGTTCTTCCACAGGTCGAGCTGAGCCAGGACCTGGTTCGAGAAGGAGTTCGACATGACAAAGCTGGGATGACCAGTCGCACAACCGAGGTTCACCAGCCGGCCTTCTGCGAGCAGGAATATCTCGCGACCATTCGGGAATGTATACTTATCTACCTGCGGCTTAATGTTCGTCCGCTTCACTCCGTTGGCCTGATTCAGGCGATCTACCTGAATCTCATTGTCGAAGTGTCCAATGTTCGCAACTACCGCCTGATCTTTCATCTTCGACATGTGCTCGAACGTGATGACATCGACGTTGCCGGTTGTAGTTATGTAAATATCGCCGCGGCCCAGAGTATCTTCGATGGTGGTGACTTCGTAGCCTTCCATTGCGGCCTGCAGAGCGTTGATCGGATCTATCTCAGTGATAACTACTCTCGCGCCCTGGCCGCGCAACGACTGTGCGCAGCCCTTCCCGACATCGCCGTAGCCGCAGAGGACCGCGACTTTACCGGCAATCATAACATCGAGTGCGCGGTTCAGCCCGTCGACAAGCGAATGCCGGCAGCCATATAGGTTATCGAACTTCGACTTCGTTACCGAATCATTGACGTTGATCGCGGGCACAAGCAGCCGGCCTTCCTGGAACATCTTGTAGAGACGATGAACGCCCGTCGTCGTCTCTTCCGAAACGCCGCGCCAATCCTTTACCAGCTCGTGCCAGCGGTATGGATTCTCTCGCTGAGTCTCGAGCAGCAGGTCCTTGATGACCTGCTCCTCCCTGTTTGCAGAAGCGGACTTTGTCCAGTCACTGCCTTCTTCCAGTTCGTAGCCTTTGTGAATCAGCAGCGTGGCATCGCCGCCATCATCGATAATGAGTTGCGGACCTTTACCGTCCGCGTGCGAGATAGCCTGGTAAGTGCACCACCAGTATTCCGCCAGCGTCTCACCCTTCCAGGCGAAGACCGGCACGCCGGCTTTAGCTATCGCCGCAGCCGCATGGTCCTGTGTCGAAAAGATATTGCAGCTTGCCCAGCGCACACTCGCACCGAGTTCAACCAGCGTCTCGATCAACACCGCCGTCTGGATTGTCATGTGGAGCGAACCAGTGACTCGAACGCCTTGCAGCGGCTTGCTGGGCGCATACTTCTCGCGAATTGCCATCAAACCAGGCATCTCTTTCTCCGCGATCGAGATTTCTTTACGGCCCCAATCCGCAAGATTGATATTGGCGACTTTCCAATTCTGTCGCTGGTGAAGTTCAGTAGTTGTTGTGCTCATAAATTTGTTACAGGTAGATTTCGTCGGCAGATTTCGCAGATTTTCAGCGGGGGTAAGAACCAGCCGCTTGTACTCGAGACTGGCCGCGCCAAAGTTCAGTAATAACTCGCGGCTCAGCCCGGTTGCTTTTAGCTCGTTGATGAGTTGAGCTTCATCGGCACCGCTTAACGTCGCGATCGCCTTTGTCTCAACCACGGCGTTTTCGAGGCAAACAAAATCGGCACGATACGCGCACGTCAGAAGCCTGCGTTTGTAGTGAATTGGTAGAGCTACTTCAGCTTTAAACGGGATATCGCGATCCTGAAACTCCAGCGCGAGCGCCGTCTGATATACTAGCTCCAAAAATCCGCGTCCAAGTTCGCGATGTACCTCCATCGCAGCGCCGATGATTGCAAACGTCTCCGGATCTTTCTGCATTTGATCTGCGTAAATCTGCGAAATCTGCGGATCTAACTCGCTGCCTTCTTTAGCTCGGCGGCTTTATCAGTTTTCTCCCAGGTGATATCGGGATCATCCTTCCCGAAGTGGCCGTAGTTCGTTGTCTTCTTGTAGATAGGTCGAAGTAGATCGAGCTGCTCGATAATGTCGGCTGGTTTAAAGGAGAAAGTTTCTTTGATAGCTCGCTCGATTGCCTCCTCTGGAACAGTGTTGGTGTCGAAGGTGTTGATGTTGACACAGACTGGATCGGGAAAGCCGATGGCGTAAGCGAATTGGATTTCACAGCGCTTGGCGAGGCCGGCAGCGACAACATTCTTAGCTACCCAGCGGCCCATGTAAGCGGCGCTGCGATCTACTTTGCTGGGGTCTTTGCCGGAGAAAGCGCCGCCGCCGTGCCGGCCCCAACCACCGTAGCTGTCCACGATGATCTTGCGCCCGGTCAAACCAGTGTCACCCTCCGGGCCGCCTGTGACGAAGCTGCCGGTGGGATTGATCAGGAATCGCGTTGCCTCCGTGAGCATTTCGCCGGGCAAAACCTTGCGGATGACTTCTTCAATGATGAAGCTGCGAATCTCGGATTGCTTCACGTCGCGCGCGTGCTGAGTGGAAACGACGACATTCGAGATGCCGACCGGCTTGCCTCCATCGTAAATTACCGACACCTGCGACTTGGCATCAGGCCGCAGCCAGCGCGCTTTGCCGCTCTTGCGAATGCGCGTGAGCTCGCGGCCAAGACGATGGGCAAACATGATGGGAGCCGGCATCAGCTCAGGCGTTTCGTCACAGGCAAAACCGAACATCAGGCCTTGATCGCCCGCGCCTTGTTCGGTGTGTTCCTTGCCTTCGGCCGCGCGGGCATCGACGCCCTGCGCGATATCCAGACTTTGCCGGGTGATGATATTTTGAATGTCAATTTTGTCGGCGTGGAAAACGTCGTCGTCATTGACATAGCCGATCTCGCGCACGGCGTTGCGCACGATCTCATCGATGGGGACGACCGACTCGAGCGACTTGCCGGCGGGCAAATTTGGGATGGTGATCTCGCCCCCGACAATGACGGTGTGGCTTTTGGCGAAAGTCTCGCAGGCCACGCGACTCCTCGGGTCCTGTTCCAGACAGGCGTCGAGGACGGCATCAGAGATGGTGTCGCAGACTTTGTCGGGATGGCCTTCACCGACGGATTCGGAAGCGAAAATGAAACGGCGGAGCATCAGGAGAGTGACGAGTGACGAGTGACGAGTGACGAGTAGGCGGAGAGCAAGCCCTCCTGAACATATTGACCAATCATGATATGTAGATGTATCGTTCAGCCCTAGAATGGCGTCAACGATAAATTTCCTGCGCTTGATCGCGGATCCGACGCGGTTGCGCATGATGCTGCTGCTGGAGCAGGAGGAGCTTTCGGTGGCGGAGCTGCAGGAGATCATGGGCATGGGGCAATCGCGCATCTCCAGTCATCTGGCGCAGCTGAAGCGGGCGGGAGCGGTGAGTGACCGGCGCGCGGGCAAGAATGTTTATTATGGGCTGCAAAGTGAGCAGCGAAATGGGACGCGCGCGCGGGTGCAGGAGCTGGTGCGAACGCTCGCGCGGGAGATTCCGGAGACGACGCGGGATCGCACGGCGCTCAAGCTCGCCTTACGCAAGCGGCAGGATAAAGCGCGCGAGTATTTCGATGAGCTGGCGGGAAAGTTTGGGCGCAGCTACGTGCCGGGCCGGTCGTGGGAGGCGCTGGCGCACACGCTCATCACCTTGCTGCCGGCAATGACCGTGGCCGATCTTGGCGCGGGTGAAGGAACGCTCTCGCAGCTACTGGCGAAGACTGCGCGCAAAGTCATCGCCATCGATAATTCGCCGAATATGGTCGAGTTCGCCTCGCGGCTGGCAAAGCAACATGGTTTAAAGAACCTCGAGTATCGCCTCGGCGATATTCAGGATCCGCCGATTCGAAAGAGCAGCGTCGACCTCGCCATTTTCAGTCAGGCGTTGCATCACGCCCTCCGGCCCGAACGCGCCATCGCGGCCGCCCATCGCATGCTGAAGAAGAATGGCCGGGTCGTGATTCTCGATCTGCGGGCGCATCGTTTTGAGAAAGCGCGCGAGCTTTACGCGGATCACTGGCTGGGCTTCAGCGAAGTGCAATTGCACGAATTGCTGGAGCACGCCGGATTCAGGAACATCGACGTGCGCGTGGTCTCGCGTGAAAAACAGAGCCCGAACTTCCAGACGATCTTCGCCACCGGCATCAAGTAATTTTTGAGGCAGACGGCGTTGCCAGACAGCGGGGGAGACTGGCGGCGCGGCGCGAATTTCGCCTTCGATTCACCAGGGTCGAGTGTTTAACTCGGCACCATGAAGATTTTCGTCGCAATGGCCGCGCTCTATCCTGGCATTCTTACCCACCTGCTCGTTGCCGCCCAGTCGGCGCTCACCATTTATAATCAGAACTTTGCCGTCGTGCGCGACACCGTGCCGCTCGATCTGAAGCAGGGTGTCAATAACGTCCGGTTTACCGAAACAACTGCGCACCTCGAGCCGGATTCGGTGATTCTGCGCGATCCGGCCGGCAAAACGAGCCTGCAAATTCTGGAGCAGAATTATCGCAACGATCCGGTCTCCCAGGAATTGCTGCTTTCGCTCTTCGAAGGCAAGACAATCGATTTCCTGGTGACGGAACCGACAAGCCGAACGTGATCGTGCCGGGAAAAATTGTGCGCAGCGGTTACGCGCCGCACGGTGTGGAGGCGATGCAGCGTTACGGCCAGCGCTACGCCGCGGTGCAATCGTCACTCGGGTATCAGAGCGCGGGAGGGTTGCAGCCGATCATCGAAGTGGATGGCAAGCTGCGGTCTCACTGCCGGGCCAGCCGCTCTTTCCGCCGCTGGGGGACGGCACGATTCTGAAGCCGACGATCGAGTGGCAATTGCAATCGGATAAGCCGGCGAAGCTCGAGGCCGAGCTGGCCTACGTCACCGGCGGGATGAGCTGGGAAGCCGATTACAACGTCATCGCGCCGGAGCAGAGCGACGCGCTCGATCTTATCGGCTGGGTCACGCTTGATAATCAAAGCGGCAAGACATTTGAGAACGCGAAGCTCAAATTGATGGCCGGTGACGTGAGCAAAATCCAGCCGGGCGGGTTCGCAGGAGCACTCAAGGCCGCTGACGAGATGGCCGCGCAAGCGCCTGCGCCGCCGGTCTCGGAAAAGGCATTCGAAGATTACCACCTCTACACCCTGGCCCGGCCGGCCACGCTGCGCGATCGCGAGACGAAACAGGTCGAGTTCATCCGCGCGGCCGGAGTGAAATCGGAGCGGGTCTACGTTTACGATGGAATGAAGATCGACTGGAACCAGTGGCGCGGCTATCGCATGGAAAACATGCGCAACAACCAGGAGCTCGGCACCGAGATGGAGACGAAGGTGGCGGTCATGCGCGAGTTCAAGAATTCCGAGGCGAATCAACTCGGCATGCCGCTGCCGAAAGGACGCCTGCGATTCTACAAACAGGATACGGACAAGCAGCTCGAGTTCACCGGCGAAAACCTGATCGATCACACGGCGAAGGATGAAATGATCCGCGTCTTTACCGGCAACGCCTTCGATCTCGTGGGCGAACGCAAGCGCACCAATGTGAAATCCGATTCATCGAATCACTGGCTGGACGAGTCGTTCGAAATCAAGCTGCGCAATCACAAAACTGAGCCGGTGGAGATTCGCGTGGTCGAGCACCTCTTCCGCTGGACGAACTGGGAGATCACAGACAAGAGCGACACGTTTCTGAAGACGAATGCGCAAACGATAGAGTTCCGCGTGCAGGTGAAGCCGGACGAGGAAAAAACCATCCACTATACCGTGCATTATTCGTGGTGAAAACGGGCGCTCGTGCGCACCAACCAGCATTGTAGGGCACCGATCCGATTGTGCAGGTCAGGGCGAGCGCTCGCCCCTGGAATAGCGGCGGCGCCGCTGAACTTCGGACGCGAAGTTTTGTCTGAGCAGTAGCGTGAATACTGTACAGTCCGGGCTGATGAGCGGCTTTTTCGAGGAGGTGAAGCGGCGCAAGGTTTATCGCGTTGCGGTGGCTTACATCATCGCGGCGGGCGGCATCATTCAGATTGCGTCCGCGGTTTTTCCGGCCTGGGAATTGCCGAGCTGGTCGCTGCGGCTGGTGATCGTGCTGCTGCTCATCGGGTTTCCCATTGCGCTGATTTTCGCGTGGGCTTTTGACGTGACGCCGCAGGGTATTCGGGTGACGGAGCCGAGGACGAGTTTTCCCTCGCGTCGCCGCGGCCGGCGCAATCTTTTTATTCTGCTCGCGGTCGGCGTGCTGGTTTCGGCGGGAGCGGATGCTCTGCGCGAAGGCGAGCGCGCGGCCGAGTTGCTGCCCGAATCCAAGGATGCTTTCGGCGGACCGATGATCACGGCGGCGCGCGCGCAGATTTTCGCCTGGGCAGGCGAGCCAGGGAAGGCGCTGGAGTTGATCGAGCATCTGCTCGCTGTGCCGGCCGGACTGACCGTGCCGATGTTGAAGGTTGATCCCGGCTGGGATGTGTTGCGGAACGATGCGCGCTTCCAGGCGTTGCTCGAAAAGTACGGTGCGAAAACTTAGGCTTGCGCTTCTCGCGGCGTGCACGGTCGCCCGCTTCGCCTATGCGGAATGGCAGGCGGTTTCGGTCAACTCGGAGCCGGCGGCTGCTTCAGGTGTTGAGCATCGGCACATCGTCCTGCGCGAGAGCTCGGCTGGAGTGGACGCGACGATAGACCTCGCGCTTTTCTCGGCCAAATCGGCGACTTTGCGCGTGCTCGATAACGGCGGCGGTTCGGATCGTTTAAGCGAGGCGATGGCTCGCGAAAAATGCGTCGCCGGTGTCAACGGCGGATATTTCGACACCAATTTCAAACCGATCGGCCTGCGCGTGATTGAGGGCGCAACGGCGTCGCCGCTCGTCCGTGCGCGATTGCTCACGGGCGTGCTCTGCGCGTCAGCGCGTAGAATCGAGATCGTGCGGCTGGGGGAATTTTCCCTGCGTCGGAAACTTGATGCCGCGCTCGAGTGCGGACCGTTTCTGGTGGATTCGGGAACGCGCGTTTCCAATCTGGATAACAAGCGAAGCGCGCGGCGGACATTTGCCGCGGCGGCGCGCGGAGGGATGGCAGTGCTTGGCGTTGCCAGTGAGCTGACGCTGGCCCAACTGGGCGAGGCGCTGGCAAATCGTTCGCTCGCTAACGATTTCCGCATCTGGCGCGCGATGAATTTGGACGGCGGCTCCTCGAGCGCGTTCTGGTTGAAGCGAAGCGACGGCAGCGCTGTCTCTGTTTCCGAAGACAAGGCGGTGCGCGATTTCGTGGCGGTGGCGCCGAAGTGACGCGGTGTTCCTCAGCCGCGGAATCTGCGTAATCTGCGGTTCTACCATGCGCACCTTCGGCAGATTCCGCTCGGGCGAGAGTTTCTTCTACGGGGAAGTTCTCGGCGACCGCGTGCACGCGCTGGCGGACGCGTTCTGGATCGCGATTGAACCGATTGGCCAAGTCGTGGCACTCGCCGATGTGGAGATCGCCCTTCCCGTGGCGCCGTCGAAGCTGATGGCTGTCGGTTTAAATTACGCTGATCACATCGCGGAAATGAAGCGGACGCCGCTCGGCAGACCGCTGATCTGGTTTAAAGCGCCCAGTTCGCTGCTGGCGCACAACGGCGCGATCGAGATCGCATTTCCTGAACACCAGACGGATTTCGAAACTGAGCTCGCCATTGTCATCGGCGCGCGGGCCAAGAACATCAGCGCCACGCCCGCACTCGATCATGTATTTGGCTACACGATTGGCCTCGATATCAGCGATCGCGATTTGCAGAAAACTGAGAAACAATTCGGCCGCTGCAAATCATTCGACACTTACACGCCGCTGGGTCCGTTTGTTTATAGCGGCATCGGTGTGTCGGATCTGGAGATCACGCTGCGGCAAAATGGCGAGTTGAGACAGCGGGCGCGCACGCGCCAGATGATTTATTCCGTGGCTGAAATCGTGGCTTTCGCAAGCCAGCAGCTCACGTTATTACCCGGTGACGTCATCCTGACGGGAACGCCCTCGGGGGTAGGGCAGATCCGCGCCGGTGATCAACTCGAGGCGCGAATCGGGGATTGGGCGGTGCTGCGAAATAGCGTGCGAAACGCTCCGTAACTCAGGCATCCATGCCTGAGTTACGGCAAAAAGCTGAGTCGCACCCGTGCTTTACATCCCGCGCGCCGCGCTGTTTCGATATTTAAACGCAGCATCACAATGATGTTGCGACCGAGCCGATGAAAACTTTTGCTGGACTCCTGACGATTCCGTTTGGGATAAATACAAAAGAACCTGGTCATCGAAGGGTCCCGCTCCAACTCCACTAGCTTATGAAAAAACTGCTGACTGCCTCTCTTGTCCTCGCCGGTATTGCCACTGCGCTGGCGCAAACACAGCCACCACCTCCACCGCCGCCGGGCCAAACGCCCGCCACTGCGGTGACTCCTGCCGGCCCAGCCGTGCCGCCGCCCGGAGTTGCGACTTCGCCCAATGTCGCGGGCGTTGCCTCACCGGCCGCTCCGGGCACCGCCATTTCGCCCGCTGCCGGCACTCCGCCTCTCGCGACATCCCCTGGTGTTCCTGGCGAAATGCCTAGCCCCGCTGTTTCAGCCACGTTGAGTGCGGCTTCGGCTTCACCATCCGCAGCGGCACCTTCGACTGCCACAACCCCGGAAAAATCGGGCTGGACGAACTTCATTATCGATAATTTCAAGAAAGGCGGCCCGATAATGTGGCCGATCCTGATCGTTTCCATCATCGGCGTGGCCGTCGTGCTGGAACGCATATTCTGGTGGCTGGGCCGCTGGATGCGCCGCGATCCGAAACGAATCGAAAAAGTTTTTACCGCGATCGAGACTGGCGACGTAGAGGAAGCCTCGCGCCTCTCGCGCGGCTCGCGCGACCCGGTCCTGCGCATGATGTGGAACGGGCTGAATCACCAGCACGCCTCGCTGCAAGGCGCCTTGCAGGTGGCGGCCGGGATTGAGATCAAACGCGCCGGACGATTCCTCGTCGTCATGGATACGCTGGTCACGCTGGCGCCCTTGCTCGGTCTGTTGGGAACGATCACCGGTCTCATTCGTTCGTTCAGCTTCCTCGGCAACGAAGAGCTCGCGGTGCAGGCGGTGACGGGAGGTATCGCCGAAGCCCTCATTGCCACCGCTTGCGGTCTGGGCATCGCCATTTTTGCGCTGATACCGTTTAACTTTTTCACTTCCCGTGTGTCTAACTTGGAGTTCGAATTACAAACCGCAGCCACCAATCTCGAAGTCATGCTAGAGGCGCAAAACAGAACGCGAGAGGTGGAGATTGGTTCGGGAACCCCATCGTCCGCCACTCGTTCATCGATCTAGGAGTAAATCATGCGCGTCGGCAGCCCCATCCCGCACAAAAAAGCGCGCATCGAAATCATCCCGCTCATCGACATCGTGTTCTTCCTCCTCTCGAGCTTCATGATGGTGAGCCTGAGCCAGGTGCACATGAAAGGGATTAAGGTAAACCTGCCCACCGGCGCCTCGGGTGAGACGCAATCGAAACGCGACTACATCAGCGTATCGGTCGATTCGCAGGGCAATCCTTACTTCGATAAAAATCTCGTCACCTACGACGCGCTGACCGCGACGCTGGCGAAAGTCCACCAGGAGAATCCGGACGCGAAAGTTTTCGTCCGCGGCGACCGGGATACGGTGCACGGCAACGTCATCCGCGTGCTCGACATCCTGCGCTCGCAAGGCTTCTACAAGATCGCGTTTGAAATCAAGAGCGAGGCGGCCAAAGCCGTGCCCGCTCCAGGAACCACAGGTCCTTAGATTATGCCCGGTCCGCTTCTCTATAAACCCGCACCAAAATGGCAGGTGCTCGCTGCCTTGGGCGGTGCGCTTGCGGTGCACGGTATCGCTGTCGCCGTCGCCTTCCATAAGGAACCGCCGCCGGTGGATGTCTCGGATATTCCAACGGCGACGATCGAGGCTACGCTGGATCAACCCCCGACGGATGAGCCGACTCCACCACCGGAAGACATTCCTGTGCCGGAAGCTCCGCCGCCACCGGACATACAACCGGAATTCCACGAGGAGCAGACTCCACCACCCAAGCAGCAGAAGCCGTCGCAGAAAGTCCAGCCCATCAAGGCGCCGCAGGTGGCTGGCCCCCCGAAGCCGCCCGGCATGGTGAGCGCGGCACAGGGCAAGGCCGCTGCCATTAGCGCGCCGCGTCCAGACTACCCGTACGAAGCGCGCCGCCAGCACATCACAGGCAGCGGAGTCTGTGTGGTGAGTGTGGACTCGGCGAGCGGCAATGTCACCGATGCCACCATGGCGCAAAGCACCGGCAACTCGAGTCTGGATAACTCGACCATGAGCGCTTTCCGAAGGTGGCGATTCAAACCGGGGAGCGTTTCGAAGGTTCGTATTCCCATTACCTTCACCATGGCGGGCGCTTCCTATTAGACGTTACTGAATCATGCACGTCGCTTCACCTTTGCCGAAAAAACGGGCCCGGATCGAAATCATCCCGCTCATTGACATCATGTTTTTCCTTCTCGCCAGCTTTATGATGGTGAGCCTGAGTCAGACCCACATGAAAGGCATCAAGGTCAATCTGCCGGCCAAAGGTGCGGTACAGCAGAATCCCAATGTGAAGGATTCGGTTTCGATTCGGGTTTCACCTGGAAATGCCGTCTTCTTCGACAACCAATTTGTCAATGACGACCAGGTTTTGCCACGGCTCTACCAACTGCACGCCGCTAATCCGAACGTCAAAGTTTCCATCAGCGCGGAGATGATGTCGATCCACGGTGATGTCATCGCGCTTTTGGATAAGGTGCGCCAGGTCGGCATCCAAAAGGTGGGGTACCAAATTCGGGCCGCGCCTTCGACCTCGCATTAGCGAACTGTAGGCGCGCCTGGCTACAGGGCTAATCGGCGCAGCTAAGTTTTCGCTGGGCTGCGTGTCTGTTCTCATGAGGCAATCTCATGAGCAACACGGCACTCATTTACCGGCCATCAGCGAAATGGCCAATCGTCATCGCTTTTATCGCCGCGGTGACCATTCACTTGGGCGCGGTGGCCCTCGCTTCGCGTCGAATGGTGCCCTCACCGCAAGTTGTGCCCCAAATCGTCACTGATGTGATCGGAATGGAGGAAGTCGATCCCGCACCTTCGGTCCCGCAAATGGACGAAACGATGCCTCCGCCGCCGTTGTTCACCGCGGAATTCATTGACGACAACCCACCGTCGCCCGTCTTGCCGCGACGAGAGCGCCGGCCGCTCCGCACGACAACAGCAGCGCGATTGACCGGAAGTTCAAATCCGCGCGCGCTCGCCTTGCGCGCTCCCCGGCTCGATTATCCTTACGAGGCCCGCCGCCGACATATCACTGGCAGCGGCATGGTGGCGCTGACCATCGATGACGCGACCGGCGCGGTCATTGATGCTGAAATGGAACAAAGCATCGGCAACTCCCTCCTCGATCAATCCGCCCTCAGTCAGTGCCTTGCGCCGATGGCAATTTAAGATCGGAACTCCGTCTCGCGTGTACGTTCCAGTCACTTTCACGATCACGGGCGCGCAGCTTTGAGAAACGCCGCCAGCTTGCGCGCGGCACGGGCGCGATGGCTGATCTCGTTCTTCACCTCAGCCGCCAGTTCAGCGAAGGTTTCGCGGAATCCCTTCCGGAACGAAGACCGGATCGTAGCCGAAGCCGTTGCGCCCGCGCGGCTCGCTTACAATTGCGCCCTTGATTATCCCTTCAGCGCTAAAGATCAGCTTTCCATCTTTCGCGAGCACAAGCGCGCAGACGAATCTCGCTCCGCGGTCGGGTGAATTCGCGCGAGTCAATTCGGAGAGAAGCTTCTCCACGTTGCGCTCATCGTCCGCGCGTTCACCGGCGTAGCGGGCCGAGAAAACTCCGGGCGCGCCGCCGAGCGCATTCACCTCGAGGCCGGAATCATCGGCAATCACAATCTCGCCGGGCAAGAGGCGCAACACCGTCCGAGCTTTGATGGCGGCGTTCTCTGGAAAGGTGCTGCCAGATTCAATGATGTGCGGCGCGATCGGCACCGAAGTGAGGTCTCTGAGATGGAAATCGGATCCAATCAGTGCGGCGAACTCCCGCGTCTTGTGCGGATTGGAAGTGGCGAGGAGCAAATCCATTTGTCTTTCCTGCGTTCCTGCTTTCCTAAGAGATATCTCCGATGAGCAGCGAGCGGCGCAAAGCGTATCCCTTTGATGAGTTCGAGCCAAAGTGGCAGCGCCTTTGGGACGAGCGCCAGCTCTTTCACGCGCCGAATCCGGGTGAGAAAAACTTCGACTCGACGCGACCGAAATTCTACGTGCTCGACATGTTCCCGTACCCAAGCGGCGCGGGGCTCCACGTCGGGCATCCGGAAGGTTACACCGCCACGGACATTATCGCGCGCTACAAACGCATGCGCGGTTTTAATGTGCTGCATCCGATGGGCTGGGACGCCTTCGGTTTGCCGGCGGAACAATACGCCATCAAAACCGGACAGCATCCCGCGATCACCACACGCGAGAACATTGCCCGGTTCAAGTCGCAGCTGAAACGCATCGGTTTTTCCTATGATTGGGAGCGGGAGATCAACACGACGGATCCGGGTTATTACAAATGGACGCAGTGGATTTTTCTCCAGATTTACAACTCGTGCTTCAATCCGGAGACGAACAAGGCGGAGCCGATTTCGACTTACCGCGGTGATGATCCCGATTCAGTTCGTCTGGCCTATGTCGCAGATGTGCCGGTGAACTGGTGCCCGGAGCTCGGCACCGTGCTCGCGAATGAAGAAGTAATCGACGGCAAAAGCGAAGTCGGCGGTTTTCCAGTGGTGCGCCGGCCCATGCGCCAGTGGATGCTCCGTATTACAGCTTACGCCGAGCGCCTGATCAATGAATTGGAAGGTCTGGAATGGCCGGAGGGGATCAAATTGCTCCAGCGAAATTGGATCGGGCGCAGCGAAGGTGCGGAAATCGATTTCGCGATTTCGGGGAGCGCGGGTACCCCGCCCGCTGTTTCCGGCGCCCCGCCGGAAACTCGATCTACGCGAGACACTCCATCCAGAGGCTCTTCGGCGAGGGCGCCGAAGAGAGTGGGCGGGGCGCCTGCGCTCCCCAGCATCCGCGTTTTCACGACGCGGCCAGACACGATTTATGGCGCGACTTACATGGTGCTCGCGCCGGAGCATCCGCTCGTTGAACACATCGTGACGCCAGAACAACAGCCAGCCGTGCGCGAGTACCGCGAACGCAGCGCGGAAAAGAGCGATCTGGAACGGACGGAACTCTCAAAGGAGAAAACGGGAGTCTTCACCGGCGCATCCGCGATCAATCCTGCGAGCGGAGAGAAGATTCCCATCTGGATCGCTGATTACGTGCTGCTCGGCTACGGCACAGGCGCGATAATGGCAGTGCCGGCGCACGATGAGCGCGACCTGGAGTTCGCGCGGAAGTTTGCGCTTCCCATTCGGGAAGTCGTGGCGCGCATTGATCCGGGTAGCGCACCCGTCCCGGGTGCTGGTTTTGGCCTCCCGCCAAAACAATCTTTCTCTTCCAGCGACGCTTTGCGAAAAGTCCGCGAAAGGGAGACGCCTTCGCCAGCACCCGGGACGGGTGCGCTAGCCGAG
>JBBPYF010000116.1:0-17126 GCA_038200165.1 Chthoniobacterales bacterium | reverse complement strand
GACGCGCGCGGTCTTCGGCGATTATATCAGCATCTACGACATCCAGCGGGCCGTGGCCGACAAGGCGACGGTGCCGATCTATTACGAGAGCCGGGTGGCGAAGCTGGGGTTGAACCAAAGCGAGCTGCCGAAGATCGACGAGGAATTCGAAGCGATCACCGAAGGCGAAGAGCTGACGCGTAAGGAGAAGCTCAAGACGAAGTGGGCCGCGCTCGAAGCGCTCGTCGGGAACCCGAAGCGGATCGATCTCGTCGCCGCCGATCTGGTGCAGCACTACGAGCGCCGGCTCGAAGCGATGGAAGGCAAGGCGATGATCGTCTGCATGAGCCGCCGCATCTGCGTGGAGATGTATAACGCGATCATCAAGCTGCGCCCGGAATGGGCGAGCGGGCCGAACGACGAGGACAACGGGAAGGCGTGCGTAGCCAAGATCGTCATGACCGGCAGCGCGGAGGACGGCCCGGATTGGCAGCCGCATATCCGGAACAAGGAGAAGCGACGCACGCTCGCGGGGCGCTTCAAGGATCCGAAGGACCAATTCAAGATCGTGATCGTTCGCGACATGTGGCTCACCGGCTTTGATGCGCCATCGCTCAGCACAATGTACGTCGACAAACCGATGCGCGGTCACGGTCTCATGCAAGCAATCGCGCGTGTGAACCGCGTTTTCCGCGATAAGCCCGGTGGCTTGGTCGTCGATTACCTCGGCTTAGCCGATCAACTCAAGTATGCGCTCGCGACCTACACGCAAAGCGGCGGTAAAGGCAGCCCAAGCATCGACACCGCAGCAGCAATCGCCGTCATGCTCGAGAAACACGAAATCGCATGCGGCATGATGCATGGATTCGATTGGTCGAAGTGGAATACCGGCACGCCCGCTGAAAAGATGTCGCTGCTCCCCGGCGCACAGGAACACATCCTCCAACAGGAGAACGGCAAAGACCGATTCGTGCAGATTGTGACGGAGCTGTCCCAGGCCTTCGCGCTGTGCGCCGGAACGGATGACGCCATCGCGATTCGCGACGACATCGGATTCTTCCAAGCCGTAAAGGCAGCTCTCGCAAAGCCACGCGGCCCTCGCAAGACAACTGAAGAACTCGACCACGCCGTCAGGCAGTTAGTCGCCAAAGCAATCGCACCGGAAGGCGAGATCATCGACGTCTTCAGCGCTGCCGGACTAAAACAACCAGACCTCAGCATCCTTTCGGATCAATTCCTCGCCGAAGTCCGCGGACTGAAATACAAGAACGTCGCCGCCGAATTGCTCGCAAAATTATTAGGCGACGAAATCAGAGTGCGCTCCAAGCGAAACCTAGTTCAAAGCCGCGAGTTCTCCGAGATGCTGAAGAAGACGCTCAACGGATATCACAATCGAGCCATCGCCACGCAGGAAGTAATCGAAGAGTTAATCAAACTGGCGAAAGAGATGAGCGCCGCAACTCAGCGGGGCGTTGATCTCGGATTGAACGACGACGAAATCGCGTTCTACGACGCGCTCGCCGCGAACGACAGCGCCGTCGAAGCTATGGGCAAAGACGAGCTGAAAGTCATCGCCGCAGAGTTAGTCACACAAGTTCGCAAAAGCGTCACGATCGACTGGACCGTCCGAGAGAGCGCGAGGGCTAAGATCAAGGTCCTGGTGAAGCGCATTCTCCGAAAGCACGGCTACCCACCTGACCTAGAAGAAGAAGCTACGAAAACAGTCCTCGCCCAAGCCGAACTTCTTTGCGCCGATTGGGCTGCTTGATATGTAACTAATCAAACAGATGGAGTTCGAGGACTGCCCATGGCAATACAACGAGGTCGCAATGACCGGAATTTTGTCTGCTGCCGCGTGGCGCTGCAACTCAGAATGCCTATGTTTCGAAATAGAAACAATGTCGAAGATGGGGGAATACCCGGATTGGGTCCATTCCGCGATCGCGTGGACCTTTCCGCAGGATGCTCGGCGACTTCGCGGAGACTGGAAGCACAGATTTCCCGGTGTGGTCGCGCTGATAAGGTGACGATGGGTAGTCGACATTTCTGGTCAAAGGACAGCGCCAAGCCAACCGGTCCGACATCATCGCGGCAACGCGCATGGCTCAATGTTGCAGAAATCCGAGCGCGAGAAAAAGGCAGCCGATTGCCCCAAGAATGATGCTCACGACCCAGTAACGTTTGCGACGCGTCAGCACTGAGATCGCGCCGATCGCAATTCCGATTTGGAACATGGTCACGCCTCGCGCGAAGACTTCGTGCTGATGAAAATCCGCCTCAGCTTCGTTTTGCTTTTGCCGCGCTTGCTTTTCAATCTGGGATTGCTCGGCCGTGTACTTCGCCGCCTTCTCGCGATCCTGATCAGTCGCGGCGCCGAGCGACATCTTGGCGTCAAGGACGGCCGCTTTGATTCCTTTGGCCTGATAAATGCCCATTTATCGGAGGACTCGATCTGGCTCATCATTGCCTGGTTCGCGCGATTGCCCGAGAGCAGTCCGGCTATCGCCGCCAGCACTGCGAGCACCGCGGTGCTCAGGGCCACCCAGGAAATCCATCGTTTCGCTCGCATGTTCCGCGCGATGATGAATCTCCTCGTGCAATTGCTCGAGCGGCACCTCAGCATCTTCCATAGCGGCTCAGCTTAGAATCGCAACCTTCGCATTCAAGGTTCTCCTATAACGTAGCCTGTACTTTGTTGTTCTGCGTCTCGGCGAGTTTGTTTTTCCCAGCGTTGTTAGAAAAAACGCAGCATAGCCGCCGTAAGAATGGGCGACGCGTGTTGGTGAAAGTGTCCTCGCTTTTCACGGACTTTTCTTGCGGGATCGAAACCAAGGGAAGATTGTTTTGGCGTGACGCCAAAACCAGCACGCGAGACGCGGGCGCTACCCGAAGGTCCGAGCCCGGACTGGCATAAGCGCCGGGGGTAGAGCGAGTGAGCGTGGGCCGGCGAGCGAGTTTCAAAACCTAACACGCGCTGGAGAAGGGATCTGCAGTTAGTCCTAAATGCGGAAGGCCGGCCATGCGAAAGGCCGTAGCGGAAGAATGGGTCGGTCACCGCCCACAGCTGACCCCGGCTGATTGTTACGTGTCGAACAGCGGCTATAGCGCATTACGTGGCCATTCCCCTCGTTGGTAAGCCGCGAAACCGGAAAAGTAACAGTGCTGTTACTATTGCGAAACTGCATCGCAGGCGCGGTTGGTGTTGCATCCTTCGAGATAAACAAATGAAAGGATGATTCCGTATGAATGATATTAAGAATGATAATTCTGTCGAAGTTGACGCGCAGCCATCGCCGCCCGCAAGTCTGCCGCGGCGATCGTTCCTGCGCAGGGTCGGGCTGGGTGCTGCGTTGATGGCGCCTGGCGCGGCGCTGATCGAAAGCGCGGCGAAAAGCTTCGCGCAAAGCAGTAACGAGCAGATCACTGAAGGTGACGCTGCGATGCTGAGGTTTGCCGCTGCGGCCGAGATCCTCGAGACGGATTTCTGGGTGCAGTATAACGAGCTAGCCGGAATTCAAGACAGCGAGGTGCCCGGCGGAAGTGGAAATCCAGTTTACACCAACGCTCTGAAAGTCCTCGATGGAGACATGGATCAGTACATCCATGATAACACGGAGGATGAGTTCACCCATTTCACATTCCTCAACGCATATCTGGTCTCGAAAGGGGCGCGGCCAGTGAATCTGGAGCGGTTCCGCACATTGCCAGGGAGCAGGGCTACGGGGTCGAGTGGGAAGCTCCGACTGACCAATCTCATGCAGTTGACCCTGGACACGAGTTGGTATACGCGCTACCGCACTCGCAGTCACAACCCGGACCTTGATCCAAATTTCCGGTTTCCCCAGGCGATTCCGGATCTGCATCGCGGACAGTTTACCGCCATCCCCAGAACTGATGCCGATCTGCATCCGGCCAAACACATCCAGGCGATCGCCAACACGGCGGGATTCCACATGCCAACCATCGAACAAGGTGGAAACAGCCTCTACCCGGCGATGGCGCAACGGGCTACCAGTGTGGAAGTGCTGCGAATTCTCATTAGCATCGGCCCAACCGAGACGATGCATTTTCAGACCTGGCAGGACAAGGCGGGCAATGCTCCGCCGCTCACAGATCCGACCAACGGACTGACCTTTCCGGACTTGAACGCACCTCCGTTTGACACGCAGACGTTCCAAACCAACCTCATTATGCCGGAGCCCTGCCCGTTCCTTAGCAGAAACCTCCCGGTATGTTCGGTTATCCGTCCTACCGAAACGAAAGGGATCGCTAAAGGCGTGGTCAAGTTTTTGACCGACATGGGGCTATTCATCGGCCAGTCTCCAGCGTTCTTCGGTGAGCTCAACACTCTGGCAGAAGCTGCGGACGCGGCCCAGCGCCGGGTATAGCAGCTCTTTACCCTCGGGAGCGGCGGCTCTGGAAACCGAGCCGCCGTTTTGCCTTCTCGGGAACTGACGGAGCCGCCAGCGTTAACTAAAAGGCGATTGACCGGAGAATCGAAACCCACAGGATGATGGCGCAGCCCAGACCGGTCATCGGAACCGACCGACGTCGCGGAGCGAGCGCCATGATCGCGAGAGGCCAAAGGCACATGGCCGCGGGGGTGAACGCTCTCGCGGCCTTTTTTTACTTCTCCTCCGCAAAACCGTAGTAGCCAATGACCTGCCTTGCCATGAAAGCAGCCGGCCTGGAGCTACAGAACACGTTGACGCCGCGCGAGCTGGAAGTGCTGCGCTGGGTCTGCGAGGGAAAATCGAATTCCGAAACAGGCCAGATTCTCGGTTGCAGCCCCGAGACGGTGAAGAAGCATCTGCAACACGTCTACCGCAAGCTGGGCGTCGAGAATCGCATGGCGGCATCGAATTACCTGCGAGGGTAGTGCAGCTACGCCACTCCGGCTCCGAGCTCGCGTGTTGGCGCGATACGTCTCGCGCCTCGCCGAGACAGCCGCGCTTATTTAGCTGAGCTATTCTTTATCGCATCGTACTGAGCTAGCTACTCGGCGTTGGATTGCGATTCGGATAAGGCGGCACCGGCGGCAGCTCGTAACGCTTTGTCTTAAGCTCCTCCTGGATTTCCTGAATACCTCGGTCGAGCTGCTGATCCTCGCCGCGGAACTCCTTTGCCGGGTCATTATCCACCACGATGTCTGGATCAACCCCATGGCTCTCGATGACCCATTCCTTCCCGTCTTTCGAATATGGCGCAAACTCCGGCTTAAAGAATTGGCCGCCATCCATGAGCGGAAGCGAATTCCGGATCCCGATCACACCGCCCCAGGTTCGTTTGCCGATAAGTTTACCGAGTCCCAGCGTCTTGAACCGATAAGGAAAGATATCGCCGTCGGAAGCGGAAAACTCATTACAAAGAGTGACCATTGGCCCGAGGAAGGTCTGCGACGGATTCGGCTGGGGCATGCCATTGCGCGCGATCTCGACCATGACCAGCGCGCGGCGCAGACGCTCGATAACGAGGGGCGAAACAAAGCCGCCGCCATTGCCGCGCACGTCGACGATCAGCGCCTTCTTGTGGATCTGCGGGAAGTATAACTTGGTAAACTCGTTCAAGCCTGGCCGGCCCATGTCTGGTATGTGAAGGTAACCCACTTCGCCCTTCGTCTTTTTGGCTACGTAGTCAATGTTCTTCTGCACCCAGGCGAGATAGTAAAGCGGAGACTCATCCGCCACGGGTACAACTGTGATGTCTCTCGCACCGTCGTCACCTGGCTTCGAGTTTACGCGCAAAGTAACCTGCTTATCGGCTGTACCTACGAGCGCTTCGTAAAGATTCGCCAGCTGTGAAACGGGTGTGCCATTGATCGCCAGAATGTATTCACCCGGCTTGACGTTGACTCCCTGGGCGGTCAGCGGCGAACGCGTGTGCTTGTCCCAGTTCTCGCCCGGCAGGATGCGATCGATGCGGTAGGCTTTGCTGGCCGGATCACGCGAGAACTCCGCCCCGAGTAATCCTAGTTTAATGCGAGGCGTTTCTGGCCGCTCTCCGCCGCCGACGTAAGTATGACCATTGTTAAGCTCACCAATGAGCTCGCCCAGTAGATAAGTGAGATCATTGCGATGATTAACGAAAGGTAGAAGGGCGGCGTATTTGTCGCGCATCTTCTTCCAATCTACTCCGTTCATGTTGGGAGCGTAGAAGAAGTCACGCATCTGCCGCCAGCACTCGAAGTAGATCTGGTTCCACTCAGCGTGACGATCGGCGGCCACATCGAGCCCAGCCAGTTTCAGTTCATGATCCTTTGTCTCCAGTTTATCCTTGGGCAGATCAATAATGGCGTAATCCTTCTTGATCTTTACCAGCATTCTCTTGCCATCATCTGAGATTTGATAGGCGTTCACGTCTCCCAGCACGGTCTCTTTCCGATCCTCGAGTTTGTATGAGCAGAGGTGCCGTTTCTGATCCCGGCCGTCGCCATCTTCTTCATCCTCCCCTTCAGCATCTGCCACCGTGCGACGCAGATAGAAGATGCGATCATCCAGCATTCTAATATCACTATAGTTCCCCGGAGGAATCTCGAGTGCCGCCAGCCGATCATGAATCCCATCCAGATCAACCTTCACCGTCACCGGCTTCTTCTTTACTTCGGGCGGGGTTGGCGTCGGACTTGGTGAAGGCGACTTCTTGTCGGTTTTCTTTTCGTCTCCCTTCTTTTCCGCCTCTTCCTTTTCTTTCTCTTTAACTCGTTTCTGCTCTGCCTTCCCTACTTCATCGCTGCGCGGGCCCAGTGGAGGCTCCGTGTCTTTGGCCAGAGTGATGAGATAGACGCGTTCCATATCGACATAGACATTCTGGAACTCCTCATCACCGAAGGTAGGTTTGAAATCCCGTGCCGAGGCGAAAAGGAGATACTTGCCATCATCACTGAAGGACACGTTGCCCGACCCATACCATTCGTCGGTCACGGCCGTCTGTTTCTTGTCTGAAGTAGAATAGAGGTAAACTCTGGGCAGACCATTCTCCTCCGGACGCGACCAGGCGATCCACTGGCTGTCCGGCGACCAGTCGTAGGATTGGATTTCCCCCCATTTATCCTGATCTACCTCGGTGACGGCTTTGCTGGTGACGTCAACATAGCGAAGCCGCTGCAGGCGATCGGCCCAAAGTAGTTTCTTACTATCCGGCGACCAGATGGGATGGTAGTAATAGGTATCGGCCCCGCTGGTTATCTGCTGGGACTGGCCTTTTCCATCCTGCGATCGGATGTACAGCTCGTTTTCACCAGTGACGTCGGAATTATAGGCGATCAATTTCCCATCGGGCGACCAGACGGCGTCGCGTTCATGTGCATTAGAAGTCCTGCTCAAGTTACGGACGGCGCCCTCCTTCATCGGCACAGAGAAGAGATCGCCGCGGGCGACCACGATGGCCCGTTCACCATCAGGCGCGAGGTCAACTGACTCGGCATGTTTCGACGCGTCCAAAAACGAGGCGCGGCCGGAGGCGAAATCTTCCTTGATCTGGATCGGAACAGGCGCGGCCTGACCGGTGCCGGGATCGTAGCGCCAGATGTAGCCCGCCTGTTCAAAAACGATGACATCCTTGCCCATCGATGGGAACTTAATATCGAAATCGTTGAACCTGGTCAGTTGCTTGAGCTCTTTGCTCGCGAGATCGATGGAGAAGAGGTTCATCCTACCATCCCGATCGGAGATAAAGTAGATGTGATTATCTGGTCCCCACATGGGACAGATGTCTTGTGAGGGATTGTTAGTCAGATTCTCGGTCGTTCCGTTCTTGAGGTCGTAAATCCAGATATCGTCCGCCATGCCCCCCCGATAATGCTTCCAGGTGCGGAACTCGCGAAAGACTCGGTTGAAAGCCATCTTGGAATCATCAGGTGAAAAGGAGACAAAACCGCCGCGGGGCACTGGGAGTTGCTGAGGTAGCTCCGCATCCAGTCCAACGGTGAAAAGCTGGCCGATAAAATCGTTGAACGATTTCATGCGCGAACGAAATACAACCAGCGGCTTCGTATTCTCCCAGGCGATGACGAGGTTGTTCGGTCCCATGCGATCGGAGATATCGTCGCGGCTAAGAGTAGCTGAAGTAGTTAGTCGCCTGGGCACGCCGCCTTCAGCTGGGATGACATAGACTTCAGTGTTACCGTCGTATTGCGAAGTGAAGGCGAGCTGCGTCCCATCAGCGGAAAAGCGCGGAAAGGAAGTGTAACCAGGGCCGCTGGTCAGGCGCCGGGCCACGCCACCTTCTTGGCCGACCGTGTAGAGCTCGCCTGCGTAGCAGAAGGCAATCTCTTTTCCATTAGTCGTAGGGAAGCGCAGCAAGCGTGTGGCGTTCGGCAAGTTCTGGGCTGACGCAACAGAAGTGATGGCGGCGAAAAGGAGACACGCGCGAATGAAAAACATAGGTGGAGAAACTGGCGGCTGATTGCGCGGGACGCAATCGCGTTTTCGCGGGCCGGTAACTAAGGATCGATTCCCATGGCCACGGCGCCGTCGAGCTCCTCCCAGCCGGCACGGCGCCAGAAGGAGCGGCCGCAATCATTGTCGTTCGCCACCAGAATGATCGTGCGCGGGATGCCGGCTTTACGCAGGCCTTCAAGACATTCCTTCACCAAAGTCTTCCCTACTCCACGCCGCTGATGGCGCGACGAAACCGCGAGATGATAAATGTGTCCGCGCCGGCCATCATGCCCGCAGAGCACGACTCCGATAATTGCCCCATCAACAAGAGCGACACGGCTCAAGCCGCGATTGCGTTCGAGGAAACGGATGAGGTCATCCTTCGCATCGCCTTCCGCGATCTCCACCCCTTCGGCTTCCTGCCAAAGTCGCAGCGCCGCGTCGTAATCATCGACGCGGAATTCGCGTGTCAGAACCGGCTCAGCCATCTTCAGCGAGAGCAAGGTTAGCACATCGCCGATTCGTTCCCATTTACGGAACGCTAAAATCCCGGAAGCGGACGAGCACATGACTTGCGAAGCACAGTCATGAACGTGGGGCTGATCGATCCCGGCGCCACGCCGCAGCAGAATAATTTCGGTGCGGGGCAATATTCCTTCCTCGCAGGACTACGAGGACTTGCGGGCGGCGCAGCAATCATTCGCGCAGATGGCGGCTTACCTCAACGGTTCGACCATTAACGTCACTTACAGGAACAACCCGCAGCGCTACACCGGAGGCTACGTCACGGAAGATTTCTTTAAAATCATCGGCGTCTCCCCGATTCTTGGCCGCGATTTCACGGCGGCGGATAATCAGCCCGGCGCGGAGAAGATGGCGATTTTCGGGCACGAAATCTGGCAACGCGATTTCGGCGGCGATCGTTGGCGTCATGCCGGCCGGGTTCAAATTTCCCGTGACGGAGCAACTGTGGGTGCCGCTCTTCAACGAATTCCCGATTAAACCGCGCGATGATCCTGCCGGTCTCGCCCCCAGATCATGGGCCGGCTGAAACCGGGCGTCAGCATTGATCAGGCGAACGCTGAGTTCGTCGGTCTGGCGAAAGACAACCCTAAAACCAATGGCCAACTCGTCTCAGCCAGTGTCCAGCCGCTGCTGAATACATTCACTGGTCCGCAAATTGCGCCAGACCGTTTTCGCCATGCTCGGCGCGGTGATCGTGGTGCTGTTAATCGCGTGCGTGAACGTGATGAACATGCAATTCGGTCGGGCGGCCTTGCGCGCGAAAGAGCTCGCCATTTGCGGCACGCTCGGCGCCACGCGCTGGCGTCTGGTGCGGCAGATGATGACCGAAAGCCTGCTCATCGCGCTCATGGACGCGATCTTCGGCGTCACGCTCGCATTTTGGGCGCTGGGTCTGCTGGTGCGCGCGATCAATGCGCTGCCGAACCCGCTGCCTTACTGGATCTTTTTCAATGTCGACCTGCCAGTGCTTGCTTTTGTCGTCGCGGCAGTTTTCGCCGCCACGATTTTCTCCGGCCTGGTTCCAGCGCTGCTGAGTTCGCGGGGCAACACGGCCGAGATGATGAAGGAGGGCGGCCGCGGAACTCGAGCCGGCTCGTCAATGTCATGACCCGCGTGCTTGTCATCGGCCAGATCGCGCTCACTGCGGCCCTGCTCATCGCCGCGGCGCTCCAGATCAAATCCATCCGCAACCAAATGGTTTGAAAACGCGGCGATGACTGGCCGATTTCGCATGACCTTCGGCGGGTTCGGCCAGTACGAAATCGATGGCAAAGCTTACGTGACCGATCGTGACCGTCCGCAGGGGAATTTTGAAGCCGTCTCCGACGGTTACTTCCAGGCGATCGGATTAAAGATTCTGCAAGGACGAGATTTCACCATCGACGATAACGACGCGAAACAGCCGGTCGCAATCGTCAGTAGCGGTTTTGCGCGCAAAAATTGGGGGAACGAGAACCCGATTGGACGCCGCGTCCGTATTTTCAGCCCGGATCGAACACGGCCGTGGCGTACGGTCGTCGGCGTGGTCCCGGACACACTCATGCAGGGGCCGTTCAATCAGGAGACGAACGACAGCGGATTCTACATCCCCATTCTCGGAGTGCCGCCCGCGCCGCAGTTCGTCACCGTGGCCGGTGCGCCCGCATTCCGGCCAGCGCGCGGAAAATCTGGCCACGCCGCTGGGGAAAGCGGTGGCCGAGCGCGGGTGGCGCGGCGATTGCGCGCGGAGCAGCTACAACACCTTTCGCCAAACAACATCCTCGTTGTTCCGGCGATCGATCAGCGCGTCGACTTTCCTGCTTTCACCGGCTCGAAACAAAATGCGACCTTCGATCCCTTTTCGGAAAAACAGATCGGCCGTTTCGGGAAACAACTCCTCGCGTTTGCCTTTCGATTCCAGAAAAAGCTGCTCGCCATCCGCGGTGACCGTGCGCCTCTCGCCCGGTGCCAGTTCGTAGTCGCCGATGAAATTTGCAAACTTCTTCGGATCAATCCGCCCCACGGCGGGATCTTCGTAATAACGAAAAGCCTGCGAAGCGATGATTTGCCAGTCACCGTCCCGCCGCACCCAGGTATCCGTTTGATGATAACGGGCGGTGAGATGCTGACCGAAAATCGCTTCCGTCTCATCGAGGTCATAGCTCAAGATCGCCACGTCCGTTAAAATGCGGCTCGCGATCTTTCCGAGCTTGATCGTTCCGGAATAGCCGGCGGGCAGTGGCTGAATATCAGCAATGAGCACCGGCTTGTCCATATTGCGGCCCTTCTCATCGAAATAAAGGCAATCGGCGGCGAAATATTTTTGCCACGGCTGCGAATTGCCGGGGACAACGGCATCGAACATTTCCTGTGTCCGGCGTGCCAGCTCGTCTTCGGTGATCGGCTTATCGCCAGCTGCAGCAAACGTCACCGATGCCAGCAGAAGCGCCCACTTCCATTTCAACATGCGCATGGCGAACGGTGATGCTTCCATTCCAAAGAAACGAGGCTTAAATACGCGACTGTTTCCATGAGCGCGCTCCAGGTATTTTACGAAGGCCGGGTGCAAGGCGTCGGCTTTCGCTATTCGGTCAAACAAATCGCGAAGGGCTTCGATGTCACCGGCTGGGTGCGCAATCTGCCCGATGGGCGGGTCGAGCTGCAGATGAAGGGCGAGCCCGACGAGCTGCGCGCGTTTCTCGAAGCGGTCCGCGAAAGCGAGCTGCGCGCGCTGATCAAGAACGAATCGCAGAACGCGCTGGCCACGCCGCCGGCGGCGCGCGGATTCGAGATTCGGCATGACTGATCCCGCCATTCGTCTCAGCGGCGTGAGCAAGGTTTTTCCGGTGCCGCTGCGCCGCCGTGTGGTGGTGGCATTGCGCGATTTGAATCTCGAAGTCGCTGCCGGCGAAGTTTATGGCCTGCTCGGGCCGAATGGCTCCGGCAAAAGCACGACCTTGAAGATCATCCTGGGGTTGATCGCGCCGACGCGCGGCACGGTCGCGATTTTCGGCCGCGACAACTCAGCGGTGGCGACGCGGCGCGACATCGGGTTTTTGCCGGAGAACGCCTATTTCCATAAGTTCCTTACCGGGGCAGAAACGTTGCGCTTTCATGCGCGCTTGAGTGGTCTGAGGAGGCGCGAGACGAACGCGCGCATAGATGAATTGTTGGAGACTGTCGGCCTTACCGATACACGCGAGGCGCGGCTCGGCACTTATTCCAAAGGAATGCTTCAGCGCATCGGCCTGGCGCAGGCGTTGATTCACAATCCGAAACTTCTGGTGCTCGATGAGCCAACGGCCGCAGTCGATCCCGCCGGCTCGCGCGACATCCAGAATCTCATCGCCTCACTCAAAGAGCGCGGTGTGACCGTTCTGCTCTCATCGCATCTGCTCACCCAGGTGCAGGAAGTGTGCGATCGCGTCGGCATTTTGCACCGCGGCACCTTGCTTCGCGAAGGCCGGGTCGAGGACTTGCTCGCGATCGAAAATCAGACCGAGCTCGTGCTCGAAAACGCGTCGCCGAATCTGCTCGATGCGCTCGAACGGCAGGTCGCTTCCGCCAATGCTCGCGTCATCGCGCGGCGCAAATCGCAGACGTCGCTCGAGCAGTTGTTTCTCAAGGTGACCGAGCCGCGCGAGCGATGAGCGCATCACTCTGTCGCATCAGCGCCATCGCGCGCACCACATTGATTGAGATGGCGCGGCTGCGCGTCTTTTACGTGCTCGCGCTCTTCGCCCTCGTGCTCATCGTCTCCTCCAGTTTTCTCGCGCGCATCTCGTTTCAACAGGAACTGCAGGTCACCAAAGACATCGCGCTCGGCGCGGTGAATTTCTTTCTCAGCCTGCTCGCCATTGTCGCCACCGCACAACTGCTCCCGCGCGATATCGAAGACCGCGTCGTCTACAGCGTGCTGGCAAAACCGGTGGCGCGTTTCGAATACGTCCTCGGAAAATTTCTCGGCGTCGTTGCGCTCCTCATTGTTTCCGTGCTGGCCATGAGCGTGCTTTGCGTCGCCATCGTGCATCTGCGCGAGCACGCCGCCATCCGCGAAATACTCGCGCAATTTTCCCAGTCACCACCCGACGAACGCGCAAGCGCGCTCCGCGCTGTTCACGACGCCGGTGTGAACGGCGGACTCTTCGCTGCCCTCGCCGCGAACCTGGCCAAAGGCATTGTCCTCGCCGCGCTCGCACTCTGCGTTTCCAGCTTCGCCACCTCGAGCATCTTCACCATCAGCGCCATGGCGATGATTTATCTTGTGGGTCATCTGGAATCGGTCGCGCGCGAGTATTGGCTGGAACAGCATGCCGCCGGCTGGCTCACGCGCGCATTTCTCGCTGCCGTCGCATTTATTTTTCCAGACCTACAAGCGTTCAACCTGAGCGATCAGCTCATCGCCGGCATCACTGTGAGCAGCGCGGCGCTCATGAAATTGTTCCAGCTTGGAGCGGTTTATACCGTCGCTTACCTGCTGCTCGCCATCGCCATATTTTATCAGCGCGAACTATGAGGCTGCTCATTCTGCTCGCCCTGATTGCGCTCATGTTTGTGCCCGCAAAAGTAAACTTGGAAACGAGTCTTGCTCACGAGCGCCTCGCCACCGGCCCGCTCAATATCGGCTTGCGTGAACGCATCGGCCAATCCGCCTTCATCGCCGTGCTCGGTGGCTTCCGCTCCGTCATTGCCGATCTGCTCTTCATCGATGCGCACGCGGCGTGGGAACGCACGGACTGGACGCATCTGCTCCTGCGCTTGCGCCAGGCGACCGAGCTCCAGCCGCACGCCATCATGTTCTGGGACATCGCCGGCTGGCACATGGCCTGGAACGCCAGCATCGCCGCGCAAAACGACGAATCCAAGTCGCCCGTCTCGCGCCAGCGTTCTTCGCGCGAATACATCGAGCTTGGTCGCGATTTCCTCGCTCGCGGCATCGCCTACAATCCGCAGAAACCGCAGCTCTACGAAGCGCTCGCGCGACTTTATCGCGACCGGCTGCGCGATCACGCCCACGCCGCTGAAAACTTCTACAAAGCTTCCCAACTGCCGGGCTGCGCCGCCTACGACGAACGTTTCTCCGCCTACGAGCTTTCCTATTGCGAAGGACGCGAGCGGGAAGCTTACGAACGATTGCGCGAGCTTTATGTCCGCGGCGAACGAGAACGGCTGCCGACCTTGATCGCGCGTTTACGGTCTCTGGAAGAGAAGCTTAACGTTCCCGCCGACGAGCGCGTGCTTCCGTGAATCGTCGCGGGAAAATTATTTCGGGTAGCGCACGCGTGCTCGCGATCGCAAACTTTTCCCAGCATGGATTTCTCTGACAAACTTGCGCGGGGAAAAAAAATGTTTTGGCGAGACGCCAAAACCAGCACGCGGGACGCATGCGCTACCCCGAACCACGCGACGATAACGTCACACGTTGGCCGTCCTCCAGTTTCGTCTAGGTTTTAACGATGTAACGTTTCCAAAGTTTTAACGCTTCAACGGCCTTCCACGTTCCCCAATGCGCTTTGCTATTTTCACCGACATTCACGCCAATCTCGAGGCGCTCGAGGCGGTGCTGGCTGACGCGCAGGAGCATCACTGCACGCATTATGTCTGCCTCGGCGATGTTGTCGGCTACAACGCCAACCCGCGCGAGTGCATCGATATTGTGCGCGAGCTCGATTGCCCCATCGTCAAAGGCAATCACGATGAGCAGGCGTCTCTGCCGCAAACCTCCGGCGATTTTAACGAAATGGCGGAGCGCGCCATGAAATGGACCCGGGCGCAGTTAACCGATGAAGACCGCGCCTGGCTGCGCGACCTGCGCTTGCAGCGGCAGGTGCGCGATTTCACCGTCGTCCACGCCACCCTCGATACACCGGGCCAGTGGGGCTACGTTTTTCGCGATCTCGACGCCGCCGCCAGTTTCACCTACCAGCACACCACACTCTGCTTCTTCGGACACACTCACATCCAGTGCGCTTTTATCCGTGATGACCGCGCGCATCGCACTAGCAACGAGCAGATTCACATCGAGTTCGGTAAAAAATATTTCATTAACGCCGGCAGCGTCGGCCAGCCGCGCGATGGTGACTGGCGCGCCGCCTACTGTATTTATCACGCGGAGGAAAATCTCGTCGAGCAACGCCGGGTTCGTTACGATCTCGACCTGACGCGAAAGAAAATCATCGAGGCCGGGCTGCCGCGCCTGCTGGCAGATCGGCTCGCGCTCGGCCGCTGATGACGCGAGAGAAAATCCTCATCATCAAGCCGAGCTCGCTCGGTGATATTGTCCACGCTTTGCCGGCAGTGGGCGCGATCCGCGACGCGCATTCCCACGCGGAGATCACCTGGCTGATCAACCCGGAATGGGCGCCGCTCCTGCGCGGCAATCGCGACATCGATCACGTGCACATCTTTCCCCGTGGGCAACTTCGCGGCCTGGGCGCGGCAGCGCGTTTGCTCCCGTGGATACGAAGAACGCGGCGGCTTCAGCCGAAGGTCGCGCTCGATTTCCAGGGATTACTGCGCAGCGCACTCATCGCGAAGGCGAGCGGTGCGAAGAGAATCCTCGGGTTGAGCGATGCACGGGAAGGCTCGCGTTTGTTTTATCAGGAGATCGCGCGCGTCGATCGCCGGGAGCACGCCGTTGATCGTTACCTCAAGCTGGCCGAGCTCTTCGGCGCCGATCTCAATCAGCCATTGCGCTTCCCGCTCCCGACCGGCGATCCGCTCCCGCGTTTCGATCCGCTGCCGGGTTTCGTCGTTTTGCATCCACACGCGCGCGGGCGCAGAAAATCGATCGGCCGCTCCGCCATCGTCGAGTTCTGCCGCGCCCTGGCGCCGGCGCGCGTCGTTGTTGTGGGACAATCGCGCCGCCGCTTTTCCCCACCGGAAAACTGCATCGAGCTGACGAATCAGACCACGCTCTTGCAGCTCGTCTGGTTGATCCGCCACGCCGCTCACGTCATCAGCGTTGACAGCGGGCCGATGCACATCGCCGCCGCGCTTACCCCGAATCTTGTCTCCATTCACACCTGGAGCGATCCGCGACGCGTCGGCCCATACAACGCGGCGGCCTGGGTTTGGAAAAATGGAAAATTGCTGCGCGTAGCTGAGCTCGATCCTGCCATGGATTTGCGCAAAGGTCGCAAGTTCCGGCGGGATGATGTGAACGCGGTGGCCGAGCTCGCGATGAAGGCGCTCGCCAAGTCCCTCATCCCGAGCGGCCCGTCCGCCATAGTCTCCGCGAAGGCGGAAGTCGAGGGATCCCGTTGAAGTTACCTTAATCCTCCGCCGCAGGATCCCTCGACTGCGCTTCGCTCCGATGACGATGTTTCATCAGAAATTCCGCCACCGGCAAATCGCTCGCAAAAGTGATCTTCATGTTGTGATCCTGCGCCGGCACGATCGCCACCTTCGCGCCGAGCAGTTGAACAGCAGATACTTCATCTGTGATGTGGAGTGCCTTTCCTGTCACGTGACCAAACGCATTCAGCAAAAGATCGCGCCGAAAGATCTGCGGTGTCTGCATGGCGAAAACGCGGGCGCGATCGACTGAACCGCTGACAAATTGCTCATCGTCACCAAGCTTGAGCGTGTCAGTCACAGGCGCGGCCAGGACTGCCGCTTCGTAATTCTGCGCAGCAGAAAAGACGCGCTCGATCTCGGCGGCTGTGATGAGCGGTCGCGCGGCGTCGTGCACGGCGACGAACTCGGCCAAATCAGCCATGTTATTCAATCCCGACAGCACCGAATCTTGTCGCCGCGCTCCACCTGGAACGATGACGCGGATTTTCTTCATCGAACTGGCGAGTGCGCGCGCCGCATCGATCTTGTGCGCGTGACAAACAACGACAATTTCATCTACACATCGTGCGCGCTCGAACGCTTCGAGCGAATACTGAATCACGAGCCGATCGCCGATTTGCGCGAAGAGTTTGTCGAATCCAACCCGGGTGCTGCTTCCCGCGGCAACGATGATCGCGCAGAGACTCACCCTCTCAACCTGCCAGCTGCCGCTGCACTTCCGCGCTTAATGTCTTCCCGTCGGCTCGCCCCGCCACTTTCGCCTGCAACGTTTTCATCACCGCGCCCATGCGCGCGCGAAGTGGCCCCGACTTCGGCGATTGCCTCAGCCACCATCTTCTGCAATTCCTCCGCGCTCATTGCCTGCGGCAGATATTGATTCAGAACATCAATTTCCGCTTTTTCCTTTTCCGCTAACTCCGCCCGCCCGCCTTTCTCGAAACTGGCAATCGAGTCCTGCCGCTGTTT
>JBBPYF010000115.1:0-31120 GCA_038200165.1 Chthoniobacterales bacterium | reverse complement strand
GATCACGATTCTTTACTCCTAGCCTCATCAACGGAACAAACTAACGATACAACCCAACTAACTAACAAACTAAAGCCCCAGCTTATTGCGCTTGACCCGCGCTTTCAGAGAAGTCTGTGAATCTTGGCAGTTTGACGCGACAAACTGGTATTCGTCTAAATCGCCGCCTTAGGAGCGCTCAAGCTTTTACTGTAGAACCCAGAGCGGTCGAAGCAGCACACGCGTCGCTTCCCGGCAGCGAGCATCGAGCAGGCATTTTTGATCCGGCGCGTGCGCGTCTCTGGCTGCTTGGCGGAGATGATCCAGTGGATCCAATCTCTGCGCGCGATGGGCGTGATGTCCGCCCACAACGCCCGCGCCTTCGGGGCGGCGGCTGCGAGAGCCTTCCGTAGATCTACCGGCACGGTGGGTTCCGGCTCCTCTGCCGCCGGCGTGATCTCGAGCGTGACAACGTCGCCCGCGTCTGCGCCAGCAGCTTCGCGCAGCTTCCGGTCCACTTTGAGCCAATGGCTTTGTTGGCCGTCTGGCTCGAGCGTGGCTTGAAAGGGGAAGCCATTGAAGGTGCCGTCGATCGCGGTCATGCCGCGCGAGGGGAGCTTCGCACTAGCGTTCTTAGGCAGGGTGAGAAAGATCCAGGAGTCGCCCTTCGCGCTTTCGGCCGGCCGGAAGAGCTTCGCTTTGAAACGAATCTTAGAAGCGGGCTTGGTCATTTGCCTGGTATCAGTAATAGGATGCGCTTTTCGAAAAATCCAGGAGTCAGTCTGTGAATCGCGACGGCGTCAGTTCTTACTTCTGACACAACAGAGGCTAGCTGACGCTCGTGAGAGCGCGCTTGCCTGGGACCTCTCATTCGCAAGATTGCGCAGTATGAGCACCTACCCGACAAGCCCGAGAGAGATGACGCGCGGGATGGCTTACTTCCCGCGGATGCTTGATAAGACCCGGCTGCACGCGCGCGGGGAGCTGGGGACCGATTATCACGAGAACCTCGGTAGCGCGACGGCGCTGGATGGCGTGTGCTGCAATTTTTTGCGCGTGAATTATGACGAGCTGCGCGAGCGCGTGCTCGAGGGCGGGGGCGATGACGAGATTCTGGAATGGTGCTTCGAAAAAGGTCGCCGGCTCAATGAAGGCGATCTCTTTGTCTGGAATGGCTTCGCGACCAAGCTGGGCTGGCGCGATCGGTTGACGCCGAGGCTGGAGAGGCGCAAGAAAGAGTTAGGTGTGGCAAACAGGAACGACATCGCCTGCATTCCGGACCTGATCGATTTCGACGAAAGCCGGCTTAGCTAACGAGCTGGCGAGTTCACCGTTTATCCCCGCACGATCTCCTCTTTGTCATCGCGCAAACCTTCGAAGATGGCGTAGTTTGAGGTAGAAGTAAAAAGTAAAAAGTAAAAATTAAAAAGTAGAAATTAGGAGGTAGAAGCCCCAGGGCGGGAATAAGCCAGAAGCCAGATATCATCGAAAGCCGATTTACTGGCGCGGATTCCCCTACGGTTTGGGCGGTCCGCCCTTGTTAGTGAATGGCGCGAACAGATCGATCGGGACTGGAAGAAATGTCGTGGTGTTATGTTCGCTGGAAATCTCGCGCATCGTTTGCAGGAAGCGTAGTTGCAACGCAATCGGCTCCTTGCTCATCATTGCCGCGGCCTGGACCATTTTTTCCGCGGCTTGAAATTCGCCCTCGGCGTTGACGATTTTCGCGCGGCGCTCGCGCTCAGCCTCGGCTTGCTTCGCCATCGCGCGCTTCATCGTGTCGGGCAACGCTACGTCCTTCACCTCGACCGCTGTAACTTTGACGCCCCACGGTTCCGTTTGCCGATCGATGATCTCCTGCAACTTCTGATTGATCGTCTCGCGCTGGGAAAGCAGGTCATCGAGCGGGGCCTGTCCGAGCACGCTTCGTAACGTGGTCTGGGCGATGAGCGAGGTGGCTTTGAGAAAGTTCTCCACTTTCACGACCGCGGCCTGCGGATCGACCACGCGGAAATAAACAACCGCATCGACAGTTACCGGCACGTTGTCACGCGTCATCACCTCCTGCTTCTCGACGTTGATGGTGACGACGCGTAAATCCATGCGCACCATTCGATCGACGACCGGAATGAGGAAAATCAGGCCCGGCCCTTTGGCGCCGAGTAATTTTCCGAGACGGAAAATTACACCTCGCTCGTATTCGCGCAGGATGCGGATCATCTGGGGCAGGATGATCACGGCAAGGACGAAGATGGGTACGGCCCAACCAACTAACTTCAATAATCCTTCCGATGACATAGCTTTATTCTCCTTTAGTTTCTATTTGGCTCTATTGAACACGTGTCCGGTCGGCCCTTTTGTCATGTCGAGCGGAGTCGAGACATCTCTGATTATTCGGTGAAGGAGAATAGCAAGAGATTCCTCGGCTGCGCTCGGAATGACAGAACAAGAAGCTTTTCAACATGGCCTTTCTATTTTGAGAGTTAATCCTTCTACCGCTGCGATCTGTACTACTTCGCCTTTTTCGATAGGTATATCGCTGACCGCGTTCCAGTACTCGCCTTCAATGAAAATCCTGCCGCCGCGCGAGTCGATTGGAGTCAACGCGCTTACTGTTTTTCCAAGCATCGTTTCCGCTCCGGCCTTCACTGGCAAGCGCTGAGCGCGCAAACCTTTTCCGATGACGAAAACAAAGAAAGCTGCAGTAACCAGCGTCGCCGGAATGATGTAGCCCAGCGATAAACGAAAGAGTGGATCAGCGCGATTGAAGAGCATGAGCGAGCCGATCAGAAACGAAATGATTCCGCCCGCAGTTAGGACCCCATGCGTAGGCGCATAGAGATCAAAGATGAAGAGCATGAGCGCGAGCCCGATCAGGACAAGTCCGGTCACGTTGACCGGCAGGATCGCCGCCAGATAGAGCGCAAGGATCAACGCAATCGCGCCAACCACGCCCGGCAGGATCGCACCCGGCGTCGTCATTTCACCGATGATTCCGTAAATTGCGATGAGCATGAGGATGAACATGACTTCAGGCCGCCAAAGCTTTTGGAAAACCTGTTCGGACGCAGACATCTTAATCTCGGAGATCTCCGCGCCGGCGGTTTTGAACGTTTTGCCATCCACTTCGCGCCCGTTCAATTGGTTTAACAACTCGGGGAGGTCGGCGGCGATCAGATCGATGACTTTTAACTGGAGCGCTTTCTCCGCGCTGATGGACGCACTCTCACGCACAGCGGACTTAGCCCACTCGACATTGCGATGGCGCTTGGCCGCGATCGCTTCGATATAGCTCACGGAAAAATTCTCAAGCTTCTGTTTCATTGTGTCGTCGGGCTTCTGTTCTCCGCCGCTCGGAATACCGCCTAACGTCACTGGGTGCGCAGCACCAATGGTCGTGGCTGGCGCCATCGCCGCGATGCTGGCGGCAATGGTAATGAAACAACCGGCACTGGTCGCCGTCGCACCCGTCGGAGCGACATAAACCACCACCGGCACAGTGGAACCCAAGAAATTTTGCACGATCGTTTGGGTCGAATCGAGCAAACCGCCCGGCGTATTGAGTTGAATGACCAGACATTGTGCGTTTTGCGTCCGAGCTTCATCGATACTTCGCGAAATATAACTCGCGGTCGCCGGACCAATGGCCCCATCGATTTTGATGAAACAAATCTTGTCCGCTACGACGGATGCGGCACATACAAGCCAAAGAGCCATGCATGTGGACGCGGTCTTCATTCTAATCTGCGAAGCAAACTATCATTTCCCCACAGGATATCTACTTCCGGCCGAGGATGCATCATAACCGGCCGGACACATTGCGGAGATGGTAAAGAGACGGACCGATCGCAGGTTCAACCTAAACACCAGATAGCAACCTGAAGGGAGGAAGGCTCTGTTGAAAAGCCTATTTTGTCATTCCGAGCGAAGACGAGGAATCTTCTCTAGCTATTCTCTTTCTCGTAAATAATCAGAGATGTCTCGACTGCGCTCGACATGACAAAAGTGCGCCGACCGGGCAGCTTTTCAACAGTTACTAGGTAGGAAGTAGGAGACGGCTTAAAACCAGTCAACACGAACCGACCCGACGAGATCCTCACGAATCGCAAGCGACTTACGATGACGGATTCACTAATAGCTCAGCAGTTTTTCAAAGCCGATAGCCAAGGTCCGAGCCGGACCTGGCATTTGGTAACTACAGGTGAAACCCCCAATCTTCTTTCGCACATGGTCAAGATTGCGAACGTCAGGACGAAAGTTTCAACCGATTGACAGGCGCTGGTCTGAGCCAGATTTACAAATCACACACGACGAAATTCAAACGAGAAAACGAATAGCCATGAAAGCAAACACGAAAGAAAATATCAGCACGCACGCCCCGGTGAGCCCGATTCCGGAAGGAATGCACACGGTCACTCCGCATTTGGTTTGCGCCGGAGCGACCGACGCGATCGAATTCTACAAGAAGGCATTCGGCGCGGTCGAGTTATCTCGGATGGCGAACGATGACGGGAAGCTAATGCACGCAAGAATCCGCATCGGCGATTCGGTTATTATGCTCAACGACGAAATGCCGGAATGGGACGCATTCGGTCCAAAATTTCTCAAGAGTTCACCGGTTAAGATTCACCTTTACGTCGAGAACGCGGATGCCGCATTCGAGCGGGCGACACGAGCGGGCGCAAAAGTCACGATGCCGATTGCCGACATGTTCTGGGGCGATCGCTATGGCAAAGTAGAAGATCCTTTCGGTCACCAATGGTCGATCGGCACACATATCAGGGATGTCGAGCCGGAAGAGATGCAAAAAGCGATGAAGCAAATGGGCTCCTGACCGAGTTTCATCAATCGACTCAAAGCAAAAACACGTAAAGACCGAATTCCAAAACCAACTCTTTCTTCCGATATGCTCGTAGTCCTCCTCCGCCGTAGCGGCCTTTGGCTTGTGGCGTCCGAGAACAGCTTATGAGGGATTTCTCTTCGGTAAAAAGTCTGGTTGATTGGCAAAAGGCTGGCCATACTCGGCCACGTTCTGCGGCAACGACGGAGGAAAAACTATGTTTCACTTGATCTGGTACATTCTTGTTGGGTTGATCGCGGGGGTTATCGCGAAATCGGTGATGCATGTGCACATCACCATTTTCTGGACAATAGTGCTCGGCATCATCGGATCGATCATCGGCGGCGCTGTTACACACATGTTTGCGCGCCCGGCAAACGAACGATATCACCCGGCGGGTCTTATTTTTTCAACCCTGGGCGCGATCCTGGTTCTCTTCATTTGCTACAAACTGAAGATTCATTTTCCCAAGGTCTTATAGTCCCGATAGGACCGATTGAAGAGATTGAGGTAGCGTCACGGCTGCGCGGGCAGCGGCTAAAAATGACGAATCCGCTCAGCTTTTCCGCCCCTTGGACGAGCTTGCCGACATTGGTTTTGATGACGCGCGTGGGATCGGCACATCGACGCTGATGCCAAAGCCGGCCGGCCTCGATTTGGGCAGAGGCGAAGCGCGAAATAGCTGAAGGGAAAACGCGACCGTAGTCCCTGCCAACAGCAAACTTCCGCGCAGGGTTGACATTTGGTTCGGAGTGTATAGATATTGTATCTACATGGAAACTGCGAAGCTCTTTACGACCGGCGGTTCTCAGGCGCTACGACTGCCGAAGCAGTATCGTTTTGAAGGCAAAGAAGTGTCGATTCGGAGAGAAGGCAAAGCAGTGATCATCGAACCAAAGTCGAAACGACGGTGGCCGCGCGGCTTTTTCAAACGTATTCGTATTTCTGACCGCAATTTTCGCCGACCTGATCAGGGTAGTCTGCCGCCGGCGCCACAGCTTTAGGGCGCAGTTTTGCAATACCTGCTCGATACGGACACCTGCGTCGATCTGTTGCGGGGTTTGCCTGCGGTGGTGAAAAGGCTCGAGGCGATCGCGCCGGAAGATTGTTGTGTCTCCGCGATCAGCAGTTTCGAGCTGTTCGCGGGGGCAGCTCGAGCGCGCGACCCGCGACGAGAGACGGAAAAGGTTGAGAGATTCCTTCAGGTAATTGACGAAGTGCCATTCGAGGCAAATGCCGCCCGACGCGCGGGGAAGCTTCGGTCGGAACTGGAAGACGTGGGCAGTCCCATTGGTCCTTACGATCTGCTGATAGCGGCGCATACATTGGCGCTCGGTCTCGTGCTCATCACTGCAAATCAACGCGAATTTGGGCGCGTAGCTGATCTCCTGATCGAAAGCTGGCGATAGGAGCGTTTTAACCCTTTCCTTCATTAGCTGGCCCACGGCGAATGGATGTGTTCGGGTCGCAGACCAAGACCGATTATGCGTGCGGGCAATGCGCGCAGGATCGGGAACCATTGCAAGAGCCGGATGGGAAAGGCAAGAGAGTCATCGCCGCTGCCGGACGAACGTCCAGTGACAACACGGCGATGAATAGTGACCTGAATTCTTTGAATCACACGCGTCGGCCATTCTCGCCGCTTTGCGCAGGCGAGTCGCCTGTTCTCGGAACTACTCCACGGGTCCGATCTGCTCCTTGCCGGCGAGCAGTTTTTGAAATTCCGGATCGTTGCGGATCGGGTCCCACACGGGATCGATCTTGAGTCGCTGCAACGATACGGACGTGCCGGCCGGAATCGTGAGCAATCGGCCGAGCGTCTTTATCGCCTCGACTGGTTCGCCCGCGTGAACCTGGATTTCCACAAGGCCGGTCTCGAAGTTCGGACCCCAGTAAGCATCTTTCTTGATGGGCAACAAAGCGGCCCTTTGATGGGCGAGGCGGAGCGCATCGGCGTTGCGGCCCAGCGCAACGTAAACCCAGCTAAGTTGGATCATGGCTCCGCCGTCATCCGGACGCTCGCGCAGCCTCGCTTCCAGCGGGCCGCGCGCTTCTTCGCCGGCAAGCCTCGCGCCCGGGTCATCACCAGCAAACACACAAATCGCGGCGCGCGCGGAGGCGGGGAGCACGTCCGCTGTGGAATCTGCGTTGCCGTTCTTCACGTCCTCCAGCGCCCCGGCGAAATCTCGTTCCACGACGTGGACAAACGCATGGTAGCCGATCATCCTTGAGACCGACCCGCGATCGTTCGTTCTCGCGTTTCCGGGGATGGTGGCGATCGCGCGTTTCGCCGCCGCGATGTCGCCGTCTCCGTTTATTAAGGCAAGCACCACGGCGGACATTCCAACGATGTGGTGCGGGTCAATCGCGAGTGAGCGGAGACCGGCGCGTTTCGCTTCATTCCACTGGCGGAGGTTGAGATAGGTCCCGGCCATGTTTGCCGGAATCCCTGGATCGCGAGGATCAAGTTCTGCAGCTTTTGCGAGTCCAACCAATGAGCGTTCCCATCGACCCTGCCGGCGATAAACGTAGGCTCGAGATTGCCAGGCCATCACGTTATTGGGTTGCAGCTCGAGCGCCCGCTGGAATTCCGCTAGAGCTGCCTCGTACTCGCGCTTGCCCCAATAGTAGAAGATGGCGAGGGAGACGTGCGCCTCCGCCAGATCAGGAGCGAGTGCGATCGCGCGATCAACTATGGTTTTCACCTCGCCCAGCTCGTCGGCCGTGAATGGAGCCACAAACCAGTGCCGCCCGACGCGGCTTCGGGCGAGGCGCGCGGCTGCGAGCGCGAAGCTCGGATCGCGATTCAGGGCCTCTCGATAGAATCCGGAAGCCCGATCGAACGACTCGCCAGTCAGCGCGCTCTCGGCAATGCGCATCTCGTATTCGCCGCGCAAGAACAAGTCGTATGCCTCCGGGTCGTGCGTCGGCGCAACTGCCAGCGCGGTGGTCTCGCTGGGCGAAAGCTTTGCACGCAGAGCATCTGCGATTTCTTGCGCCACTTCGCTTTGCACTGCGAAAACATCTTTGAGTTCACGGTCGTAGTTCCTTGCCCAAAGCGGCGTGTCCGCGCCGGCGTCGATGAGCTGCACATTCACGCGCACTCTGTCGCCGGCCCGCTGCACCGTTCCTTCCAGTACGGTCGCCACGCCCAGCTGTTGCGACACCGTCTTCAAGTCCTGCGGCTTGCTCTTATATTTTGCGGTTGAGATCCGTGAGATGACTTTCAGGTCTGCCACGCCCGCGAGCTTCGTTAGGATCTGGTCCTGGACCCCGTCCGCGAAGTAGGCATTGCTCTTGTCGTCGCTAAGGTTTTCGAACGGCAAGACGGCGATGCTTTTCTCGACCGCAGGCGCAGGGGAAGTCGAGGCAGATGGTGCAACGCTCGCGCTCGTCGCCGCGCGGGAACGACCGTAATAAATCCATAAGCCCGCCGCAGCTGCGATCGCAGTGGTCACGGCCAGCGCAATCACCGCGCGCCGACGGAAACCCGGTCGGCCAGCGGGTGGGACTGAAAGTTTGGCCTGCGGCAGACTCTGCAGTTTTGCCGGAACTGTCGGATTGCCAAACTTCTCCGAATAAAGACTAACGACCACGAGGCGGACGCCATGTTTTACCTCGCACTCGCCGAGCTCATGCAAATGCGGGCGCCATTGCGGATATTGCTCGAGGTCGTCCGCGACACGTTTGGAAAGCAGGACGTGTCCGGCGTCTCCGCAATCCATCACGCGTTGCGCCATGTTGATTCCGGCGCCCGCGATGTTCGCTCGCTCGTTCACATCCGGCACCTCGCTGACCGGTCCGCTGTGAATTCCCATCCGCACCGGCAACTCCGGATGGCCTTTGAGAGCTTCGCCGATTTCCAGCGCGCAGCGCACTGGTGTCTCGGGACTGTCGCGAAATATCAGCGCCATCCCATCACCCGTGGGAAGCGGCAACAACATGCCGCTTGCGTCCGCCGCGCGAAACTGGGCGCTCGTTTTTACAATCTCATTGAGCTCCTGCAGTCGTTTCCGTTGCTCGGTGATGAGCAGGTTTTGAGTAGCCGACGATATCGATCAACAAGACGTGACCAATCTCGAATTTAAGATCCGGCTCAGGTGACATGTGGTGTCCCGACGCGCGCCTAACGTGACGACGACCGTTCAAAGTCCGACAGCGTGCCTTCGTGCGCAAATTCGCGACAAGCACTTAAATTCAGTCGTGGGTCACTAAGCGGCTCGCAATCCTAACGAGATGCGATACCGAGCCTTTTCTCGATCGTTGCTGGATCGTAGACAGTTCCACCTTTGATGAGCGTCTCGATTTTGCGGATGTTGCCCATGTTCTTGTCGGGTCGCGGTCGAAGAGGATCATCTCGGCTAGTTTTCCGGCGGCAATGGTGCCACGGGACTGGCCGAGGCCGCGCCAGTCGATGGCGCGGCGGCAACTGAGAAAACGCTCGGCATCGCACCGTAACGAGCTGTCCCGGAAGTCAGCAGCCACCCAAACGAAGCATCACATAATGCCGCATCGTAAGCTGCTTACGATGGAGTATTGATCGAGGGCTGGAAGCGTCACCGACTTCGCAGAATTTGCTGCTGCTTGCGCACAACTTGTGGCGCGGGTCTTCCTTCCTTCTTTGCCGCGCGTTTCGCTTCGCGAATCTTTACCATGCTCGTGCCTGTTCTTTGGTAAGTTCGCGCCGGCTCGCCAGTCCACCGCGTTTGCCGATTTCCGCGAAATACTCTCGCACTTTTCATCGTAGGATCGCTCTTTCGCGGCTCATGTATGCATCGTAACCCGCTTACGGTCCGAGTGAACAGCTTTGCGAATTGGTCAGGTCACCGATCGCTTTTACGCCGCTCTTATCAGCCTGCGACCCGCTACTCGTGATAGTGGGCGGCGCGTGTGTCGAACGGCGGCAACGATACGAGATAACACGGTCGAAATTTTCGGCGCCGTCGTCTCCATGTCATAGCGGCTTTGCAAGTTCAGCCAGACCTGCGCGGGCCAGCCAAGATAGCGCTCAAGGCGCAGTGCGGTCTCTGCCGTCACCGCGCGCTTACCTTGCACGATTTCATTAATCCGGCGCGGCGACACATCAATTGCCTTTGCCACGCGGTATTGGGAGAGGCCCAGCGGCTTCATGAAATCTTCCAGCAAAATTTCGCCCGGATGAATCGGCGACATTTCCTTATCTTTCTTTGTCGTTTTCATTGGTTTTTGTAACTGATTGTAACTGTCGGTGGATCGCTGGGGAGTCGACCCCCCCTGAACCTGCGAGTGGTAGTCGGTAATCTCTACGTCAAACGCGTCTTTCCCTCTCCAAACGAAACAGACCCGCCACTGATCATTAATCCGAATACTGTGCTGGCCTGCTCGCTCTTTCTTGAGCGCTTCAAGTCTGTTTCCTGGCGGAAGCGGCTGTAGTCGACGCCGGCTCCCACAATGTAGAGTTGCGGATAGGTGACGTTATTGGTCGGCATCAAGGGTGCTTAGTTCGCCGCCACCCGGCACTTGCGGTTTGCGTCCGGCTTCGCCAATCAGTTGTAGAAGACGTTCTCGCGAAAGAAGAAAATGGCCACGCACCCGGGCCGATTCGTCTGTGGTTAGCGTGACTCTATCCAGAAGCGCGCGAATCGGCTCCGGCGCGGCCTTCAGGTCGAGCGGCCAGATACGCGCGCCGTATTTCGCCAAAGCCTCATTCACACTGTCGAAGTCCTTTGGTGGTGATCTGCCATCGGAGAATTCGAGACGAATCTCTCCGTCCATGGCTGCGAGAGCATCGTGGTTCGTTTCGGATTGAATCATTCGCGGTTGCCGGCGATTTCGCTCAGCAATCATGGTCGAGACATAACAGCAATGCCGTCAAGGAAGAGAAAGCACCGGTTCAGGGCGGAGGCTGCTCCTTGATCGTGGAAGAATCCGCTTCGCCCTGCTCGTCTGCGGCGGGCGGAGCTGGTGTGCGCTTGCGCGGTTTACGGGAGCGATTTGGGCGCGCGGTCGCGGAAGGAGTCGCGGTGGGCGAGAGCAATGGCGGGAGTTTTCGCATCCAGCGATGTTTTTGCACTTCGACAGGGACCGGCGGCACTGGATGGCGTTTGCGGTATTCCTTTACGCCCACCCCCACCACAATCATCAGCATGGTGAACGCCACGACGCGTTTTTCTTCCGGGGTGAGGACGAAGAGGTTCACCGTGCGTGAACGGAATAAAAATGATGGCGAACGTTCGCGTCGTAGTAGCTGGCTATCGATGTTGCGGCCATCAGCTTACGATAACTCTGCACCGGCACGTCGAGGTAGCGATAGATTGCGCCAGCGCATCCAACCTTCATAGGCAGCGGAGCATTGAAAGTCGATCCTGTTCCCGGTGCTTGCGTACGGGAGGCAGATCAGTGAGCGCAATGCGAGTTGTAGAGAAGGCGCTTGTCCTAACCTTCTCGGCGCGGAGAGGCGATTGCGTGCGGAACGAACGGTTTGAGTAAAGTTAAAGGCGGGTGCAACGAGCGTGGAGCACTAGATGAAATCTGACCTCTTCCTCAACATCGCCGACTACGCGCGAGCAGCGCGCGCCAGGTTGCCAGCTGATGTGCTCGATTATTACGAAGGTGGCGCGTTGGATGAAATCACCTTGCGCGAGAACGCGGCAGGCTGGGAGCGGCTGAAGCTTTACTATCGCGTGCTCGCGGGTGTAGGAGAACGCGATCTAAGGACGACGCTTTTGGCGCAGTCGATTTCCACGCCGATTGCGATTGCGCCGACGGCGTTCCACAAACTCGCTTGCGAGCAAGGCGAGATCGCGACGGCGAGAGCGGCGAAAGCGGCTGGGACTTTGTTTATTCTAAGTTCGCTCTCAAATACTGCGATGGAGGCGGTCTTTGCGGAGGCGGCGAGTCCACGCTGGTTTCAACTTTACATCTATAAGAATTTTGCGATCACGCGCGAGCTGGTGCAGCGGGCGGAGGCGGCTGGCGCGGATGCGATCGTGCTGACGGTGGATGCACCGGGGCTCGGCACGCGCGAACGCGATATGCGCAACAACTTTCGTTTGCCGGAAGGTCTCGCGGTGGAAAATCTGGCGCCGCTCGGCAAAGGCAAGCTCCCCGTCGTGTCCGGATCTGGTCTGGCGGCGTATGTGCGGGATAATTTCAAGAGCGATCTCAGCTTTGATGATCTGGAGTGGTTGTGTAACTCGACGCGATTGCCGGTAGTGGTGAAAGGCGTTTGTCGCGGGGACGATGCGCGTCGTGCGGCCGAGCATGGGGCGCGGGCAGTGGTTGTTTCCAATCACGGCGGCCGTCAGCTCGATACGGCGCCGGCGGCATGCGAAGTGTTACCGCAGGTGGTGCAGGCTGCGGGCGATCTGTGCGAAGTTTATGTGGACGGCGGGGTCCGCCGCGGGAGCGATGTGCTCAAAGCAATTGCGCTCGGTGCGCGTGCGGTACTCGTCGGGCGACCAATTCTTTGGGGGCTTGCCGTTGCCGGCGAGCACGGCGCCACTGATGTTTTGCAGATTCTCCGGCGCGAGCTCGATGAAGCCATGCTGTTGTGCGGCTGCACAATGCTCGACGATATCGACGCGTCTTTGCTCAAACCTTGAGCCGTGCTTACTCGCGGCCGATCTCACTGCCATATCTGCGCGTGACGAGCGTGATAAACCTTTTGCGCGCCTTTGCTTCGTGGCGTTTAGTTCAGGCCATGGCCGGATTCGACGGCGAGCCTGAGCGCGCTTGGGACGAATACGATTGGGAACGTTTCCTTCAGCAGCAGGATCACAAGACGGAGAAATACATGGAGCTGCTGGAGAAGTATCTCGATGATCCGAACCGTGACCAGATCATCGCGCGCGAGATGGGCTGGACGCAGCTGCTCGATGGGAAGGATTGGACGCAGGAAGTCGATGCACTTTTAGAAGAAGAGGAGGACGATAAACCGCCGCCGCCGGATTCATTTGAGGATCACAGTCTTTATCGCGCGGCCTTCGCGCTCACGATCTGGATTGACCAGATGTTCGATGCGGATTCGACGCTGCAAAACGAACCATCGGCAGTGAAGCTCGCGACGCATGCGGCATTGGCGAGCGCGAAGCTGGCGGCGGCCCTGAGCGGCGAAGATGTGGACGAAATCGGGATGACGATTGCCTATTTAAAGCGCGCGCTGAAGGCGATCACGCTCTCGATGGATGGCGCGGCCGCGTTGCTGCGCGAGAAACGCATTTCGGCCAGCCAGCATGCCGTTCTGCTGCAACGGCTTTTCCAGGTGCGCGACGGCATTATTACGCTCATTGGGGAGTATCGTTGCGAATGGCGCCGGCGCTTCGGCAGCCGCTAAAGGCGGTTGCTTGAATGAATTAGCCCGGCCTCCGTCAAAAACATGCAAACGGAAGCCACAGCGTCCGAAGTCTCCGAGCTCGAGCTGGTGAAACGGTGCCAGCAAGGCGAGACGGCGGCCTTTGACGAACTGGTGACACGTTACCGGACGAGAGTTTTTGGAATGATTTACAACATGGTCCATAACGAGCAGGACGCCTGGGACCTGGCTCAAGACAGCTTCGTGAAAGCGTGGAAATCGATCGCGCGCTTCCGTGGCAAGTCGTCCTTTTACACCTGGGTCTATCGCATCGTCATGAATGTGACGATCGATTGGCTGCGCAAGAAGCAGGTGAAAGGCGCGGGCACCGAGTTCGATGACGCGGTGCAGCTGCGCGAGGTCGATCCGGCTTCCAAGACGCTGCCGCGCGCGGAGGAGTTGCCCCATGAGCGAATGGAACGCGGCGAAATCCGCTCGCGCATTGATCAGGCGATCGCGCAGCTGTCGCCGGAACATCGCGCCGTCATTTTGATGAAGGAGACCGAAGGGATGCAGTATCACGAGATCGCTGAGGCGCTCGGTTGCTCCATCGGCACGGTCATGTCGCGGCTGTTTTATGCGCGCAAGAAGTTGCAGAATTTGTTGAGGGATGTTTATGAAAACGTTTGAGGAAAAATGGACAGCGTGGATCGACGACCAGCTCACTGGTCGCGAGCTGGACGATTTCCTCGCCTCGCTGCCGGATCGGGTCGCGGCGGAAACGGAGAAGCAGAGCGCGAAACAGCTCGGCACGCTTCTGCGCGAGGAGGCGGTCGCGCTGAGCAATGCGGATTTCTTCAGCCATCAATTGCGGCAACGGCTTGATCGCGACGACGAGCATGATGAATACGAACCCGAGTCAACGAGCACGGGCTGGTGGACGATTCGCCGGCTGCTCTGGGGCGCGGCGACTTCGTTCGCGCTCTTCATCATCTGCGCGGTGTTCGTTTTTCGAGACAAGACGCCGTCGAGCCAATCGCAGTATCTCAGTGAAATCCTGAGCTATCGTGTTGATCCGAACGTTAGTCCGAACGCGAGCATCACGATGTTCGAGAAGAAAGATGAACACGTGACGGTGTTGTGGGTGGACGGCTTGCAATCGTTGCCGAAGGAATACGCCGCGAAGTAAACATGAGCAGCCGGCTGAAATTGCTGGTCGCGATTTTGGCCGTGGCATTGAGCGGCGGCGTCGCACAAGCGCGCGAGGAGCAGACAGTCTGGAGCGGTTTACTCATCGCGAGCAATTCGCTGCCGTCGGAGCCGACGCCGGCCGAAGTGGCCAAGATCGAGGGCACGCTGCGACAGCTGTTTGGTTACTCACGCCTGCAGCTCATCGGTGAAGCGCGCAAGACGCTGAAAACTGGCCAGGAAGACTGGCTGGCCACGAGCAAATATTTTGCACTGCACGTCGATGCGCGCGGCGAGAAGGCGGGCGCTTACGTTTTGAATCTGAAACTTTTTCAGGAGCAGAAGCTCTTGTTGGAGACAGAAGCGAAGCTGAACAAAGCCAGCCCGCTCGTCATCCGCGGGCCACAGGTCGGGGACGGGCAATTGGTGATTGTCCTCGTGGTGCAGTAGTCGGCTCGCAACATCTGTCAGCCTGAGCGAAGCGAAGCGGAGTCGAAGGATCCCGCGGAAGTCGCCTTTAAGGTAGCGCCACGGGATCCCTCGACTTCGCTCGGGATGACGTGAATCGTTTCCCGCTTTCCTGATTCTTTGCTCCGCTGTTAAGTGAGCGGATGCGCATCCGCTTTCTTCTGCTCACGTTGGCTGCTGTGACTTCGCTGCACGCAGAAAAGCCATTCGATTTCGCCAGCACGCCCGGCAAGCTGCCGAAGAGCGTGCGGCCGTCAGAATACGCGGTTTGGATTCAGCCGGACCTGGAAAAGCGCACCTTCACCGGCCACGAAACGGTGAAGCTCACGGTCGAGCAGCCGACACGCGAAATTATTTTCAATGCGCTGGAGATCGCGATCTCGGAAGCGCGACTCGATGAGAAAGCGCTGCCGAGTTCGTCCATCAAAATGGATGCGGCGAAGGAGCTGGTCACAATCGTGCTGCCGGACGAATTGCCAGCCGGTGAGCACACGCTGGCGCTGAATTTCACGGGCAAGATCAATCAGTTCGGCCGCGGACTTTTCTACGCGAAGTATCAGGAGCAGGGCTCTGGGGCGAAGAAGATTTTTCTCGGAACGCAATTCGAAGCGACTGATGCGCGGCGATTTTTCCCCTGCTGGGACGAGCCGAGCTTCCGCGCGATCTTTCAGCTGACTGCGGTGGTGCCGGAAAACTGGATGGCTGTTTCCAACATGCCGATCGCGAGTGAGCGGAAGGTCGATGGCGGGCGCGAAGTGAGTTTCGAGCCGACGCCTTCGATGGCGAGTTATCTCAATGTGTTTTGCGCGGGCGAATTCGAGGCGGTCGAATCGGAAGCGGAAGGCGTGAAGCTCCGCATCATCACCACCAAAGGCAAAGCCGAGAGCGGCCGTTACGCGCTGGAGAGCACGGCGAAAATTCTGCGTTATTACAAGGAGTACTTCGGCGTGCCGTATCCGTTGCCGAAGCTCGATCAGCTTGCGATACCCGGCGGCTTCGGCGGCGCGATGGAGAACTGGGGTGGGATCACCTATTACGAAACAGCGCTGCTATTCGACCCAAAGAATTCAGCGGCGGCGACGAAGCAGCGTGTGTTTGAAGTCATTGCGCATGAGATCGCGCACCAATGGTTCGGCGATCTCGTGACGATGGCGTGGTGGGACAATCTCTGGCTCAACGAAGGATTCGCCTCGTGGATGGGCTCGAAGTGCACCGCGCATTTCAATCCGCACTGGGAAGTGTGGCTGGAAAAATCCATCCCGCGTGATCCGGCGCGCCGCATCGGCATTCCCAAAGAGGCTGCGATGGAAGGCGACGCGCGCGCGACGACGCACCCGATCCAGCAGAAAGTCGCGACCGAAGCGGAGGCGAACAGCGCGTTCGACGACATCACTTACAAGAAAGGGCAATCGTTCATCCGCATGCTGGAGAGCTTCCTCGGCGAGGAAGCATTCCGCGAAGGGATTCGCCGCTACATGCAGGCACACAAGTATTCGAACTCGACGACGGCGGATTTATGGAACGCGCTGGCCGAAGCGTCGAGCAAACCTGTTGCTGAAATCGCCGCCGGCTGGACAGAGCAGCTGGGCTTTCCGGTCGTGTCAGTGAAACGTGAGCCGGAGGATCGCGTGTCGCTCACGCAGGAACGGTTCACGATTAACTTCCACGAAGACACAAGCGCGCTCTGGAAAATTCCGCTGACCTATTTTGTCGATGGCGCGAGCGCGCCGGCCACGCTGTTGATGGAAGAAAAAAGCGCGACGCTGCCCGATGTGCCGGCGGATCGCGCGGTGAAGTTGAATGTGGAAGGCGCGGGGAACTATCGCGTCGCCTATGATGAGCCGTCGTGGAAGCTGCTCATGGCCAGTCTGCCCGGGATGAATGGGCCCGACAAAGTGAACCTGCTCGGCGACGCGTGGGCGTTCGTGCAGGCCCGGCGGCAGCCGCTCGCGTTCTATACCGAGCTGGCGAACGGCATGCCGCCGGACACCGCCCTCGCCTTGCGCGAGCAGATGATCAACGTCTGCAACTTCATCGATCATCTGCTCGTCGATACTCCGGAACGACAGGAGTTCCGCGGTTATGCCCGGCGGCTATTGCGGCCGACTCTCGATGCGCTGACGATGCAGCCGAAATCCGGCGAACCCGCGACAGCGGCGTTGCTCCGCGCCAGTCTGGTGGAGGAGCTCGGCGTGCTCAGCGACGCTGATGTGATCAAAAAATGCCGGGAGAATTTCGAAGGCTTTCTGAAGAATTCGAGCAGCCTTGCTCCGGATTTGCGCGCACCCACTTTCGCGGTGGTGATGCGCGATGGCGGCAACGCCGTATGGGAGAAGCTGCACGAGCTCGGGTTGAAAACGACGAGCGCGGAAGAGAAGCAAAACTATTACGATGCGCTCGCCTTCAGCACCGATCCGTCATTGATCAAGAAGACGCTCGCCATTTCTCTCACAGACGAGCTGCCGACGAGCCGCGCCGTTTATCTCGTGTCCAAAGTGGCGCGTGAGAGCGACCGCGCTGATCTGGCGTGGGACTTCGCCAAGGCCAACATGAAAGCGCTGCTGGCGAAGGTGGATTCGCTCGGGGCGAACACCTACGTCCCGAGCTTGTTCACTTTCTTCAGCGACACCGCGCGGACCGAAGAGCTGAAAACATTCGCGCAAAAAAATCTGTCACCGGATGCGCGCAAATCGGTCGAGATCGCTGCCGATGAAATTGGCTTCCGCGCCGATCTGCGGAAGCGGCTGATCGAGCAGGTGCCGGCGTTAAAGTAAATCAGCGCCGCGGCTCCTCCGCGCCCACGCTAGGTGACGGGGAAATGGGCACGCCGTGATCGGCCGCGGCGATCATGGCTCGCGCCTGCTGCCAGCCGTACCAGGCGCGACTCAGGAGAAAAAACGCGAGCACCGCGGTCCAAAGCGATCCGCGCGAAAGTCCCCAGAGGGCGAGGAGAGCGCCACCGATCAAGCCGAGCACACTGGAGATTTGCAGGCTGCGGATTTCGCCGAATGGAAACCAGAGCAGGCCGCGCACGATCTGGCCACCATCGAGCGGAAAAATCGGCAGCAGATTAAAAATAAGGAGCCCGAGATTGATGAAACGCAGATCGCTCCAGAAAAGGACAGGATCATTCACTGAGTCGCCCGTCTGCTGCCGCAAAGCGGTGGTGAGCAGGAACGCCAGGACGGGAATGAGGGCGACGTTGACGAGCGGGCCGGCCGCGATGCTCCACAGATATGCGCCGGCGCGGCGCGGCGGATTGACAAAGGCGATGCCGCCCAATGGCCAGAGCACAATGCGATTTGCGACGCCGCCTACCTGGCGGCAGGCGAGTGCGTGGCCGAACTCGTGCAGCAGGACGATGGCGAAAAGCGCCAGGTATTCCAGCACGCCCCAGATGGGCGAACTGTAGCGGCGGGCAAAATTCATCATGTAAAAAGCCGCAATCAAAAACCAGCTGAAATGCAGGAAGACGGTGATGCCGGCGACGCGAAAAAGACGAATGGCACCCGTGCGCATTTTGTTTACTCGGCCGGAATGCCGCCAGCCGCAAACGCGCTAGAGCGTGATGTCCGTTTGCGGCGTTTCCGGAGTGATGAGCAGGCGCATCGGGATCATGGCCGACTCGAAGAAGCCGTGGCGTTTGAAAAAGGCCTGCGATTTAATTTCGGGCCGGTCGGTCAGAAGCGTGATGCGGAGAAAGTTTTTCTTGCGGGCGAAATCGATGGCGTGCTGGAGTAATTGCGAGCCGTAGCCGTGGTCGCGGTAAGCTTTGTGAATGACGAGGTCTTCCAGCAGGATGACGAAGCCGCCTTCGGCTGTGCTGATGGTGAAAAGCAGGTTGATCATGCCGACGATGGAATGATCGCGCCGCAGGACGAAGACCCGGCCGCGATTCGGTTCCTCAAAAATGAGGCGCAGCCCGCGCAATTGCTTTTCTTTGTTCGGTCGAAAATCGCTTTCTTCGCTGAAAAGCTCGCCGAGCAGATCAGACAATTCATCCAAATCTTCCGCTGTAGCCGGCTCGATGACGACAGTGCTCACGAAGCGTTTATTCCAGAAAATCGCCGCGCGAGCAACCTGTGCTTTTCATTGACAAGGCAAAGTCGACTTCTACCTTTCCCGTCCGCTCAGCGGCGCACTGGATGAAACGCACCTACCAGCCATCGAAACGCACACGCAAACACCAGCATGGGTTTCGCGCACGCATGAAGACGAAAGGTGGCCGCGCCACACTCGCGCGCCGGCGGCAACGCGGGCGCAAGCGCCTTTTGCCGAAAGGTGTGGAGATTCATTACGCGCGGCATACGCAGGCGTAAGACAGTTTGGGCGGCGGTTTGACGCGGAAAGCTGGTCTAGGTAGGTTTCGCTTGGCCCGCAGCATGCGGGCGAAATTTCTCAGGATCGAGGTGAATTGATGCCAGAAGTCATTGTGCGAAAAGGCGAGCCGGTCGATCGAGCGCTCAAGCGGTTGAAGAGCAAGCTCGACGCGGAAGGCATCCTCGATGAAGTGCGGCGGTTGCGCGCCTTCGAGACGCCCTCGCAAAAGAGCCGGCGTAAAGCCAAGGCTAATGCCAAACGTGGCCGAACAAAATTCCGTTTCAATCCCAACGGCTGAGTAAAGCTGCGGGCTTCAAATTATCTCGGGAAACGCGGCGAAGAGCCGCGTTTTTCGTTGAGAGCAGGGCCGCGATCGCCCTGCGATGCAGCATCAGGCATTGCACCTCGAGTAATTTCCCGCAATGCCAAACGCCATCGTAGTTGTTTTCCATCGACTCGAATCGAAGCGTAGCTTATCAGACTGGCATGCGCTCGCTGTCGGTCGCGCTCCTCATTTTCGGCGTCGCGCTTGCGCGCAGCATGGCAGTGGAACCGGGTGACCCGATCGACACCAACATTGCGCGAGTGCCGGTCGAATCGAGTGCGCTGACGAGCGTCGGCTACAGCAGACATTTACAGGTGCTGGAGGTCGAGTTTCGCAATGGTTCAATCTATCGCTACATCGATGTTCCAGAGAATGTCTTCCACGAGTTGATGGATGCCGTTTCCAAGACCAGCTACTATGATAACAACATCCGCGGCCATTACCGGGCTTATCACGTAAAGCCGGCGTTGTGAACTCGCTGCGCTGACGCAGAGAAGAAGCTAAGCGTCACGCGCTCCATCACTCTTCTCCGTCGAAATAATCTGTTTCAACACCTTTCACGATTGCGGTCGCGGAACCCTCCTTTAATACCGCCCACTTGCCGCTGTCAGGATAGTAACAGGAATCGTTCAGCGGATTGTCGGCGATGACGTAGTAGAGGAAATCCTCGTCACCCGCGCACGAAAGCTGATGCGCTTCGCCCGGTTTGAAGAGAAACGCGTCGCCTACTGAGACCGGCGTGACGCCGGAGGAATCGCGCACCGCGCCGCGGCCCGCCACGACAAGATAGAGCTCCCACTGGGCGGATTCTGCGTGATACGGACAGTACGATTTCCCCGGCGGAATGCGCGCGAGCATCAGATCGAAGGGATGTCGTTTGTTGAGATCGAGCGAAACCGCCTCGCGACCAAGCGCGACCGAGATCTCCTTCACGTATTTGTGAAACTTGCCCAACGGCGAACGACGTTCTTCTTCGGTAATGTCCTTTAGATTAATCTTCTTCATCAGCTAATCCTTGAAGCGCCCGCTCTCTCATGGCAAATCCCGCGCAGTACCCTGCGTCGTAGCTCCGCGTCTATCCCCAGACGTTGTAGCTGCCGTCCGTCCCCGGCGGCAGAACCGCTACCCACTCGCTGACGCTGACGGTTCGTTACCGCCGGCGGGGCAGCTGGAAGCTTGAATCTTCGTAGGATGCGCCGACGAAAATCTGCGTCTTGTCGTTGCCGGTTTCGCCAGTGATGTAGGCTTGTTTGAATGCGCCGCCGTATTTGCCGGTTGATCTCCCGTAAAGAAAACCAATTTCGGCTGTGGCGTAATCGAATTTCGGCGTCCAATCCACGCCGCGATCGGCGACGCGATCTGTCAAGCTAGTAGACCTTCTCGTTTCCTTTTGCTCCGCTGTCGCCGAAGGAGCTGGCAGAAGAGTATCCATCGGCACCATCCAGGCGAAGCTCATGGGAGAAGCGACGATACCCGAACTCAGGAGTCCCGCTGCCGAAGACGCGCGCACGAGCGCCGGATCAGCGAGGCTGAAGCCGTCGTGCCAGACATCCTGCGCCCAACATCTCGCGAAACCAGCCAGACACACCCCCATCACACCCAGCCGGGCTGCCATCGTCCTTCTCTTCATCTCAGGAATGCACAGCCAAAACAGCCTGTGCGCCAGTGAAAACTTTCGACGACCCATCTGCTGGCAACCGCGATCTCGCGCGAGTTCGGCTGTTTTCCGAATTCGATTCTTCCTTCGCTGCGGCGCTTGCGTGTAATTTTCGGCATGCGCAAATGGAGTGCTGTAGTGGCGGCGGCGCTGCTCCTCGTCATCGCGTCCGCGCCTCTGGCATTAGCACTTGAGCTCCGCACGCTCAGCGGCCGGAGCTACCAGAACTGCCGGGTGCTCGAAGTGCGTGCAGATTGCATTCGCATCACGCACGCCACCGGAGTGACGAGCATCGATTTCGAAGACCTGCCCGAGGAAGTTCGGCAGCGATACCATTACGATCCGGCAAAAGGAGCCGAGGCGCGCCAGAACAACGCTACCATCGCGCGGAATACACCAGCTCCTGGCGAAATAATCAGCCAAAGCTCTGCGCCACCTCTGGCATCCCCACTTTCATCGCCGCGCCCGCCACCCACGGCTCCGACCGCCCAGGCGCCGCCTCACATCGTGCTCGCCTCGCTCTGGGACACAAAAGTGCAGGGCGCCTCCGAGACAATGCGCGATCTGCAGCGATTGTTTGCCCCTCAAGCCAAACCATCCGCTGATTTAAATGCCGGAACCCAGCTGATGATGGCCGATGGGATCCCGTACCTTTGTCCGCTGCGTCTGGCAGAAGAGCGCCTGCACGTCGCCGGCAGGTCCTCGACCAGGACCCTCGTTTCCTGCCCCGGTTTTCCCAAAGGCTCGGTCTACTATCACAGCTATGACGGTCAGTTCGAAGGACGTTACAACCGCATGTATATCGTCGTCGATTCGGCCGAGCAATTACTGAGTGTTCAGCTCGTGGACGAATCACCAGACGCTGCCGGTCGCATGCATTGGGATAAGAACTGGCTCTGCTACAACTTCGTCAACTATCGCGTCAAGACTATGCCGCGTTTGCAGATCGCGCATGAAGTCAAAGAGGTCCGCCGGGACGTTTTTCGTGTCGATAGCGGATTGCACGATCCCGGTCTCACTAAGCCGCGCCATACCGATCCGCGCACGCTCGAGATTTCGCGCTGGTATGTTCCGCGCCCGTTCGTTCAGCTAATTCTTCACTGTATCTCGAAAGCGTTGTGAACGCAGAGGGCGGCCGCACTGTCGGGTTCCAGTCGAGAAGGAATGCAACCTCACGGTTGCATGTTTAGGCGCCTGGCTTAACATGCAACCATGAAGTTGTATAATGATACCGACCGGATCGAAAAGCAGATTGAGCTCAACGCGCCCGTCAGCCGGGTCTGGCGTGCCTTGACCGACTACGGGGAGTTCTCAGAGTGGTTCTGCGCGAAACTGAACAATCCTTTCATTCCCGGACAGGTGTGCCGCGGGCAGATCACCTATCCGGGTTACGAACACCTCACCTTCGAGGCGACAGTGCAGAAGATGGAGCCGGAGCGCTTCTTTTCCTTCACCTGGCATCCCCATGCCACGGACCCGAACAAGGACTACTCCGCCGAGCCGTCCACCCTGGTCGAGTTCCGGCTCGAGAAAATTGGTGAGGGCACGCTATTGACCGTCACCGAGTCGGGCTTCAATAAGCTGCCGCCGGAACGCCGTGATGAAGCCTTCCGCGCGAATGAGAGCGGCTGGTCGGAGCAGTTGCACAACATCGAGCACCATGTCACGCGGACATAGCGCCTCGGCTCGTGCGCCGAGTCCTCGCGCCGCTCCCATCTTTGCCGCGCTCGGCGACGAGACCCGCCTCGAACTTCTTCGCCGCCTCAGTGATGCGCAGGCCAGATCAATATCGGAGTTGTCCAGCGCAGCGACCATCACCCGGCAGGCAATCACCAAACATCTACGCGTACTGGAAGACGCCGGACTCGTCCGGGCGAAGAGCATTGGCCGAGAATCCCTTTACCGGCTCAAACCGCAGGCTCTGGATCAGGCGCAGAATTATCTCGCCACAGTATCGCGCCAGTGGGAGCAAGCGCTCGCGCGTCTGCAGCAGTTCGTTGAAAAGAAACACTGATCCGATTGGTCGGGCCGATCACGCTGTCGTCGTCTCGCGCTCCGTCTGCAATCTCAGTTGCCCGCAAGCGGCCGCGATGTCGTGGCCTTTCTCCCGCCGCAATGTCGCGGCCACTCCGGCGCTACGCAGAATCGTCAAAAATCCTTCCTGCCGATTTTGCGACGGGCGATTCCACCTCAAATCCTCAACCGTGTTGTATGGAATCAGGTTCACCTTCGCTTCGAACTCGCGCGCACGCCGCGCCAGCGCGCGCGCCTGTTCATCCGAATCGTTCACCTCCGCGATCAAGATGTATTCAAACGTGATCCGCTGTTTCTTGCGCTGCGTGTAGTAGCGACAAGCCTCGAACAGCGCGCTCACCGGATACTTCCGATTCACCGGCATGATCCGGTCGCGCACCTCATCGGTCGCGCTGTGCAACGAAATGGCGAGCCGGAGTTGCAGCGGCTGCTCGGCCAGCCTGCGAATCTGCGGCACGAGGCCGCTGGTGGAAACGGTGATGTGCCTCGCGCCGAGGCCGAGTCCCCACGGCGCGTTAATGATGGTGATCGCGCGCATGAGATTCTCGTAATTCGCCAGCGGCTCGCCCATTCCCATGAACACGAGATTGTCGATGTGCTCGCCGCTTTCGTGCTCCACCGCCATGAGCTGCTCCACGATTTCATCCGCGCGCAGGTTGCGTTTCCAACCTTCGAGTCCGCTCGCGCAAAACTTGCAGCCGTAGGCGCACCCGACCTGCGTCGACACACAAATCGTTAGCCGATCGGAACGCGATCCATAAAGTGCCGGCGACGCCGGGATCAGCACCGATTCGATAAGGTTGCCGTCGCGCAATCGGAACAAAAACTTTTGCGTCGTGTCGCGCGACCCGAGCACGCGCACCGTCGCGAGATTGCCGAAGTCAAACTGCGCCGCCAGCATTTCGCGCAGTGACCGCGGCAGATCGGTCATTTCATCAAACGAGCGCGCGCGTTTTCGATAAAGCCAGTCAGCGATTTGCCTGGCGCGAAAGGCCGGCTGGGCGAGCATCTCCAGCTCATCGAGCCGCAACGATTTGATCCCGCTCTTCATGCGGGAGATGTGGCTGGACTCGCCACCGCTTTGCTCGTAAAAAGCGGCATGCGCGCGTTCACGCTCCTGTTGCTCGCGCTGAGCAGTGCGGCGGCGCAGACACCGGCGATCTCCGATTTAAAAGGCAAACTCGTCGCGGTGAAAAATAAGATGGTGCAGCCCATCGATGCGACTCCGCTCACGCAGGCAAGATACATCGCGTTTTACTTCGGCGCAGGCTGGTGCGGCCCTAGCCACAAGTTCACGCCCGACCTTGTCTCGTTCTACAAAGAGATGAAGCCGAGCCATCCTGATTTCGAGGTCGTCTTCGTCAGTGAAGATACCGACGCGGGCGAGATGCAGAACTACATGAACGAGATGTCGATGCCATGGCCGGCGCTGCGCTGGGACGCGGTGAAATGGTCGCAGGCGCGCAAGCTGGCCGGGCCGGGTATTCCGAGTCTGGTCGTGTTCGACGCGCAAGGTAAGATTGTCTCGAACAGCTACGCAGGGACGAACTACCTCGGTCCGCACAAGGTCTTGGATGATCTGCGCAAATTGCTGAGCGGAAGCGGCACAACGGTAACCGCTGCTTCATCGCCAGCGGCGGGCGCAATTTCTCCCCCCGGCCAAAGCGACTGGGACAAATTCTTCAAGAAAGAAGCCGTAGCTTAACTTCGTCATTCCGAGCGAAGCCAGGGAATCCCGTGGAGTTACCAGTGGGGTGTCGCCACTTGATCCCTCGGACTTTGCTCGAGGACGACGTTGCACGTTTGGCACAGTGCGAGACGTTGCGCGCATGTCGCGCCGGCCCACGCCATGGCTCATCGGCTGGGAAGCAGCGAAGGCAAACGCCGCGCCCGCATTCATTATTCAAGCGTTCATGCTCACCATCTTGCTGGCGTATTATTTTCATCCGCCCATTGCGCGCGGGTTAAACGCGCTGGCTGATTACAAACAGCGGCACACCATCTCGTTCGTGCTCATTGCGTCGGTGGTCGTGGGCGCGATTTTGCCTGAGCTTTTCACGATTATCTTCTTTCAGCGTGGCCGCATTCGTGCGCACAACGCGCGCAATTTTCTTTTCAATGCGCCCTTCTGGGCCATCGACGGAATTCTCGTCAACGCGATGTATACGCTGCTGGCCCGCTGGTTTGGCGATCGCGCGAGCGTCCCGGTAGTGACGGCGAAAATGTGCATCGATCAGTTCGGCTACAATCCATTCTTCGCCGCACCCTTCGGCATCTGGGGTTACGCCTGGAAGAACAACGGCTACTCTTTCGCGAAACTTCGGCCGCTGTTGACGTGGCGATATTACCGGGAACACGCCTTCCCGCTCCTGGTAGCGACTTGGGCGGTATGGATTCCGCTCATGGCCATCATCTACTCGTTGCCGGTTGCCTTGCAGTTCCCGCTCTTCGCCCTGGCGCTCACGTTCTGGGTCTTGATGATGACCTACATGACGAATCGCTTTGCCGGAACATAGGCCTCTGGCCTGTGCGGCCGGCGGGCGTCTCGTCTGCCGATTTGGCTGCATCGGTTCTACTCGACAGGCGAGACGCCCGTCAGCCGCACAGCCGAGGACGGCTATGTTCCGCTAAAAAACACCAGCGCCTCGTGCACGCCGGCGCCGTACTCGCGCTCGGCCACATAACCTTGCGCTGAACGCACCGCTTCCTTCACCGGCTCGATTGCGTTCGCCGGACACGCTGGCATCGCAGCAAAGCGGCCGTCGAGCATCGAGAGATCATTGTGATGATCGCCCGCGGCGAACACCGCTTCGCGCGGCACGTCGATGAGCCGGGACAATTCCGCCAGCGCCGCGCCTTTGTGATAATCGGCGTGGCAAAAGCGGAGGTAGATCGAGTTGCGTTGGTAATGAAACCGCGGCTGTCGCGAGCGGGCGAGATCGATGAAGCGCGTGATGCGATCCATCTCCTCCTCGCTTTGCGCGACCACACCCTCCGGCCCTTCGCCAAGGTAAACAACGCGCGCGCCCGTTTTCTGGTTCACGAAATCAATGATCTCAGCGAGGATAGATTGCGCGGAATTGAACAACTCTTCGTGCGCACGCGCGCAACGATCGTTCCAATTGCCGAACGGCTCCCAGCGTTTCCCGCCGTTGCGGGCCTGACGAAAGACATCGCGTTCGCTCGTCAGGATGAAATCGGGATGAATGGGAAAATCGAAATCGAGTAGACCGGACTCGAGCAGCTCGACCGACCGGCCAGTGTTGATGGCCCAGAGTGCACCATCGCGCTGGAGCTCGGCGATGAGCTGCATGCAGCCGGGGTCGAGGACGGGAAATGAATCATGCGCGACGAGAGTCCCGTCGAAATCGGTGGAGAGAAGGCGAATGTTCCGGCGCATGAGAGGCGTTAACTTAGAAATTGATTTCGCCGGTGCAACGGGCAACGGTTTCGGCGCGATGAAATCGGCTTACGAACTGGCCATGGAACGGCTGCAGAAAAGCGCGCCGGCGGTGACCTTAAGCGATGAGCAAAAGGCGCAGCTGGCCGAAATCGATTCGCAATTTCGCGCCAAAATCGCGGAGAAAGAATTATTTCTCAAGAGCGAAATGGCGAAGGCGACGGCTTCGGCCAAGTTCGATGAAGTGGAGCAACTCCAGCAGCAGCTTCAAACCGAAACCCGGCGGCTGCAGGAGCAATGGGAAGACAGGAAGGAAACTCTGCGCAAATCGTTTGCCAGCTAACGATGTAGCGGCGCTGCAAGAACTAGGAAACAGCTTCCGAGGTCGCCGGCGGAAGATCGCCACGCTTTGGTAAGTTCGGATCGAGAAAGCCGAGCATGTGCGCGTGCTCGATCACCCGCACGCCTTCGCGCTTCTGAAGCTGGGCGATTTGACGCTGGAAGCTTTCCATCTTGGTCCAGTGCACCTTGGGACGGAAATGATGTTCGGCGTGGTAGCCGTTGTAGAAAAAGATCCAGTTATAAAGCCTGCCATAGCTACTCACGCCCCAGGCGATTGGTTTGTCGGGATCCGCGCCATAGTGGCGGAAGTAGCCGTTCAAGTAGCTGAAGCAATGACCGAGGTAGTAGAAAGGTAGAAAGAAGACAACGTAGCGCCAGTTAAAGATAAGCATGGTAAGCAGGACCAGAGCCACGCAAGCCAGCTCGAGATTACCCCAAAACAAATCACCGCCGCCGCGCTTGCGCAGCTCGCGCCGGATCGCTGCGGGATTGTCGCGGAAGAAGCTCAGGAAAATGTAGCTCCAGGGATTTTCTGCTTCGCCGTCGTGGCCGTGGCGGTAGATGGAAATCCAATCAACGGTCACGCCAGTCTCATCGGGCCGATCGGCATTACCCTTATGATGCTGCATGTGCACCACGTCGTAATAGGTCTGGGAAAAACAGACGGCGATAGAGTTAAGCAGACTAAAGAGGCGATTGAGCAGGGGCAAACGGAAAAAAGGATTATGAATGAAGTTGTGCGCCAGTCCGTTGATGTTGGCGTTCATCATGAGCGAGTAGACGAAGCCCATGATGAGCATGATCCAGAAGGGCGTGCGCGGGAAAAGGAAGAACATCGCGACGAAGTAGGCGAGGTGAAACAGGCCAGCGAGCATCGGCACGGCATCCCAGCGCGTGTGCGCGAAGATTTTTGAATCCGTGCTCGGTCGTTCGATACGAATGTCGACTGGGAGGGACACGAAGTGTACTAATCGTGGAACGGAGCGTCTTTGCAAGCAAAGCGTTGCAAGTGATTCCGCTTGAATTGGCGCGCGGAGCGTCGAAGTTTTTTTGTGCTTACGAAAATTGCAGAGGGCGAAGTTGCGGACACGTTGGTTGAGGAACGCGAGACGGCGGCGGCGGTGAAGCCGGCAAATGAATCGCGCGCGAGCAAGGCGGCGCCGAAGTCGCTTACCATTTTCATTGACGGGGAATTCCTGCCCGAAGCTGAGGCGAAGATTTCAGTTTTCGATCACGGCCTGCTTTACGGCGACGGCATTTTCGAAGGCATCCGTTTTTATAATGGCCGCGTCTTTCGTCTGGAGGAACATCTGGAACGCTTGTGGGACTCGGCGCGCTCGATCTGTCTCGAGATTCCGATGTCGCATCGCGAAATGACCGAAGCCTTGCTGGAAACAATCCGGCAAAATGATTTGCGCGATGGCTACATTCGGCTGGTGGTGACGCGCGGCGTCGGCAACCTCGGTCTAAACCCGGTGCAATGTAAGCGGCCAAGCGTGATCATCATTGCGGCGACAATCGCGCTTTATCCAGACGAAGTTTATCGCAACGGGCTGACGGTTGTGACCTGCGCAACGCGTCGCACAAATCCAGCCGCGCTCAATCCCGCAGTGAAGTCCCTGAATTATCTCAACAACGTGATGGCGCGCATCGAAGCGAACCTCGCGGGCGCGGACGAAGCGCTGATGTTGAACGATGACGGCTGCGTGGCGGAATGCACGGCGGACAATGTTTTCATGATCAAACGCGGTGAAATCTTCACGCCGCCGATCAGCGCCGGCGCCTTGCGCGGGATTACGCGCTCGGTCGTGTTTGAGATTGCAGCCGAGCTTGGGCTGAAGATTTCAGAGAGCAATCTCACTCGCCACGACATCTTCATCGCCGACGAGTGTTTCCTCACCGGCACGGCGGCCGAAGTGATTCCGGTGATCAAAGCAGACAATCGCATGATCGGGAACGGCAAGCCGGGGCCGATCAGCACGCGCATGATCGCGCGCTTCCGCGAAATCACGCGCGAAAGCGGCACGCCAATTTTTGATTGAGGCGTTCCCGGCGCGCGGAATGCTTGCCAATGAGCGGGGTTCAATGCCTGGCCAGTTATGCGATGAACGACTTTGATGCGAGCGTAGTTAGCACGTCGTCCCGAGCGAATTCGTGGGTCCCCCCAAGGGCAGTCGTTACGCTCGTGTGATGCCGCGCAAACGCGCGGGTTGTCACGGGGTGGTGGGGGGGGTTTTGGCTGGAAATGGCGGGGGGTCAATGGCGTGGCGTGTTTGGCTAGCACCGATTTTTTTGCGCGGTTTGTTCGCCCGCGGGCCCGGGCGATGGCGGGGCACCTCACAAGGTCAGTCGAGACGCTCGTGAGATCCCTCGCATCCGCTCGGGATGACAGGGCTTGGTGGTGGCGCTTTGTCGGTGTTGCTCAGTGTAGCGAGAGGTAAAACAATTTGACTGAAATGTTGTGCGACGTTTGCAAATGCAATGATGCGACCGTTTTCCTGACGCAAATTGTCGACGGCAAGATGCAGAAGGTGAATCTCTGCGAAGGTTGCTCGAAGGAAAAGGGCGTACAGGATCCCACTGGGTTCGCCCTGGCGGATTTGCTTCTCGGCATCGGCGCGGCGGAGGAGATCGAGAAAGGGGCGCCAAGCACAAGATGTCCGGTGTGCGGATTCACGCAGGCTGATTTCAAGAAGACGGGCCGGCTTGGTTGCAGCGCGTGTTACCTCGCTTTCTCGGAAGGATTGAACTCGCTCCTAAAGGCGATGCACAAAGGGACCGAGCACGTCGGCAAACTTCCGGTGCGGGCGCAACGCACGCTGGCCCTGAGTGATCGCATGAAAACACTGACGGAAAATTTAAAGAAGGCGGTCGAGCAGGAGAACTACGAGACGGCGGCATCGTTGCGCGACCAGATCAAACAGCTGGAGCATCAGCTTTCGGAATGAAGCTACAAAGCATCATCGCGAATACAGGGGAATGGCTGCGCGGCGAAGGCCCGCACCATCAGATCGTGGTGAGCAGCCGGGTGCGGTTCGCGCGTAATCTGTGTAACCGCGCATTCCCCGGCTGGGCGAAAAAGGCCGAGCGCACCGCCATTCTCGAGCTGATTAAACCGCGGGTGGAAGAGCTGCCGGAAATGCAGGATTCGTTTTCGGAATTGCTCCAGGATTTATCCGCGCTGGAAAAGCAGGTGCTGGTGGAGCGCCATCTCATCAGTCGCGAACACGCGGCGAAAAGCGCGGGCAGCGCAGTGGTGATGAACCGCAAACAGACGCTCTCCATCATGGTGAACGAGGAGGATCATTTGCGCATGCAATCGATCCGCTCCGGTTTGCAGCTGCGCCAGGCGTTCAAGCTCGTCGATAAAATCGACAGCGCGCTCGAGAACAAACTCGATTTCGCTTATGACGCTAAGCTTGGATATTTAACAGCATGTCCGACCAATGTCGGCACTGGCATGCGAGCGAGCGCGATGCTGCATCTACCTGGCCTTGTCTTGAGCGAGCTGATCAATCAGGTCATCCAGGCGGTGAACAAGATCGGGTTGGCCGTGCGCGGACTTTACGGCGAAGGCACCGAAGCGATGGGAAACCTCTTCCAGATTTCCAATCAGACCACGCTGGGCGAGAAAGAGGACGAGATCATCGGCCGCTTGAGCAAGGTGATCGAGACGATCATCGAAAAAGAGCACGATGCGCGGCAGGTGCTCATTCAGAAAAAGCCAAATACATTGTGGGATCAGATCGGGCGCGCATACGGCTTGCTCACTTATGCCCATGCCATGACCTCGAAGGAAGCGCTTAATCTGCTCTCGGTGGTGAAGCTCGGGATCGACCTCGGCGCGTTCCCGGAAGACAAGCGTTTGCCCATCGACGAGTTGTTCATGACGACGCAGCCGGCGCATTTGCAAAAGAGCACGCAGCAGAAGCTGAACGCGGAGGAGCGCGACCATTTTCGGGCGCAGATTATCCGGGAGCGTTTGAAATCGTTCCCCAAACCTGATATCAGTAAAGTGGCGCCGGAGCCGAGCACTGGGGACGGAGAGGCGCCGAAAACCAATGAATAATTTTACGCCCCGCGCGCAGCAGGTGCTGCAATTGGCGCGCAAGGAAGCGGATCGCTTCAACCATAATTATGTCGGGACGGAGCATCTCCTCCTCGGCTTGATCAAGCTCGGCCAGGGCGTGGCCGTGAATGTTTTGCAGAAGATGGGTCTCGATCTCGAGACGGTGCGGATGGAAGTGGAAAAGCAGGTCGGTTCCGGACCGGAAACCAAAATGGTCGGGAACATT
>JBBPYF010000114.1:0-6464 GCA_038200165.1 Chthoniobacterales bacterium | reverse complement strand
TTGAGCGCGCTGCGATCGGCCGACTCCTGATTGACCGGAATGACGTTGAGCTTCGGAAAAATCCAGCCCCAGAACCAGTGATCGAGCAGCGTTTTGCGCGCGAGGAAATAAATGTCGCGATCACAGGCGATGCCGGCCAGCGGCGGATCGAAATAACTCTGGTGGTTCATGGCCAGAATGACCGGGCCGGTCTGGATCATCCGTTCGCGATGCAGCGCGCGGTAACGGAAGAAAACTTTGCCGACGATTTTCGACAGGGTGTAGCCGAGCCAGTACCAGAAGGTCATCGGAGGAATCCTTTGGCGACAAGGCGGCGCAGGATTTCGTCGACCACGGCGTCGATACTGATGCGCGATGAATCGATGACATCGGCGTCGGGCACGATGATGAGTGGTGCGGTGTCGCGCGAGGAATCGATGCGATCGCGCGCGGCAATTTCGTCGCGCTCACCTTGGGCCTCGCGGCGTTGGGCGCGCACGTCGGGCAGAGCGTCGATGTAGAATTTGAACGGCGTGTCGGGAAAAACGACGGAGCCGATGTCGCGACCTTCCATGACAACGTCATGCGCAACGGCGTAGTTGCGCATTCGTTCCCCGAGAATTTCGCGCACGCGCGGCACGCTGCTGACGGGCGAAACGGCTCGGTTAACATCGTCGTCGCGTAAATGCGCTGATGGATCGAATCCGTCGATGCGAATGCGCGATTCGCCATCGCACAGATCGCAATTGATGTCTGCCCGCTCGACCGCAGCCGCCACCGCAGCAGTGTCATGAACATCGATGCTGCGTCGCAAGACGTGCCACGTCACCGCGCGGTAAAGCGCGCCGGAATTGACGTAGGCAAAACCGAGTCGCCGCGCGAGCGCACGCGCCACGCTGCTTTTACCTGAAGCAGCAGGGCCATCGATGGCGATGACATGAGGCACGCGCATTCATATCGTCATCCCGAGCGAAGTCGAGGGATGCATTGTAGCTGCCGTCCGTCTCGGCGGCAGAGAGCGTAGTGGCTCTCTATCGCGATGCCTCACCTCGATGGCGCGCCATCTGCCGCCGAGGACGGCGGCAGCTACAACATTATTCCTGAATTGGCGCCGCCGATAACGAGCCGATCACCGGCGTGCTCATCTGCGCGCGCTTCGGATTCACGATTTCCTCGAGCGCGCCTTCGAAACCCGGATACGAAATTTCGATGCACTCCGCGTCCTGCACGACGGTGTCGCCATCGGCGAAAAGCCCCGCGATGGCAAAAGCCATGGCGATTCGATGATCGCCGAAGCTGGCCACGCGCCCGCCACGCAACGGCGCTGGCCCGTGGATCTCCATGCCGTCACTCAGCTCGATCACTTGCGCGCCCATCGCGCGCAGGTTATGCGCGATGGCGGCGATGCGATCCGTTTCCTTCACTCGCAATTCCTGCGCGTGTTTGATGATGGTGGTGCCGTGGGCGAGCGCGCCCGCGACCGCGAGGACCGGCAGTTCATCGAGCAAAAGGGGCACCTCTTTTCCCTGAATGACGGTGCCCTTGAGATTCGCGCCGGTCACTTCCACCACGCCGCGCGGCTCGAGCTGGTCCACATCTTCGATGGCTTCGCGCACCTGCGCGCCCATGCGCACGAGCACACCCAGCACAGGGGTGCGGCTCGTGTTTAACCCGCAATCGCGCACGAGCAAATGCCCACCGGGTTGCGCCGCTGCCGCCGTCAGCCAGTAGGCCGCGGAGGAAAGGTCGCCGGGGATGTGAAAATCGCGCGATTCCGGAACCTGCTCACCGAAAATGGTGATCGCGCCTTTCTCATTGCGCGTCGTGCGCACGAAAAAATAACGCAGCATTCGCTCCGTGTGATCGCGAGTGGGACTGAGCTCGGTCACGATCGTTTTTCCTTTTGCGAACAATCCCGCAAGCAAAATCGCGCTCTTCACCTGCGCGCTGGCAATTGGCATTTGGTATTTGATGCCGCGCAATTTTCCGCCGCGAATTCGCAAAGGCGCGGTGTTCTCCGGGCCTTCCGCGACGATGTCCGCGCCCATCTCGCGCAGGGGCGCGATAATGCGATCCATCGGCCGCTTCGAAAGCGAGGCGTCGCCGACGAGACGGCTCTCGAAATTTTGTCCGGCGAGCAAACCCGCCATCAGTCGCATGGTGGTGGCGGAATTTCCGCAATCGATTTCCTCCTGCGGCGGAGTGAGCACGCGCCTTTTGCCGTGCACGCAAATGGTGTTCGGCTCGGGCTCGTCAATGCGAATGCCGAGGGCGCGCAGCGCTTCCACCGTGCGCAGACAATCATCGGCGGCAAGGAAGCCATCGAGGCGGCAAACGCCGTTCGAGAGAGCCGCGATGATGGCGGCGCGATGCGAGATGCTTTTGTCGCCGGGGACGGTAATTTCAGCGTCAATGCGAGGGGCGCGTCTTACCCGAAGGTCCATGTGCGAAGGCGTAGAGTGGCAGAGGTGAGGCGGGACGGCAAATCACACTCCCTAGTCATCCCGAGCGGAGCGAAGCGAAGTCGAGGGATCCCGCGGCGCAACCTTTACCGTAACTTCACGGGATCCCTCGACTTCGCTCGCGATGACAGTGCGAGGCGCCCACGCGCTTCAGGGCACCAGGAAAATCTTGTTCGTGTAGGGATCTTTGACTTCGGTCCCCGGCGGGAAACCGCGCACGTCGACGTAGCCTTGATTCGGCGCGAATGGGCTGGTCACAAAGCCTGGTTTATTTGGAACGGGAATGCCGTAGGGCAGATCGCCTTTGGTCGTGCGCGGCGCAGGCGAGGCTGATGCTTCCGGCGGCGGCGTCTCCGTCGTCGTCATTTCCGGCGGCGGAGGTGGCGGCTGATTGGGATTGTATGGCTGGTTCATCGACTCCTCCGTCTGCGGGGCCGATGGATAACGCGAGACGCGATGCCGCACTGGCGGCTGATCCTCTGCGCAGGAAGCAAACGCCAGCAGACTAAGTAGAGTGAGCCAGGTGGAAGGTTTCATAAGAGGAAGTCGAGTTCGACGCGCGGTCTTCCTTCTAATTCAAGGCAAATGTGCTGACAACCCGAAAAGCGGGCATTGCGAGTAAGCGCGGTTGTTGCTGCCGTCCGTCCTCGGCGGCAAGGATGGGACGCGCTGAGGGCTATCTCGCGCTCTGCCGCCGAGGACGGCTGCAGCTACAACACCAAATCGCCGGCGCTTGGCACAAGCGCCGCTACACCGGAAGCCAGGCTCTTTTGTGACGTAAAGATCGATACATGCCGCCCACGCGCGACTTACGAATCCAGTGTAAAAATGACGGCTGAGGGGAACCCCATCCTGGTGGTGGACGATGACGCGGCGAGCCGGCATTTGCTCGCCCGCACTTTGATCGCCTCTGGTTATTCATGCCTTGTGGCCGGCAGTGGCGAGGAAGCGCTCGAGCGGATTCGGCGCGAGCCAGTATCACTGCTGCTGCTCGATTACGATATGCCTGATCTCGATGGCGCCGCTGTGCTCGAGCAACTTCGGGCCGATCCTTCGCCGGAGATCGCGCAAATTCCCACGATCATGCTGACCGGGCACGGCGGCGAGGAAAGCGAAGTGCATTGTCTGGAGGCAGGCGCGGATGATTTTGTGACGAAGCCGATTCATCCGGCGGTGCTAAGAGCGCGGATCGAAACGCAGCTGCGTTTGCGCGCGATGCGGGAACAGGTGGTAAAGCAAAAGGAGCAACTCGAGGCGTGGCGCGGAAATCTCGAGGAAGATCTCGCCGCTGCGCAGCGCACGCAGCGTTCGCTTATTCCACAACGCCCGCCGGCGCTGGCCGGCTGGGAGGTGGCGGCGTTTTATCGGCCGGTCATTCAAGTGGGCGGCGACATCTACGGCTGGCTGCGGCTGCGGGATGATCGCACTCTTTTCTGGATCGCCGATGCCACCGGCCACGGCGCGGCTGCGGCACTGCTCACCACTTTAGCCAAGCTACTCTTCCATCACGCCAGCGTGGAGAACGATGCGCCGGCGGAAATCATGCGCGCGGTCGACCGCGATTTTCGCAGTATTCTCGGCGCGCGCTCCTTCATGACGGCGATGTGCGTCGCGCTCGATCCGAAAAGTGGCCAGGCGACAATCGTCGGCGCCGGTCATCCGCCGCTCCTGGTGGCGCGGCGCGGTGGGGGCACGGAAGCGATTGCATCGGAATCTCCGCCGCTCGGTCTGGTCGCGGCGTCCAGTTTTCGCGAAACACCTCTGCAGCTCGGCGCGGGCGATTTGTTCCTTCTCTATACCGATGGCCTTTACGCGAGCGCGACCGGCAATCTGCGTCGCCTCACACCGGATCATCTCGCGCAACGTTTGCACGCCGAGCCGGGCGATGCGGAAGCGCTTTTGCGGCTGCTTCTGCGCGATGCGGTGCCGGAGGGAAATGGTCACGCGCCCGTCGATGACATCGCCGCCCTGGCCGTGCGGCGGCAAAATGGCGCACACTAAATTTTTTCCGAGGCGAAAATTAATGTTGCCCTCGTGCGCTCTTGGGTATTAATGAGCGTTCATGCCGACAACCAAAGCCAAAAAATCTCCTTCCAAACGCAAGCCCAACGCGGCCTTCATGCGCCCGATGCAACCCGACGACAAGCTCGCCGCTATTGTCGGAAGCAAACCGATTCCGCGCTCGGAGATCACCAAAAAAGTATGGGATTACATCAAAAAGCACGGGCTTCAGGACAAAAAGAAACGCACGATGATCAATGCGGACGACAACATGCGCGCCGTATTTGGCGGCAAAAGCCAGGTGAGCATGTTCGAGATGACCAAGCTGGTAAACCAGCACATGGGATAAGATTGCCGGGCCGGTCCGACCCGCGGCCTGCAAAAGGGTTTTAGCAAAAAGCCCGGCGTTTTTCCCGCGCCGGGCTTTTTGTTTTGCGCGGCGTGTTTCGCGATATCAACTGATCTGGTGACCGTGTCGCCGGTCGATCTCGACCAAAGAAAGCACGAGCCAGCCCATCATATGTTGGTATACGACATATCATGCGAGCAGCTCTTCGGCCGTCTGTTGTAGCTGCCGTCCGTCCTCGGCGGCAGATTGTTGAGCTGGCCAGCCGCCATGCCCTCTCGCCGGGACGGACGGCAGCTACAACGGCAGTTGCGCGTATCAAGTCTTCAGCGGACGTTGCGAGCGTGAAGAAGATTGGCTTTCTCGTTCTCACGATTCTCGGCTCCGTCACGCTTGCCCAAGCCGAGTTGAACTGGCTGACCGATCTCGATGCGGCGAAATCGAAAGCCAGGAGCGACAACAAACTCGTGCTCCTGGATTTTACCGGCTCGGACTGGTGCGGCTGGTGCAAGCGATTGAATGCCGAAGTTTTTTCCAAGCCGGAGTTTCAGGATTACGCAGCCAGAAACCTTGTCCTGGTCGAGCTCGATTTTCCTCGCTTTAAACAGCAAAGCGACGATGTGAAAAAGCAGAACATGCGGCTGGCCAGTGAATTCCAGATCGAGGGATTTCCAACCGTTATCGTGCTGAATTCAGCAGGGAAAAAGGTGGGCGAGCTCGGCTACATGGAAGGCGGCCCGGACGCATTCATCGCCGCGCTGGAGAAGCTGCGGAAGAGCTAGGTCATCGCGCGCAATTCACAGGTGCATCTAACGAGGTCAAGTTGCGCCACGGCTCAGGGAACGTGAGTGGCAGCCCGGGCACGCACGCTACCTCGGCTGGACAGCAAAAAACGACGCCGTCTTAGCCGCTGGCTGTAGCGCGTGGTTAGATGGCGCATGTGCCACCGGCTTACGTCTCGGTCCATTCGATGAGGTAACCGCGATAGACAATCTCCTCTACGAACGCGGCGAAGACAAAAATCACCAGCTGCAGCCAATAGGCATTGTTGATGATCGAATTGGTTCGTTCGAGATCGACCCTAAGGCCGAGCAGCGGCAAGATCAGCGCGTAGCACATGACGAAGGAGGCGATCAGGGCTGAGGCTCCGGCGAGGCCCCATCCCCAATGTCCCTAAGTTTGGCCGTCTTATGCCGATCGAGGAAAGGGGCAGTCGTTCGGCCCAACGAACCCAGACGAGCAAGGCGAGGCCGATCATCAGCCAAACGATCTGGCGTCCCAAACGCGCGGCGACATCGTCGCCGGGGGACACCACCGATAACAAGCCAAGCTCTGGCAACGCCACCCCGATAAAGAGACCGCCAATGAAGCATCTAACGAGAACAAAGCTCAGCCACGACTCAGGGGAACGCAAACGGCAACTCTTGCAAGCACACTAGCTACGCTCGACATCGAAAAAACGACGCCGTCTGAGCCGTTGGCTGCAGCGCCTGGTTAGGCCATTGCGCGTCAAAGCTCATAGGCCTTCATGTGAAACTGCTGCTTACGAATGGCCTCTCTGAGCTTCGGGAGCGTGTCGTATAAATAGCATTTGAAGCAAGGAAACAAGCCGGGCAGGTGTTGGCTGCAGCGCCTGGTTAGACCTATCTCGTTCTGATCGATTCTTCCGCGCGTAG
>JBBPYF010000113.1:0-15498 GCA_038200165.1 Chthoniobacterales bacterium | reverse complement strand
TTCTTTGACCTCGACAAGCTTCAGTAACAGCTAAGCGCTCTCGAGGCGCGCATGAGCGCCGCCGATTTTTGGAACAATCGCGAGCGCGCCCAAGCGGACGTGGAAGAAGTCTCCCGTCTCAAATCGCTCATCACTCCTTTTCGCGAGCTCGAGCGCGAGATGGCCGACTTGGACGCGCTCCGCCAATTAGCCGAAGAGGAAACGGATGCCGCCGCGCGGGCCGAAGCCGAGCGCGAGATCGCGCGCGAGCACGAGCGTCTCGCGGACAAAGTCTCCGATTTCGAGCTGCGCCAGTTCCTTTCGGGCGAGAACGACCGCGCCAACGCCTTCCTCACCATTCACTCAGGCGCGGGCGGGACCGAGTCGTGCGATTGGGCGGATATGCTGTTGCGAATGTATCAACGCTGGATCGAGCGCAACGGTTACAAATCGCAGACGGTCGACATTCAGACTGGCGAAGAAGTCGGCATCAAATCCGCCACCCTGCTCGTTACCGGCGAGTATGCCTTCGGTTATCTCAACACCGAACGCGGTGTGCACCGGCTCGTGCGCATCTCGCCCTTCGACGCGAATAAACGTCGCCACACTTCCTTCGCCAGCGTCGATGTCGTTCCCGAAATTGCGGAGAGCATGCCGATTGAAATCAATCCCGTCGACCTCGAGATCGGCACCTACCGCAGCGGCGGCAAAGGCGGCCAGAACGTGAACAAAGTGGAGACGGCAGTGCGCATCGTGCACAAACCGACCGGCATCGTTGTCGCCTGTCAGGCCGAACGCAGCCAGGGCCGCAACCGCGAGCTCGCCATCAAAATGTTGAAGGCGAAACTTTACGAGCTGGAGCAGGACAAAAAGCGCGCAGAGATGGATCGGCAATACGGTGAGAAAGGCGATGTGGCCTGGGGCAGCCAAATTCGTTCCTATGTTTTTCAGCCCTACCAAATGGTGAAGGACCACCGAACCGGCGCTGAGACCAGTAATGTGCAGGCGGTGATGGATGGCGATCTCGATTTGTTCATTCAGGCTCAATTGCGCGGACAAAAAGCGCGCGATGGGGAAGGGAATGAGTAAGCACGTCATCCCGAGCGACAGCCGATGGATCTCGGCGCGAAACTTTAGCGGTGCTTCGCGGAATCCCTCGACTGCGCTTCGCTCCGCTCGGGATGACATAAAGTATTCGCGAGATGCCAACGGTTGCTGAACGTCGCGAAACATTCCGAGACCTTCATCGCGAAGGTTGCTTCGCCCTCCCAAACCCATGGGACATCGGCACCGCGCGTTACCTTCAGCACCTCGGCTTTCAAGCGCTTGCGACTACTTCCGCCGGCTTCGCTTTTTCGCGCGGTTTGCCTGATGGCGCCGTCGCGCGCGATGCCATGCTCGCGCACATTCGCGAGATCGTGCAGGCGACCGATCTGCCGGTGAACGCTGACTTTGAAAATGGTCATGCTAATGATGCTGCGGGCGTCGCCGAAAACGTGAGACTGTGCCTCGAGACCGGAGTCGCCGGCGTTTCGATCGAAGATTCAACTGGGCGAAAAGACAAGCCGCTCTATGAGCTGGAGGAGGCGATCGAGCGCATCACTGCGGCGCGCGAAGTGAGCGACCAAGCGGGCGCGATACTTGTCGCCCGCGCTGAGTGTTTTCTCGTCGGCATCCAGGACATCGATGAAGTGGTTCGGCGGCTAAGCGCATACGCGCAAGTCGGCGCCGACTGTCTGTATGCGCCGGGTGTGCAGAAACGCGAACACATCACCGCCATCGTGGCCGCGGTTGCGCCCAAGCCGGTCAACGTGCTGATCAGTGCGCCCGGTGGATTGACGCTGGCTGATGCCGCGGCGCTCGGCGTGCGGCGGGTCAGCGTCGGCGGCGCCCTGGCGCGAGCGGCATGGGGAGGATTCATTCGGGCAGCGAGCGAGCTTGCCCGGTCCGGCCGCTTCGATGGCTTCGCTGACGCCGCGCCACACGGTGAGCTCCAGGATTTTTTCCGGCGCAATTCCGCCGACGAGTCACGCGAGCCTTCTACAAGTTAGTGCCAGCGCCGATAGCGCCTATCCGTAGCACAGCTCCGGCGCGCCATCGCTATTTTGCGCTGGGCCTTTTGTTACTCGCGGCTTTGCTCTGGAGCCTGGGCGGTGTCTTGATCAAATCGATCGACAGTCGCGGCATAGCCGAGTGCGCCGCCGATTTGCGCCCGGGAAAAGGTGAAGTGCGGCCGGCCGATGCACGCGAGCATGACCGGAATGGCAATCGCACTTCGCCCTGCGGCGATGGCCATCGGGGGCCAGCATGACGACCGCGGCGAACGCGATCTTCCTGCAATACACCGCACCCATTTACGTCGCCTTGATTGGCCGCTGGTATTTGGGCGAGCGCGCGCATGGCATCGACTGGCTCGTCATTGTCACCGCAATGAGTGGCATCGCACTTTTCTTCTTCGATCGGCTTACCCTCTCGGGCCTGTGGGGCAACATCATCGCGCTCGGGAGTGGCCTCGCCTTCGCGAGCATGGCTATGTTTTTGCGCAAAGAGAAAGCAGGCTCGGCGGTCACAAGTATCATTCTCGGCAATGTCATCGTCGCGGTCGCAGGCGCGCCCTTTTTCTTTGCGGCGCCACTTGCCCTCAGTGATGCCTGGCGCTTGTTGCTCCTCGGTGCGGTGCAGCTCGCCGTGCCCTATGTGCTTTACTCGGTCGCGATCAAGTATGTCACTGCGCTCGAAGCGACGCTCATTCCGCTCATCGAGCCGATTCTCAATCCTCTCTGGGTCATGCTTGCCCTCGGAGAACGGCCAGGACCGTGGGCAATTCTTGGCGGCCTTGTCGTTCTCGGCGCGGTTATTATTCGCGCGATATTGATGCTCCGCGCGAGGAGAAATTTATCATAAGCACTCACTGCTCAGGCCAAGTCTTCACCTGACTGGAACGCGCAAATGTTCTTCTTAATTGCAGCCCTCTCTCCGCGACCGGGAATGAAGGCATGCCCACCGAGCCAGCGCGCGGGTGATTATTTAAGGCTCCCGATAAGTAAGCGCGTTCCTTCACCGCTGCAGCCTTGCCACTGGTCGGAATTTTATTCAGGCTGGAGGAATGAGGAAACTGTTGTGCTTTCTTCTGCCAGTTCTCGTCGCGTCAGCGGCTGATCGCGCCCGCAATGATGGTAAAACTGGACCGCTCTTCGAGACAATTGCGCGGATGGACCGTCATTTATTCAATGCCTTTAACTCACATGACGTTGAGCGCCTCATGTCCATGGCGAGCAAGAACGTGGAGCTTTACCAGGAGAACGGCGGTTTAAAGAGCTACGACGAATGCGTTGCTGAGTTTAAGGATATGTTTGCCCATGACGGTGATATCCGGCGCGAGCTGGTGGAAGGCACACTCGAAGTCTATCCCCTCGCTGGCTATGGAGCGCTGGAGGTAGGTCAGCACCGATTCTGCCACACTCAAAACGGCAAAGAAGATTGCGGTGTATTCAGATTCAGCGTGCTCTGGCAAAAGACGGACGACTCCTGGAAAGTATCGCGACTTGTTAACTACGGCCGCTGAAGCTGTGGCGGCGGCATACTAGTAGATGCGCCGCTGTGCTTTCGAATGACTGATTAAACGCTTGAGCCGATTCTGTCGCGTTTCCGTTCGCTTCGCGCTGATGACCCACCGTGCAGCCATGCGGCGGTAGCCTGGAGGCTGCCCCTGGAAGAAATGCCACGCTTCCGGGTGCTGCTGAAACTCCTGTTCCTGTTCGGCGGTTAACGTGGCGAACTCGCGGTTCTCGAAGGAGTAGATCGCGGACCTATCGTCCTGGCGTCGGGCAATGGCGGCCAGCCCGGCCGCCTTCATTCTGCCTTCGCGCTTCAACGCTCCTGCACGCGCGATATTGACCGCGCTCCAGGTACTTTTCACTTTACGCGGCGTAAAGCGGATGGCGTAGCTCTGCTTGTCTATTGTTTTGCGAATGCCGTCGATCCATCCGAAACAGAGCGCTTCGTCCACCGATTCAGGCCAGGTCATACTCGGGCGGCCGGTACCTTTGCGATAATATCCGACCCACAGTTCCGCGGCGGAGTCGTGATTCTCCGCGAGCCAGGCTCGGAAATCCCGCGGAGTGGGGAAGAAACAAACTTGTCTTTTCGCGGTTGCTTGCCGTTTCATCGCGCGTCAACGAATATGCCCGGCTCTGCTGAGCAATCCACAGCTCCATCATACATGCCAGTCAAATCACGATACGATGTCGTCATTCTTGGCGCAGGCCATAATGGATTAGTGGCGGCGAGCTATCTCGGCCGAGCCGGCCTTTCCGTTCTTCTCCTTGAGAAGAACGATTACATCGGCGGAGCGACTACTTCGCGGAAGGTATTTCCTGACTACGATGCCGTTCTCTCACGTTACTCGTATCTCGTTAGCTTGTTTCCGGACAAGATCATCCGCGATCTTGGATTGAACCTGGAGCTGCGGCGTCGCGCCACCGCCTCATTCACACCGTACCGGAAGGACGGAAGCTATGACGGATTGTTCTTGAGTAACGTGGACGAAGCGACCAGCCGCCGATCGATGGCTGCGCTTACCGGAAGCGAGCGCGAATACGAACAGATGAAGAAGTTTTATCATTTCTCGCGTTTGTTCGCCGATTATTCGTGGGATGGCATGCTCCAGCCCCTCGTGTCCAAGGACGAAATGCAAAAGCGATTCGGGACCGATGCCGTATCGCGGGAGGCGTGGCGTAGTCTGGCGGAGGAGCCAATCGGCCGCGCCATCGAGCGCTATCTCGAGAACGATCTCGCGCGCGGGCTTGTGCTGACAGATGCCAAAATCGGGATTTTTACTCATCCGCACGATCCTTCGCTGGTGCAGAATCGCTGCTTTCTTTACCACCTGATTGGCAACAAGACAGGAGAGTGGAAAGTGCCCGTAGGTGGAATGGGAGCAGTAGCTGGCGAGCTGGAGAGAGTAGCTCGAGCTGGTGGGGCGGAGTTTTTGACGGGCGCTGAGATAGAAGCAGTCGAGCTAAACAGCGGCAAACAAAGCGTGGTATTTCGAAGCGGGCGGAAACGCGGCACGGTTGAGGCGCGATTCCTTTTGGTGAACTTCGGTCGCAACGTTTTGGCTCGCGTTACTCAACGGCCTTACTGTCCGGATACGATTGACGAAGGTTCGGTATTTAAGATCAACATGCTCCTGCGGCGGCTGCCCAAGCTGAAGAGTGCGAAGTATTCGGCGCTGGATACATGGTGCGGAACATTTCATAGTGACGAAGGTTACGAACAAATGAACGCGAGCTATCGCCAGGCCCAGCAGGGACGTCTGCCGGACCACACTCCGTGCGAGGTTTATTGTCACACCCTTACCGATAACAGCATCCTAAGTCCGGGGCTGCGGGAAGAAGGCTACCATACCATGACCCTATTTGGCGTGGATGCTCCCTATCGTCTGTTCACCCGTGACAACGCCGGGATGCGCGCCGCGGCCGAGAAGAAATTTGTCGCGAGCATCAGTCAATGGCTGGAAGAGCCGCTGGAGGATTGTCTCGCTGTGGCGCGGGATGGCAGTTTGTGTCTCGAAAGTAAAAGTCCGATTGATATCGAGAACTCGTTAGGAATGTATCACGGCAATATTTTCCACGATGCACCGACCTGGCCGTTTGCGACAAGTGGAGAACAAGTCGGCCGGTGGGGGGTGGAGACGGAATGGCCGAACGTGTTTTTCTGCGGTTCGAGCGCGCTGCGCGGCGGCGCGGTCAGCGGCATTCCGGGACACAATGCCGCCATGAAAGTACTGAGCGAAGTGAACAAGAGCTGAGTAGCTAACGAGAGGTGTTATCACTTCGTCATTCCGAGCGAGTTGAGATTTCCGTGGCGGAACGTAGAGGTGATTTCCGCGGGATCCCTCGACTTCGCTGCGCTTCGCTCGGGATGACCGTAGTTGCGGCGTGACTACTCGCCGAAGCGTTCGCGCCAGCTCGCCCGGGTGTACTCGCGATTGAGCTTGGCGATAAAACTCGCGCTGATCTCTGCCGGACAGACCGCTTCGCATTCGTAGGTATTGGTGCAATTGCCAAAACCTTCCGCATCCATCTTGCGCACCATCTTCAGGACGCGCGCTGTGCGCTCGGGATCGCCCTGCGGCAGAAAGGCCAGATGCGAGACTTTAGCGGAGGTGAAAAGCATGGCGGACGCGTTTGGACATGCGGCCGCGCACGCGCCGCAGCCGATACACGCCGCCGCTTCCATGGCGCGATCCGCCTCGTGTTTGCGCACCAGGATCGAGTTCGCCTCAGGCGCGGAGCCGGCGCGCGCGGAGATAAAACCGCCGGCCTGCACGATGCGATCAAGCGCGCTGCGATCAACGACAAGGTCGCGGACGAGCGGGAATGATTTCACCCGGAACGGCTCGATGGTGATCGTTTCACCGTCGCGGAAGTTGCGCATGTAAACCTGACAGACCGCCGCCGGGTGGCGCGGACCATGCGCCTCGCCGTTGATGGTGAGCGAGCAGGTGCCGCAAATTCCTTCCCGGCAATCGGAGTCAAACGCGATCGGCTCCTCACCGCGCTCAGTCAGCTCGTCGTTAACGATGTCGAGCATCTCGAGGAAGGAAGTATCGGGCGAGATGTCGCGGGCCTCGTACTTGACGAGCTTGCCTTTGCTCTGCGGATTCGGCTGGCGCCAGATGCGGAGGCGGAAGTTCATTTACGCAACTCTGTCATTCCGAGCGGAGCGAAGCGAAGTCGAGGAATCCCGTCGCGTACCTTCGGAGTAGCGCCACGGGATCCCTCGACTTCGCTCGGGATGACAGCTCATTTATAGCTCCTTTGCGTCAGGTGCACCGCTTCAAAATGCAGCGGCTCACGGTGCAGCTTCGGCCGTTCGATTGCGCCGTTGCCCTGGAATTCCCAGGCGGAGACGAAAGCGAAATGTTCATCGTCGCGCTGCGCTTCGCCCTCTGGCGTTTGATGCTCCTCGCGAAAATGCCCGCCGCACGATTCGTCGCGATCGAGCGCGTCGATGCACATGAGCTCGGCGAACTCGAGAAAATCGGCGACACGCCCGGCGCGCTCGAGCGATTGATTATATGTTTCGTTTTCGCCGGGAACGCGAACACTGCGCCAGAATTCCTCGCGAATTTCCGGGATGCGCGTGAGCGCTTCGCGCAATCCGGTGGCGCTACGCGCCATGCCACATTTGTCCCAAAGGAGAAGGCCGAGCTCACGGTGAAATGAAGTGATGGTGCGCGTGCCATTCGTGCTCAGCAGCCGGTGAGTCCGGACGCGCACTTCGTCTTCCACGCGTTTGAAGTCGGGGTGATCAGTGGAAAGTCGTTTCCCGATCTGACCTGCCAGGTAATTCGGCAGCGTGTAGGGCAGCACGAAATAACCATCGGCCAGACCTTGCATGAGTGCGCTGGCGCCGAGGCGATTGGCGCCGTGATCGGAGAAGTTGGCTTCGCCGATGACGTGCAAACCGGGAACGTTACTCATGAGATTGTAGTCGACCCAGAGGCCGCCCATGGTGTAATGCACCGCCGGGTAGATGCGCATCGGAGCTTTATAGGCGTTCTCGGCCGTGATCTTCTCGTAAATGTCGAATAGATTGCCGTAACGTTCGCGAATCGTTAGCTCACCCAGGCGTCCGATAGCGTCGGCGAAATCGAGATACACACCACGGCCGCTCGGGCCGACGCCGCGGCCTTCATCGCACACTTCCTTGGCCGCGCGCGAAGCGATATCACGCGGTGCGAGATTGCCGAAGCTCGGATATTTTCGCTCGAGATAATAATCGCGCTCGGCTTCGGGAATGAGCTTCGGCTCGCGCTTATCGCCGTGCGGTTTTGGCACCCAGACGCGGCCGTCGTTCCGCAGCGACTCGGACATGAGGGTGAGCTTGGATTGATGTTCGCCGCTGACCGGAATGCAGGTGGGATGGATCTGGGTAAAGCAGGGATTGCCGAAGAGCGCGCCGCGCTTATAGGCACGATAAGTCGCGGTGACATTGCAGCCGCGGGCGTTGGTTGAGAGAAAGAAAACGTTACCGTAGCCGCCGGTGGCAAGAACTACGGCGTCGCCGGCGAAGGCGCTGACCGCGCCGGTCTTCAGGTCGCGTGTGATGATGCCCTTGGCATGGCCATCGACAAGAACGAGATCGAGCATTTCGGTTTGTGGAAACATCTCGACGGTGCCGGCGGCGATCTGGCGACAGAGCGCCTGGTAACAACCGAGTAAAAGTTGCTGGCCCGTCTGCCCGCGGGCGTAAAAGGTGCGCGAGACCTGCGCGCCGCCGAAGGAGCGATTAGCGAGCAGTCCGCTGTATTCGCGCGCGAAGGGCACGCCTTGGGCCACGCATTGATCGATGATGTTGGCGCTGACTTCAGCCAGGCGGTAGACGTTGGCTTCGCGCGAACGGAAATCGCCGCCTTTGATTGTGTCATAGAACAAACGAAAGACGCTGTCGCCGTCGTTTTGATAATTTTTGGCGGCGTTGATTCCACCTTGTGCGGCGATGGAGTGAGCGCGCCGAGGCGAGTCCTGGTAACAGAAACACTTCACCCGATAGCCGAGCTCCCCGAGAGTGGCCGCGGCCGATCCGCCGGCGAGGCCGCTACCGACCACGATGATTTCGAACTTGCGCCGGTTGCTTGGGCTAACAAGCCGTGAGTTGTTCTTGTGGTTCGCCCATTTCTGCTCGAGCGGCCCGGGCGGGATCTGGGACTCGAGTTTGCCGATCATAGTTGCTGCGCCGGTTTAACTAGACCGAGCAAGACTGCGACCGGAATGGAGGTGTAGCCGATAAACAAAAGCCAGGCGAAAACGCGCGCGCCGAAGGCAAGCCGGGGTGTCAGCTTTTTGTCATTTAATCCGAGTGACTGAAAGAAGCTGGATGCGCCGTGGGTGAGATGCAGCGTGAGCAGAAACAAGCCGACGATGTAAAAGCCGGAGATGTAAATGTTCTGAAACCCGTAAACCATCATCGAATAGACGTCGTAATGGTTGAGCGGGTCGTTTTTCAGGAGCGGAAAACGCGCATCGAATTTATGCGCGGTGAAATGCAGCAGATGAAAGATGATGAAGGCGAGGACGACGACTCCGCTCACGACCATGTGACGTGAGGCGAACGTGGCTTTGACGTGTTCCTTCTTCACGTAACGCCGCGGGCGCGCGCGACGATTTTCGATTGCCAGCAAAATGGTGAAGTAGATGTGCAGCGCGACGGCAATGAGCAAAACGATTCGCACGACCCAGAGCAGCGGACCCAGATCGCGCAGGTGCTGGGCGTAATCATTGATCCAGCGCGGCCCCAGAAAAATCTGCAAATTTCCCAGCAGATGCCCCACAACGAAGACGATGAGGATTACGCCGGTGACGGCGACGATCATCTTCCTGCCGATGGAGGAGCGATAAAATGCGGCAACATTGCTCACTGATTAATAATGGCTGGTTAAACCCGCGGTTCAAATTCCGGCTGTGACGGAAGTCACGAGTTGAGAATCCGGTGGAACGCAGCCTTCGCCGCGGCGGACCAGTTATTGCCGGAGAGCGGCGCATCGACAGGCGCGAAACATTTGCATCTTTGCGCTGGCGGTTGTCATTACTGCTGTCGTGGCTTCGGTTTCCAGCACACTTCCGCAGCGTTCTTTCGGCGAAACAATGCGCGCCGATGTGTGGTGGACACAGCCGCTGCTGGTTTTTCTCGGGCTGGGTGCTTTCATCGTTTACTCCACCTGGGCGGCGTTCCAGGGGCAGCATTATTTTTTCGGCAATTACGTTTCGCCGTTTTATTCGCCGGAGCTTTTTGGCAATTCTCCGCACGCGTGGTTTGGGCCGAAACCAGCGTGGTGGCCGGCTTGGCTTTTGTTTTCGCCGGCGCTACTGATTCTCTGGGCGCCGGGCGGATTCCGGCTGACCTGTTACTATTACCGCGGCGCTTATTACAAAGCTTTCTGGGCTGATCCGCCGGCGTGCACCGTGGGCGAGCCGCGCAAGACCTATCTCGGCGAGCGCTCGTTCCCACTTATCATGCAAAACGTGCATCGGTATTTTCTCTATCTCGCACTCCTTTTCATCATCATTCTTTCCTACGATGTCTGGAAGGCGCTCTGGTTTGATGGCCACTTCGGCGTTGGCGTAGGCACGCTGGTTCTTTTGGTCAATGTGGTGTTGCTGGGGGGTTATACGTTTGGCTGTCATTCGCTGCGCCACTTGATCGGCGGGTTTCGCGATCAGCTTTCGCGCGCGCCCACTTCCTATGGCTGCTACCGCTGCGTCACGTGTCTCAATCGCCGCCACATGCTTTGGGCCTGGCTGAGTTTGTTTTGGGTCGGCTTTACCGATGTTTACGTGCGGCTTTGCTCGATGGGTGTCTGGCACGATTTCAGAATCGTGTAGAAAGCAGAGAACGGCGGCCGCTAGAGGGGCAACTGTAGCTTGAGCGAGCGGTTTTCCTCGAGCGCAGCTTCCAGTTCTTCCACGCGTTTCGCCAGCGTGGCCTGAAGCATCAGAACGCGCAGCCCGGCCTTCAATCGCGCGTGCAGCTCTTCTTTGTTAAACGACTTCGTCAGGTAATCATCGGCGCCGGCTTGCAAACCTTCCACCAACTGCTCTTTCGCAGTGCGCGCGGTGAGCAGAAGAATGTAGACCAGCTTGTCCATCGCTCGGGCGCGCCGGCAAACTTCCACGCCATCGATTTCTGGCATCATCCAGTCAAGCACCGCCAGCGTGGGCTCGCGTTGCGTGCGCAACGCTTCGAGCGCTTCAGTTCCATCGCGCGTCACCAGGACATCGAAGCCCCAGTTCCGCAGCAGCGAAACAATGACCTCGCGCGAAACCGCATCGTCTTCCGCGACGACAACCTTGCACTGATCTTTCGGGTGCGACTGCTGGTTTTCGCGTGGCCGCACTGCGGGCGCGCGAACTGACGGCTCAGTGAATTGCTGCCAGTCGGGATTGAACGGTATCCACTTCATTCGCCAGCCGTTTTACCACTTGGCCGCTCGCATCAAAAGCTTTTCGTTGCGCCAATTCCTCCAGCTCGCGCGCGCAGCGCACCGCATCGTCGGCGCCGAAGACGCCGAGCGAGCCAATGAACGTGTGCGCAGTCTGCCCCAGCGTCACCGCATCCTGCGACGCGACGGCGCGCCGGATCCGCTCCAGCATTTCCGTGCTTTGTTTGGCAAACGTGCGGCGAAGTTTTCGCAGCAACTCCACGTCCCCATCAAAGCGTGCGAGCAGCTCATCGATCGGCGACGGCGATTGCTGCGCCTCGAGCGAGCCCGAGTGTTTCGCCATCATTCCGAGCAAATCATCCTTCCGGATTGGCTTGGTAATGTAATCGTCCATCCCCGCAGCGAGACAGCGCTCGCGGTCGCCAGCCATGGCATGCGCAGTCATCGCGATGATCGGGGTGTGCCAGCCGGTCGGTTTCTCCAGCGCCCGGATGCGCGCCGTCGCCTGGAATCCGTCGCACTCCGGCATCTGCACATCCATGAAAATGAGATCGAATTGTTGCCGCTGAAACTTCTCGATCGCTTCCCGTCCATTGCTGGCGGTTTCGACCTGATTCCGCGGTTTCCGCAGAATGCCCGCGGCCACCGCCTGGTTGATGTCGTTGTCTTCGGCGACAAGAATTCGCAATGACCGCTCTGTGTGCGCAGCCGCTCTAGTGTTCTCCTTTGGCATCTCCTGCGGTACGTTGCGCCCGAATTTCGCCGTGAACCGAAATGTGCTGCCCTTGCCCGGCTCGCTTTCCACCGTGACCGCGCCGCCCATTTGCCTGATGAGCGAACTGCTGATTGCGAGACCGAGTCCCGTGCCGCCATAGGTGCGCGTGGTCGAGCCATCGGCCTGCTCGAATGCATCGAAAATCACGCCCTGCTTTTCCTTTGCAATGCCGATGCCGGTGTCTTCGATGCAGAACTCAATCACCAGATCAGTGGCAGACGTTTCCCGCAGTCTCGCGCGCAACGCCACATGTCCCTTCTCGGTAAACTTGATCGCGTTATCGACGAAATTGATGACGATCTGGTTGAGCCGCAGCGGATCGCCGACGATCGCGCTGGGGACATCGGGATCGACTTCATCGAGCAGCTGGATGCCTTTGCGTTGCGCGCGCAGCCGAAGCGCGGTCAGCGTTTTCCCGAGCTTATGCCGCAGATCGAACGGCACTTTTTCCAGTGAAAGTTTGCCCGCCTCGATCTTGGAAAAATCGAGAATGTCATTGATGAGCGACAGCAGTGAATCGGCGGAAAATTTCACCGCTTCCAGGTAGCTGCGCTGGAGGGGAGTGAGCTCGGTCTCGAGCGCAAGCTCAGTCATGCCGATGATTCCGTTCATTGGGGTGCGGATTTCGTGGCTCATATTGGCGAGAAAGTCGCTCTTGGCGCGGCTGGCGAGCTTGGCGGTTTCCTTCGCCGCCATCAATTCTTCCTGGGCTTTCTTGCGCGTCGTCACGTCGCGCAGAATTCCAGTATAAAATTCTCCGTCCGAAGTCCGCCAGGTCGAGAGGGAAAGCTCGATCGGAAACTCGTGCCCATCCTCGTGCAAACCTTCCAGCTCGACGGTGTGACCGATGACGCGTGGCTCACGCGTTTGCTGGAAGCGTGCCATGCCGCGCGTGTGCAATTCGCGGTAGCGCTCGGGCATGATCATCGTGAGTGGCTTGCCTTGCGCCTCCTCTTCTGTGTAACCGAACACATTCGTCGCCGCCGAATTCCAGAACATGATGCGACCGTGGCTGTCCGCGGAAATGATGGCCTCGCCGAGCGAATGGGTGACGAAACGGAAGCGCTCTTCCGACGCGCGCAGCGCCTGCTCGATGCGGTCACGCTCGGAAGCATCGCGCGCGACGCAGAACATGGTCTGCGATTCCTGCGACCAGACCGCCGACCAGACGATCGGGACAAGGGTTCGATCTTTGCGGATGTATCGATTTTGGAAATTGGTCACGGAATTGCCGGCAATGATGGCGGCCGCGGCGGCGTTCGTCTCCTCACGATCTTCCGGGTAGACAAGCTCGATGTATAATTGCCCCGCCAGCTCCTCCGGAGTGTAGCCCCACACAGATTGGCAGGCTCGGCTCACGCGCACGAAACGGCCCTCGGCATCGATCGTGCAGATGACGTCCAGCGAATTATTCATGATCTGATTGTTCTCGAACTCAGCTCGGGCCCGTTGCGCGATCTCACCTTTCAGATCGGTATTGATGCGCAGGACTTCTTCACGGCGTTCAGTGAGCAACTCGCTCGCGCGATCTAGCGCTCGCCCGAGCTGGCCGATCTCATCCTCAGCCCAGTCGAAGCGATTCAGCGGCAGCTCACGCTCAAGCAATTCAGTATTACGCACCAGCCTTCTCACTCGCACCGTGATCCCGCTGCTGAAAAGCCAGGCCGCGCCGCCGACGATGAGCAAACCGATTGCCAGCGTTCCAAGAATTGCGAAAACAAGAACCCGCCGCGCCGAGGTCGCGCGCGCTTCGCGCGACGCCAGCAGCCGGTCTTCCTCGTCCATCATCGTCGTGGTGACGAAATAGGCTTGTCGCATCTCCGCGTCGGCTTCGCGCACATTGGCAGCGAGCGCTTCGCGGCCTGCGGGGAACTCGACCTGGCTCGCCGTTGTGAAATAGCTGTCCACCACCGCCCGGAGATCGCGCTGCGCGCGTTCGCTTTGCACAGGATTGTCTCTCACCAGCCAACGGAAGCGCTCGACCGCTTTCGGCAATGCTTCCTTCGCTCGCAGATGCGCCCTCAGCGATGATGGATCGTGCGTGAGCATGTACGCCCGCCGGTTGGAAGTGCTTTCGGCGAACAACCGCCGCACATATTCGATGTGGTCCTTTACCTTCATCGTTTGCTGCACTGCTTGCTGTGCGTCACTCGCCGAGCTTTGCGCGAGGAGGAAAAAACCGCTCGCGATGAACATGCCGGCCAGAGGCACAGCGATGACGAGTAAGCCTTTCGCCCGGAGCGATAAACTATTCCAGCCCGGGGAACGACGGTGCTCTTCTGTAACCGATTCCGCTTTCAACCACGGTGTAGGCAGCAGCTTGCTGCGCATTTCTATAACTACAGCTACAGCGTAGTAACAGCGTATCTCTGCGAGAAGTTAACGCGCAGGAAGAAAAACCCGCGATCGAAAGAGCCGTGCGCCGTTATCGAGGAATAGCTCGCGCACGTCGCCGGAATAAAGTTGGCCATTCTTCTGCGGGTGAAACTCGAGCAGCAGTGTCCCAGCAGGAACGAGCTGATTCGCGCGCACATCGTCGATGAAGAATTGCCATTGTTCGGGCGACCACATGCGCCAATTCCCATCAGGCAATCGCTCGATGCGATGAAAGCAGGTGAGATAGCTGGTGATCAGGTCGAAGCGCTTTTCTGTTCCCGGCAACGGCTCCAGCGGCGCGATGCGATGGACGATTCGCGGCACCTCGAGCAAGCGGAGCGTGTCGCGAAAGATGGGCTGCTCATCGATGTCGAGACCGATGCCGGTGTGGCAGAGCTTGCGCGCAACATAAAGGAAATAGCCGGGACCGCAGCCGAGATCGAGGATGTGGCGGGGCGGCGGGCGATCGAGCGAGAGGTCCTGCGCCCGTTCGACGTTACGCGGGATCCAAAATTTCGTATCGGCCCAACGGTGAATCTCCTTTTCCGCGCGTGGATAGCGGCGGCGCAGTTCGTCCCATGATCTGTCCTGCTCGAGCTCACTCAGGATTCGATGCGCATCGACGGGATGCAGCGCGCGGCGCAAGTGTTCGCGCGTGCTATCGATAATATCGCGATCGAAGACCTTGCCGATTTTGCGTGCGAGCTTCATGTCATCCCGAGCGAAGTCGAGGGATCCCGTTGCGCAAGCCTAAAGGTAACTTCACGGGATTCCTCGGCTATCGCTCGGAATGACCGCGTCGGTTTTCGTTCCTCAAAATATCGATACCGTATTTCCCACCGTCACCAACTCCTTCACGCGCGCCGCATCCCAATTCGCCGTGCGAATGCAGCCGTGGCTGGCCGCGCGGCCAATCGTCTCCGGCTGATTCGTTCCATGAATACCGACGTGCGGCTTGTTCAGTCCCATCCACAAAATGCCCACCGGGTTATTCGGGCCAGGCGGCAAATTGAAGTAATTGTCACTGACGACGCCATGCTGTAAGACACCCTCGTCGTGCCGAAAGACGGGCAGGGTTGCGATGCCCAGAATTTTCCAGACGCCTATGGGCGCGGGTAGCTTGGTCGAACCTGGCGTAATCGGGAATTCGGCGACCAACTGCTCCTTGTCGTAGATGAGGAGGAAACGCTCTTTGGTATCGACGTAAACAATACGATTGGCGAAGGCTGGGTTGGGCTGGGCAAAACCTTCGTGCAAATCTTCCATCTTAAACGGCAGCACATTGGGCACCTTGACGGTGTCGCCGGGCTTTAGCTGATCAAGATTCATTGGGCGATTGAGCTTGCGCAGGTAATCCTCCGCAGAATGGAAACGCTCCGCCACCAGCTCGAGCAGCGATCCATACTTCAAACCTTTGAAC
>JBBPYF010000112.1:0-9543 GCA_038200165.1 Chthoniobacterales bacterium | reverse complement strand
CGTTTTCGGCGTGACATACACGACGGAGCGATTCTCGCGCGCGGCGGGAATGTTCACATGCGTCACTTCGCCGGTGAGCAGCTTGCCATTGAAGAGAATGAAATACTTCATCGTCAGCTCATCGGTGAACTCCGGCGCCGCGCTGAAGGTCACCTCCACTTCGAGCCAGCGCTCGCGTTGATCGGTCTGGTATTGCTCCGCACCGGTGTAGGTGAATTGCGGGGAGGAAATAAAATTCGGCGCGACCTTTGTGATCTGGAAATCTGGACCAGGCACGCGCGTCTGGCCGAAGCCTGAGATCGCAAAAAACACGAGCGGGAGAACGAGGAGTTTAGTTTTCATATCTGCTCTCCTGAGCGGCGCTTTCTTATTTTGTGTCATCCTGAGCGGCGCATTTTTTATCTTTGCCATCCTGAGCGGAGCGGAGCGAAGTCGAAGGATCCCATGATGTCAGCTTGAACGTAGCGCCGCGGGATCGCTCGACTTCGCTCGGGATGACATTCATTTCACCATCTCCACGCGCTCTTGGAAATACTGAATTGTCTTGCGGATTCCTTCATCGAAATCGACCCGCGGCTCCCAGCCGAGCACCTTCTTCGCGCGCGTGATATCCGGCTGCCGCACTTTCGGGTCGTCCACCGGCAGCGGCTTGTACTCGATGCCGGATTTCGTGCCCGTGATGCGAATAATCTCATCAGCGAACTGCTTGATCGTCATCTCGCGCGGGTTCCCGATGTTGACCGGCTCATGAAAATCACTCATGGCCAGCCGGAAAATCCCGTCGATCAGATCGCTCACGTAACAGAACGAGCGCGTCTGCGATCCATCGCCGAAAATGGTGAGCGGCTTGCCCGTTAACGCCTCGCCAATGAACGCCGGCACCACCCGCCCATCGTGCAAGCGCATGCGCGGGCCGTAAGTATTAAAGATGCGTACGATCTTGGTATCGACATTGTGATAACGATGATAGGCCATCGTCATCGCCTCGGCGAAACGCTTGGCCTCATCGTAAACGCCGCGCGGCCCGATCGGGTTGACATTGCCCCAGTAATCCTCTGTCTGCGGATGCACCAGCGGATCGCCATAGCACTCGCTCGTTGATGCGAGGATAAACGTCGCGCCTTTGTCTTTCGCCAGACCGAGCGTGTTATGCGTCCCGAGCGCGCCCACTTTCAGCGTCGGAATCGGCAATTCGAGGTAATCAATCGGGCTGGCCGGCGAGGCGAAGTGAAAGACGAAGTCGATCTTCGGTTCCGGCACAAAGATGAAGTTGGAAACATTATGTCGGATGAACCGGTAATTCTCATTCCCGGCGAGGTGCCCGATGTTGGCCACGTTGCCCGTGATGAGATTATCAATCGCGATGACGCGATGACCTTCCGCCAGCAGCCGATCGGTCAAATGCGAGCCAAGAAAACCGGCGCCACCGGTGACGACAGAAACCGGTGTAGAGGTGTTCGCCGCGGCGAACGCCGCCGGCCGCGCTGCGGGTAGCGGTTGATCCTCCGAGGAAAGGGGCATGCGGCGTTTCTTCTAAGTGGAGATGCTGCGCTTGACCAGTGTTTTTCGGAACTCGCGAGACGCACCGAGCACAGGCGTCCTCGCCTGCCGATTGACCGCTGCGCGGCCGCGGGAGCGCCGTTCAACAACTAGTCAGTGTGTTGCACCTGAAGGCCGACGATGCAGACGTCATCGTCGAAGGATTCGCGCTGGGAAAATTGACGAACGTCATGGAGAACGCGGGTGAAAAATTCCTGGGGCGCAGCAGCGGCGTGACGGGTGACGGCGGCTTGGAGTTCCTCCTGAGTAAATAGATTCCCGGAGGCATCTTCGACTTCGAAGAGCCCGTCGGTGAAGAGCATGATGAGGTCGCCTTTTGCCATCGGCCGAGCGGAAGTAGTGTAGCTAGCGGCGGGAAAGATGCCCATGGCAGGGCCGATGCGGCCATCGACCTGAAGTTTTTCCGCACTGGCGTTTCGCACATGGAGAGCAGCTGGATGTCCGGCGTTGGCGAATCGGAACTGGCCCTTCTGCACATCGGCCACCACATAAAAGCAGGTCGCGAACATGGTCGTCTCGGCTTGCTTGAGAATAAAGGTGAGCGCGTGATTGACGCGGGTGAGGAGCTCGCCCGGATCGGTCGTAGCCTGGGCGTGTTCTTCCACCAGCGCGCGAATCATGCTGGTGATGAGTGCCGAGCGCACACCATGCCCCATGACGTCGCAAATGAAAACGCCGGCCGCGTTGTCACCGATGGGAAAAACGCTGAAGAAATCGCCGCTGACGTCGCCGGTGGGGAAATATAAACTGAGAAAACGCAGGGCGCTTTCTTGCGCGCTGACGTTGGCCGGAACAGTGGGAAATTTTTGCGGCAACAGAGCGAGCTGAAGTTCGCGCGCCATTTGCAGCTCCTCCTCCATCTGCCGGTTCTTTTCCCTCAACTGCTGAGTGCGTTCCTGCACGCGTGTTTCCAGTTGGGTATTGAGCGCGACGAGCGCGGCCTGGGCGATATTACGCGCTTCTTCGGCGCGATCGATGCGCCCGCCCACCACGCGCGCGACCTCAGTGATGATCCAGGTGATGAGCGCGGCAAAAATGAGCGCGCAGACCGCGGCGATGACTGCGGGATTGGCACGGACATGCCGCAGGAGGCTGATGCTCACCCAACCGTTGAGGAGCCCTGCCGCAATGATGAGCGGAACAAATGCGCGCAGGAGCAGGGCCCGGGTGGAGTCACCCAAGAAAGCTCGTAACGGCCACTCTTGCGCGCCAGCCGCGGTCATGACGATGATGCCGCACAGGAAAAACGCGCAGGCGGTGGAAAGCGCGACGGGAATGATGGACCCGCCATAAAGTAACGGCGTGCCGTACCAATAACCGATGAGCACGACCGCGCTAATGACAGTCGCGAGCGCACCCAGTGGGCCAGCGGCCTTTGCGTTTGGAATGCCGGTGAGCGCGAGCAGAGCGACGGAGAGAAAGAGGAAATTGAGCGCTGTGACAGGCGCCATCCGGCCGGTCGGCACGGCGCCGAACATTCCTGGATTGCGGATAAACCATGCGTCGATGCCGAAATGCAATCCGGCTAGGAACTCCACCAGTTTGGCGCAAGCCATCATGAAAACGACAACGGCGAGGAGGCGCGGAAGCCAGCGCAGCGAGGGTTTGCGCAAATTGACGATGAACCCGAGACCCAGCAGCGAAAAACACAAGGCCGTGCTTGGCGCCATCGGGATGTATTTGGCGCGCACACTCGCCAGCAGCGACAGGCCCGAGCTCCACCCGATGAAGGTGAGCAGGCCGAGCAAGATCGTTAACGAGGCGCAGGCCAGCGGGACGATTTGCCAGAAGCGACTCGCTCGCGCTCCGTCAGTCATGGCTCACTCTGTCAAAAGACGCGCGGCTGTCCAACTTCCCAAACCATATAATTCTACGGTCGCGGCCTACGGACGGCCCCCTCGACATGACAATTCATTCGCTCAGAATGATAACTAGCGATGCGCATTCTCTCCGGCATTCAACCCAGCGGCGTTCTCCACATCGGCAACTACTTCGGCATGATGCGGCCGGCCATTGCACTGCAGGACGAAGGCGAGACGCTTTATTTCATCGCTAATTATCATGCGCTCACCAGCGTCCGCGCTCCCGAAGCGCTGCGTGAAAACACCCGGCGTGTCGCGCTCGATTTTCTGGCGTGCGGATTGGATCCCGAGAAAGCGGCGCTGTTTCGGCAAAGCGATGTGCCGCAGGTGACCGAGCTCGCGTGGATTCTTTCGACCGTGACGCCAGTGTCTCGGCTCGAGCTGGCGCATTCTTATAAGGACAAAATCGCACGCGGCGCGTCCGCCTCCGCCGGACTATTTACCTATCCGGTGCTGATGGCGGCCGACATTCTCATCTACGACAGCGACATCGTTCCCGTGGGCAAAGATCAAAAGCAGCACATCGAGATCGCGCGCGATCTGGCCACGCGCATGAACGAAACATTTGGCCCGATCTTGAAATTGCCGGAACCGCGCATTCACGCGCGCACCGAAGTGGTTCCCGGTATTGACGGCCAGAAAATGAGCAAGAGCTACGGCAACACCATCGACATTTTTGGTGAGGAAAAGGAAACGCGGAAGCGCGTCATGAGCATCGTGACTGACTCCATTCCGGTGGAAGCGACGAAGGACCCGGACTGCTCGACCATTGTGCAGCTTTATTCGTTGTTCGCTTCGCCCGCGCAAGTGGATGAGATGCGCGAAAAATTCCGAGCGGGCGGCACTGGTTATGGCGAATTTAAAAAGCACCTCTTCGAAAAGCTGTGGGAATTCTTCGCGCCCATGCGGCGGCGTCGCGAAGAAATATTAGCGGATAATTCGTACATCGATGATGTGCTAAGACGTGGCGCGGAACGCGCTAACGAGATCGCGATTACTGTGACACAGCGTGTGCGCATGGCGGTTGGACTGGTTTAGCGCGGCTCCTCTTCACCCAAAGCTCCGGGGTACTGCGGCAGCTTATCGGTGATCTCATCCCACGGTGCGCGATCACTCACGAAGGTGTGAAACTGGGGGCGGATGCCCGGGTCATCGTCGAAAGCTCCCATGCGAATAGAAATCTCCGCGCCGTCGGGCCAGTCGCCGCCGAACAAGCTCGAGCCGCAGTTGACGCAGAAAGCCTTCACCGCGCCCCGGCCTTTGCCATACACGCGAATCAACTCTCGACCTTGCAGCAGATGGAACCGCTCCTTGGGCACGCGCGCCTGAGTGCAGACCGCCGTGCCGGAATGTTTTCGGCAACGTTCGCAATGACAATGACTCGCGCGGATAAAGGGCGGCTCTACTTCAAAACCCACGCCGCCGCACAAACAACTTCCCCGGATTCGCGTTGTCATTTCGCAATCTTCACCTGACGCGCGGCGAAGCGAACGCGGATTGCCGGCACAACTTGTCTGTGGCAAGCTGGTCATCGTGGGCACGCCGATCAATTTCGAAGAGCGAATTGGGAAATGGGTTGGGCGCCGCTCCTTTGTCGATCCGGCAAAGACTGCCGCGGGTCTTCAGCGATTGGTCAACCAGATTATGCGATCGCAGAGGCGCGGCATTTGCCCGAAAGGCGTGTTCCGTTTCCGCACGCATCAGGAAGCAAACGAATGGCTGTTGAAGATGATGGCGCGCCAGGCGGCGAGGAGTTAGTCCCGCGCGCGCCGGAAGAGCGCGACCTGGTGGTAATTTGCCGGCGCTTGAACGAACTCGGCGCACGCTATGTGGTCATCGGCGGCTTTGCTGTCATCTACGGCTTCTATCCCAGGTCGACAGCAGACATTGATCTCCTGATTGACGCATCGCTTGAGAATGAGGCCTTGGTTTACCAGGCTCTGGAGGTTTTGCCCGATCGTGCGGTGCGCGAGCTGAAACCTGGCGAAGTTTCGGAATACACGGTGGTGCGTGTCGCCGACGAAGTTGTTGTCGATCTGATGAAGGCGGCCTGTGGCTATCACGGAACCAATTTCTGCACTTTATTTTCCTGCGCGTTGATGGCCTGCCAGCGGGTTTCGCGCTTAATAAAGACATCCGTGAAAACTGTTTTCTCCATTTCGCGGTTGTGTTCGTCGCTGGTGATGACAATGCCGTTGACGATGCCGATGTCGCCGTAGATCCGCACCTTCATTTGCTCGAAGTGCTGCCGCAGATTCTGAGGCGGCAAAATGCGCGCTCGCGTACTCGATGTGCTGCGCCTTGTTTGCGAAAATACCGCCGCCGAGAGGATGAACAAAATCAGAGGCAAGAATGCGCTCGAGCACAGCGGCATCGTGAGCGCCGGCTAACCACTCCTTTTCCAGGGCGATCAGTTCATCCCGGGCCGACTCCGTCGCGGCGGCGTTTTCGCACAAGACAACACCCGCCACAGAAAGACAGAATAGAAGTGAAGCCGCGGCGCGCGTCACGATCTGCGCGGTTGGTTGCCGCCGTTTTTGAGTTCCGCAAAGATCAACCTACCGCTGGCGGTTTGCAGCGCGCTGGAAACAGCGATCTTGACCGCGCCGCCAATATGCTGCCGCGCGTGATTGACCACGATCATGGTGCCGTCGGGCAAATAACCCACCGCTTGATGCGTTTCGCGGCCTTCCTTGATCAACTCCAACTCCATTTCATCACCGGCGTTAATCGTGGGCCGCAGAGCGCGCGTAAGTTCGTTGAGGTTCAGCGCCGGCACTTGCTGCAAACGCGCCACTTGCGCGAGAGCGGCATCGTTCGTGAGCAGACGCGCCTGCAGGATTTTCGCCGTGCGCACCAATCGCTCGTCCACCGGCCCGTTGTCGGAGCCGCTTTCGTGGATGGTGAGATCGATCTCGCGCGAATGCTGGAGTTGATTGAGAATCTCCAGCCCGCGCCGGCCGCGCTCGCGTTTCATGACATCGCGCGAATCGGCCAGTGCCTGCAATTCACTCAGGACATAACGCGGCACCACCAACGCCCGGCTGAGGAAACCCGTCGCGCAAAGCTCCGCGATGCGACCATCGATGATGGTGCTGGTGTCGATGATGAGCGGCTCGTGCGCGAGGGTCTCGCGCGAGAAACGCACGTACGGAATGATAAGGGAAAATTCATCGCGATTGCTCCGCATGGCCAGCATCATGCCGAGGTAACCAAAGACGGAATAAACGATCAGCCGCACGGCCCATTGCATGGTGTCGGGCTGGAAACGCAGAACGTCAGATGCGCTCAGCAGGTTGGCGAAGATGAGACCGAGGAGCAGGCCGAATGTGGCCGAGGAAAACGCCCGCAGCGAAATGCCTTTGAGCAGGCGATCGATAAGCACGACGACCAGCCCGACAACAACGCCGATGAGCAGGCCGGGCAGCGTTTGCCCTTGCACTTCGGACGAAATTAAAGCGCCGATGGCCGCGCAGAATGTCACGAAAAGGACGCGCAGCAGATTGACAGTGAAAAGCGGAGTCATCGGCGGCGCGGCGGCGGAGCAGGAGTCGGCGCAGCTTTTCCGGCGCTGTCGCGATAGAAGAGAACGCCGTGAGCGCGCAAGTTCGCGATCAGCGCGCGCAGATCGCCGGCGAGTGTCGAATCGTTCACGAGTGTGCCGAGCAGACCTTTGCCACTGCTCGCTTCGCGCACGAGTTGGGTGGCGGAGGAAAATGTCTTGCGCGCTTCCGCGATGGTTCCCTGCAAATCATCGGCATCCATTTTCGCCGAAGCCATCGTCTCGTCCGCTTTTGCAATCACGCCGTCGAGCTTTTTCGAGGACTCCGACAGCGCAGTCGTCGTCTCGTTTAAATGCTCGATGCTGGTGCGCAAATTCTTCAACGTCTCAGGCGAAAGCGCCTCCGTATTCAGTCGCGTAAACGTGCTATTGATATTCTGCACCGTGTTGCGCAGATCGCCGATGAGCAGATTGCCCTCACGCGTGAGGTCGTCGATGCCAGTCTCGCGCGAGCCGTCCACCGTCGCATTCTTGGGCAAAAATTCTTTCGCCGGCCCGGGCGGCATCGACACATTGACGAAGCGATCCCCGAGCAGCCCCGAGCTGCCCACGCTGATCTTGCTCTCTTTCGGAATCTTCACGTAATCGTAAATGCGCAGCGGCACGGCCACGCCGCCGCCTTCGCGCATGAGATGGGGCAGCCCGGCCACCTTGCCGATCTTCGCGCCGCTGAATAAAACGTCCGAGCCTTTGAGCAAACCGCTCGCGTCTTTGAAGTGCACCGTCAGATCGTAGTACGTTTTGAACCCCTCGCCGAGGCGGCCGAACTCGACCACGAACCCGCAGATCATCGCCAGGCCGATGGCGACGAAGACACCGACTTTGAATTCCAGAGCGCTGTCGCGATTCATCGAAAGCTCGAAAGGTGATGTCGATTTCGACGCGGCGAAAGTCAAGGAGCACAGGCGTCCTCGCCTGTGCGGCGACCGGGGCGTCTCGCCTGGTCGTATTCGGCAGGCGAGACGCCCGCCGGCCGCACAGCCGGGACGGCTGTGCTCCTACTGCGAGCGTCCCAGCAAAAAATCCTGAATGATGGGATCCTCGCAGCGCTCCAGTTCAGCCGGCGTGCCGTAGAAATAAATGCGCCCCTCGTGCAGATATGCGATTTGGTCGCCCACGTGCGCCGCGCTTTTCATGTCATGCGTGACGACCACGCTCGTCATGCCGAAGCGCTCCTGGAGTCGCCGGACCAAGCGGTTGATTGAATCTGAAACAACAGGGTCGAGTCCCGACGTTGGCTCATCGTAAAGCACGCACGACGGCTGCCGAATGATGGCCCGCGCCAATCCCACGCGTTTGCGCATTCCTCCGCTCAGGCTCTCCGGCATTTTCGTGTTCTGCCCTTCGAGTTCGACCACGTCGAGTACTTCGTTCACGCGCGCGCGGATTGCTTTCAGGTCACGCATTCCCGCTTCGTGTAATGGAAACGCGATGTTCTCCTCCACCGTCATCGAATCGAACAGCGCACCGCTTTGGAAAAGAATTCCGACTTTCTCGCGAATGCGCCCAAGTTGCCGTTCGCTCAGCCCGATAATGTTTTTGCCGGCGACGTAAATCTCGCCCGCGTCGGGGTGCATCAAGCCAATGAGATTTTTCAGCAGCACCGACTTCCCCCCGCCGCTGCGCCCAATGATGACGAGGGTCTCACCCGCAGCGACCTCGAGATCAACGCCGCGCAAAATCTCCTGCCCATCAATTGCCTTGCGCAAATCGCGCACGGCAATCATCGCGCCATTCGATGACTGTGCAGACTGGACCTGGATGTTCGGGTTGGACGACGCAGCTCCCCCACGTTGTAGCTGCCGTCCGTCCTCGGCGACAGTGGCGCGGCGCGTTCGTGGTCCCGAAAGATTCATGGATGGTCAATGCAAACAATCTCGCCTTGTAACGGCCACCCTTCTCCATCGCGAGCCAGCCCAACGCGTACAGGGGTTCTCGCGCACATAACTCCATTTCTGTTCGTAGCTCTCGCTATTGCGGATGAGATGATCGAAGAAACCGCGCGGCCAGATGGTAGGCCTCGTGTTTAATGCACCGCGTCGCAATCGCGCGAGCGTTGTAGCTGCCGTCCCCGAAAGCTTTCGGGGCAGAACGCCTCGCGCAGGCCACCAGCCGTGCCCTCTGCCGCCGAGGACGGCGGCAGCTACAATGCGTTTCAGCCCGCGCACCCAAAGACCGAGATCGAAATCATGGCTGCCAGCAACGAAGAGATGGATGTGATCTGGCATAATGACATATCTGCCGAGCGCGATTCCTTGCTCGATGCCGTGCCTGCCGTATTCCACAAACGCGGTGTGGACGCCCTCAGTGGCTAAGATTCTCCTCCGGTTGCGCGTGCAGATTGTGACAAAGAACAACGGCGGATCGTATTTTTGAAACACGGGCGCGAGGCGCGGCGGCTTCCCTAGCGACATCGCGCAATCTAGCACGCGTTGTTTACACGCGAGCGTTGCAACTGCCGAGATCCGTTGTAGCTGCCGCCGTCCTCGGCGGCAGAGCGGTCGCCTTGGCCACGCGCGGTGTTCTGCCGCCGAGGCCGGACGGCAGCTACAACGCCCG
>JBBPYF010000111.1:0-24442 GCA_038200165.1 Chthoniobacterales bacterium | reverse complement strand
CGCCAATGATCGCGCGAGGTAAACTGATCGACTGCGATGACCTCGCCGCTATTGGTGAAAAAAACGGTGTCATCGGCCACCGCTGGCGCAGAAACGATAGAGCCTGATTCATCGTCGCAGACGATCTGATTTCCGGTCGCCGGCTCGTATCCGGCAAGGTCGCCGCCACCATCGCCGACGATGAGAATTCTCCGGCCCAGAGCGGGCTGAACGGTGTGCTCGGCGGAGCATGAGAGCCGTGTCCAGCGCTGGCGGCCGCTGCGTTTGCCCAACGCGCGCACGCGCCCATCGTTTGCGACGAAGATGGCGTCGAAACCGAGTATGGGCGCGGTGGCGACACCTTGAAAGGTGTCGCTCGTCCAAAACAGCGCAAGGCGACCGACGTTCCAATCGGCCAAGATTGTCTCGGCATCGTTGTAGCTGGTGTGGGCGGCGTTGAAGCCGTATTGGCGCCAGAGAGTTTCGGCGCCGGCACGACACCCGATGACGCCGAGAAGCGCGACAACGAAGACGCGCGGAAGCATGGTTGGTTTACCGAAGGATGTGGCGGCAAGTCAATGGCAAAGCGAAAGAGCTTTGCGCATGGTACTAGCCAGCGCGATCCCGTTAGCTACGGCGCACGTTGTAGCTGCCGCCCGGCCTCGGCTGCAGTCCAGGTGTTAGCCACACGCATTCCCTGCCGCCGAGGACGGCGGCAGCTACAACACCGGAGCGAGCTCATCATCGCCAAACAGCTGCGCCACTACAGAACTCGATGCCCAGCGAAATACCTTGCAACTTCACCGCCCGGCCTGATGTTGCCGCATTCTATGGGCTTGCTCGCGAGCTTCATGAATCTGGCCGGGCCGGATTTAATTGTCATCCTGCTCATCATTCTGGTGTTGTTCGGAGCGAAGAAATTGCCCGAGCTGGCGCGGGGAATGGGCCAGGCGGTTCGCGAATTTCAGAAAGCAAAAGACGAATTCAGCGACGAGCTGCACAAGGCCGGCAAACCGGAAGAGCCAACCGTGCGGCCGGCGCAGGCGAGCGTTCCGCGCATCGAATCGCCACCCGCCGCCGGGGCGACTCAGCCGGACCCCAACCAAACTACCGCGCCCGGTGATCGCGCCGAGCACGTGTAACGCTCAGACCTGGAGTCGAGGGATCCCGTGATGTTACCTTAGAAGTAGCGCCGCGAGATCCCTCGACTTCGCTCGGGATGACAGGATCGCCCTGCAGTTGACGTATTCCGGCTCCTGCGGGAATATCGCCGCGCTTTCCTTATGTCCGATCCAGACCTGCGCGCGCACATCAAAGAGATGATGGTGAAAAACCTGATGCTGCAGATCACGGTGGATCAGATCGCCGATGACACGCCGCTCTTTGGACCAAATGGCATCGGCCTCGATTCCATCGACGCGCTCGAACTCGCGGTTGGGCTGGAGAAGACGTTTGGCGTGAGCGTGCCGAACGCCGAAGTGGCCACGCAAGTGCTCCGCAGCGTCAACTCGATTCACGATTACATCATTGAGAAACGCGGCGAAGCAGCGCCGTCGCCGTCCTGAGTTTTCGCCGCCCGCGGGTCTCGGCACTTATTCATCCACAGATTTCCGGAACCCAAATTCCCTCACAGATTTAATCTGCGTAAATCCGCGCAATCTGCGGACCATCTCTTCCGACAAATTGACACAGCAATCACGCGCCCTATACTCGTTCGCCCGCTCCGGCCTTTACCGCGCCGCGCCGGCTCGCTCATGCCTTCCACTGAGATTATTTTGACCGAAAATGTGCCCGGCCTCGGCGCGGAAGCTGATGTGGTCAGGGTGCGCCGCGGCTATGCGCGAAATTTTCTTCTGCCCCGCGGCAAGGCCTATGAGGTGACGCCCTCCAGCGTTCGCCAGCTCGATAATTTAAAAAAGAAGCGCGCCGAACGCGAAGCGCGCGAGCTGAACGAAGCGGAGGAATTGGCGCGCCGGATCAACAAGTCTCGTCTCATCTTCAAACTCGAAACCGGTGAGACGGGCAAAGCGTTCGGATCGATCACGGCGCAGGACATTGTCACGCGCCTGAAGAATGAGATCGGGATCGACATTGACCGGCACAAGATTGGCCTCGAGCATCCCATCAAGACGACCGGCGAGCACGAGGTCGCGATCAAGCTGCATCATGACGTGACCGCGACGTTTAAATTCGAAGTAAAATCAGCGGAGGAGCCGAAAGCCGAAACGGCGGCTCCGCCGGCGGAAGCAGCGAAACAACAGCGCACCGAAAAGAAACGAAAATAGATGCCGAGCTCTCAGGGAAATGGTCCTGAGAAGCCTCGCAAACCAGCGCCGAATGAAAACGGCGGGCGAGGCTCGGCCGCGAAAAGTCGGGAAAAAGTTTTTCAGGGGTCTTCCACAGGTTCGGCACAGGATATTCACCGTGCCCCGCCCCATAGCGTCGAAGCCGAGCAGGGCGTGCTCGGCTCCATGCTCATCGCACCGCAGGAAGCCATTCCCGCCGCCATCGAGAAAATCAGCGACCCGTACTTCTACATTCCCGCGCACCAGACGATCTACCGCGTCCTGAGGGAGCAGTGGGATGCCGGTCACGCCATTGACCTCATCACCTTTACCCAAACCCTGCGCGACCAGAACCTTCTCGAGACCGTCGGCGGCGCCGCCTTTGTCACCAGCCTTTTCACCTTCGTCCCGACGGCGGCGAACATCGATTACTACCTCGAGATCGTTCGCGACAAATGGATCCTGCGCGAGATCATCGCCACCTGCACCGAAGGGGTGCGCCGCGCCTACGACGACCAAGGCGAAGTCAACGCCCTCCTCGATGAAGTCGAGCAAAGCGTCTTCAGCGTGGGCGAAACCCGCTTCAAAGGGAAAATGCCGACCATCCAGGAGCAGGTCATGGATACCCTCGGCGCCATCGAAAAGCTTTATCAGAACAAGGGAGCGCTCACCGGCATTTCCACCGGCTTCCGCGATTTCGATCATCTCACCAGCGGATTGCACCCGGGCGAGATGATCGTCATCGCGGCGCGCCCGAGCATGGGCAAGACCGCCTTTGCCATGAACATCGCCGAGCACGTCGCCATCACCAGAAAACTCCCGGTCGCCATTTTCAGCCTGGAAATGAGCGGGCAGCAGCTTGTGCAACGGCTGCTCTGCTCCCGCGCCCGCGTCGCCCTGACCAGAACGCGCGACGGTTTCCTCAGCCAGGAAGAATTCCCCAAGCTGGCCAAGGCCGGGTCGGAACTGTCGCTCGCTCCGCTCTTCATCGACGATACCGCGGGCATGGACATCCTCCAGTTGCGCGCCAAGGCCCGCCGCCTCAAAGCCCAGCACAACATCGAGCTGCTGGTAGTCGATTACCTCCAGCTCCTGCGATCGATCTCGCGCCGCGCGCAGGATAATCGTCAGCTCGAGATCTCGGAAATTTCAGCCGGCCTCAAGGCATTATCGAAGGAGTTGAACATCCCCGTCATCGTCGTCGCGCAGTTGAATCGCAATCCCGAGAATCGCACGGGCAGCGGCAAAGGCGTCCCGCGTCTGGCCGATCTGCGCGAATCCGGTTCCATCGAACAGGATGCCGACTTGGTTGGATTGCTCGTTCGTGAAGAGTACTACGCCGATACTGACGAAGAGAAAGAGGAGATGAAAGGGAAAGCCGAGCTCATCATCGCCAAACAACGCAACGGGCCAATCGGAGAAGTAAAGCTCACCTTCATCCACGAATTCACCCGCTTCGCCGACCGCGCCGAAGAGCCGAGTGAAGTGGAAGAAGCGTTTTAAAAATTCCAAGCGCCAAATCCCAAAGAAGTTCCAAGCCCCCCGCGCGGATCTGGCTTACACCGTTCAACTCTGCCAAAACCAGACAGCCGCGCGCGGTGTTCTGGGGAGCACAGGCTGCCAGCCTGTCGTCCGCGGCTGCCAGCCGCGGACCAAGTCATAACTCGTTAGGACCGTCGACAGGCGTTTCACTTCAGCTTCAAGCTCCTGCACACTCATCGCGTTTTTGACCCAATTTCATAACTCTCGGAGCTAATTTTCAGCGTCGCCTACGGAGCCGATAGGGCCGAGAGGCTCACTTCTATACGCCAGGCGAGACGCCCGGCGGCCGCACAGCCGAGGACGGGCTGTGCTCCTCTGCTCATCTGTGTCCATCTGTGGCTAAACCCATTCCGATCAACCCAGCATCGTGCGGCGTTGCGGCTCGTGATTTCCGCCGCTACAATCGCGACCATGCCCTACAAAGACATCACGCCGCCAGCCGGAGAAAAGATCACGCGAGGCCAGAGACTCAATGTGCCCGACCGGCCCATCATTCCATTCATCCGCGGCGATGGCACGGGACCGGACATTTGGGCGGCAAGTGTGCGCGTCTTTGATGCGGCGGTGGAGAAAGCTTACGGCGACGCGAAGAAGATTGCATGGTTTGAAGTATTCGCCGGACAATCGGCCAAGGACAAGTTCGATAGCTGGCTGCCGGATGAGACGGTAGAAGCTTTCCGCGAGTATCTTGTCGGCATTAAGGGACCGTTAACTACTCCGGTCGGCGGAGGTATCCGCTCACTCAATGTCGCGCTGCGGCAACTACTCGATCTCTACGTTTGTCTCCGGCCGATTCAATACTTCAACGGTGTCCCCTCGCCCGTGAAACACCCGGAGAAGGTGGACATGATTATCTTCCGTGAGAATACGGAGGACATTTACGCGGGAATCGAGTATGCCGCCGGAACCGAAGAAACGAACAAGCTACTCGACTATCTGCAAAAGGAGTTCCCGAAGGCTTTCGACAAGATCAGGTTCGGCACGACAGACAAGGCGCGGGAGTTCTGGACCGCGGTTGGGGCGAAGGATTTTCCAAGTGACGTGCGAGTAGGTATTGGCATCAAACCGGTGAGTTACTCCGGCAGTGTGCGCTTAATTCACAGCGCCATCTCTTATGCCATCCAGAACAAGCGTAAAGGCGTGACGATGGTGCACAAAGGTAACATCATGAAGTTTACGGAAGGCGCTTTCCGCGACTGGGGCTATGAGGTTGCGAAACAGTTCTTCGGCGCGGAGGAGATTGATGGCGGGCCGTGGCGCCGGATCCCGGAAGGTAAACCGGGCGCCGGCATTGTGATTAAGGACGCGATCGCTGACATCACGCTGCAACAGGTGCTGACCCGCCCGGAGGACTTCGACGTGATTGCGACGTTGAACTTAAACGGCGACTACCTGAGCGACGCGCTCGCCGCGCAGGTAGGAGGCATCGGCATCGCGCCTGGTGGGAATATTAACTATATCACCGGACACGCGGTGTTCGAAGCTACTCATGGGACGGCGCCGAAGTATGCTAACCAGGACAAGGTCAATCCCGGCTCCGTCATCTTATCTGGTGAAATGATGTTCCGTTACATGGGATGGACGGAAGCGGCCGATCTCATTATTAAGGGATTGAATGGGGCGATAGCCAGCAAGCGCGTGACCTACGATTTCGCGCGCCTGATGGAAGGCGCGACGGAGATCAAGTGCTCACAATTTGGAGATAACATCATCGAGCACATGTGAGACGCCAAACGTCTTATCTGGAGGGACGGGCGCCCTCCCGTCCCTAATTTTGGGGTTCGCGCGGAAGCATGTCGTCACGAACCGGTGGTGGGTTCGAGCATCGACACGCACTCTGTGGATCAACACTTGCGTCCAAAAGGCCAGAAGTTTGGGACGACACGGAGGTGCGTCCCTCCAGGATATGGATTCGATAGGACGCAAACACCCGGTTCACATTCCCGTATGCGAGCGGCATAATACGCCCATTATTGTGTTTCTCACGGTTTGCACGAAGGAGCGGCAATCAATTCTTGCCAATGAGAAGGCGCATGGATCATCTTGCATAGCTGGCGTACGGCAAGTTCATGGCTCGTGGGCCGCTATGTTATGATGCCCGATCACATTCACCTGTTTTGTGCGCCGGCGGAATCCAAAGTACGCCCGTTGCTGCAGTGGGTCAGCTATTGGAAATCAGTCGCGGCGCGTGGTTGGCCGGCTGCGAGCGCAGCGTCCAATCTGGCAACGGCATTTCTGGGATACGCAATTGAGGCGCGGTGAGAGTTACGATAAGAAGTGGCAGTATGTAGTCGAAAACCCGATTCGCGGGGTTGGTTAGCAAGACAAAGGATTAGCCTTACCAAGGCGAGTTGAACGAGCTCCGCTGGTAACACCTGGAGGGACGGGCGCTGTCCCGCCCCAAACTTTCGGGCGTTCCTGAGAAAGATTTTCGCCGCGCCACGGAGAGGGTGTTCGAGGTTCGCTCGTGAGCACGTGTCATAGACAGGCCTTGGTGTGCAAAGCCAGGAGTTTGGGAACGACACAGAGGTCGTCCCTCCAGTTATGCGGATGGGACGCGGTTTCGCGCGAAGGGATTGAAGTTGGTGTGGCGATCGAAGATGTCGACGCCTTCGGCGCGTTTGAGCGCATTAACTACCGTGTAGGTAAGTGGAATGGCGAGAAACTCGTAAAGGACTTTGAAGCTGTAGCCCCAGAAGATAAGACTGCCGATGGTCGACCAGGGCGCGTAGCCGACAAAGGCAATGACCATGATGGTGACGGTGTCGACGAACTGGCCGGTGATGGTTGAGCCGACGAAGCGCAGCCAGAGCCATTTGCCATCGGTCCAGAGTTTCATTTTGGCCAGGGTATAGGAGTTGGTGAACTCGCCGGCCCAAAAGGCGACGAGACTGCCGATAACGAATCGCGGCACAGTGTAGAAGACGGCTTCGAAGGCGCGCTGGTTCGGAAACTCCGCCGCGGCCGGGAACCAGGTGACGAAGATGCCCATCACCGTGAGGATGATATTGGAAAAAAAGGCGAGCCAGATGGCGCGGCGGGAAGCGCCATAGCCGTAAACCTCAGTGAAGACGTCGGCGAAGATGTAGGTGAGCGGGAAAAGGAGTTGCGCGCCGCTGACGTGCGGGACGTGGCCTAAAAAGCGGATGAATGGATTTATGCAGATTTTTTGGCCGACGAGATTCGAGATGAGAAGGATGACGACGAAGATGTGAACGAGCAGGTCGTAATAGCGGAAGCTGCTCAGACGCGCGCCGCGCGCGGTGAGGCGGCGGATGATGGATGAAGGCATGAAAGTGCGGCGGTGCGATGGAAGGATGAGAAACGGGGTTTATTTGTGCAATCCCGGAGACGGAGCACGGGCATCCTGCCTGTGTGGCGCGGGCGTCTCGCCTGCTGGATATTCAGTCGCCAGGCGAGACGCCCGGCGGCCGCACAGCCGGGACGGCTGTGTTCCGGCCCACATCGTCGTCTGGGGCGCCGCGGTGTTTCGCGATGAAGTCACTGGGGTTCAGCCAGCCGCTGGTATTTTCTCGGTAACCGGCACCGATGAAGGGGGTGATAAACTCGCGCATTTCGAAATGCAGATGCGCGAAATAGCGGCCGCCACCGGTACCGACGGTGGCGATGCGCTGACCACGCGCCACAAATTCGCGCGCGTGCACGAGAATGGTGTCGCAATGCGCGTAGTACGATTGCACGTAGCGGCGCGCGCCATTCTCAGGGATCGCGTGAAGAATGATGACGACGTTGCCCCAGCCGGGACCACCTTCGCCGGCAAAGAGAACGGCGCCGTCAGCGACGGCGTAGATCGGGTCGCCGAGATCGGAGTTCTCGCCGCCGATGCCGTTGAGATCGTCGCCGAGATGGCGGTTTTGGGTGAATGGCTGCGCGTTGTAAGCGAGGGCGCCGTTCTCGCTGCCGAGGGGAAAATCGAACCGGGTCGCGAGTGGGAGCGATGCGAGCAGGAAGGGCGGCGGGAGCTGGAAGGCAGGATCGTGGACATTCGGCCGGGTGAGTTCGGGCCAAAGGCGCCAACTCACGACCACGGCGCAGGCGAGGAGAAACGCAATGAGGCACAGGAAAGCGCGTTTCAATCTTCGATGACCAAGCACGGCGCAGGTCTAAATGCAACGAATCGCGGGGGAGTGCGGAAAAGGAAACGTGACGTTGTAGCTGCCGTCCGTCCTCGGCGGCAGTGCTGGGGACGTAGCAAGCACAACGGTTCTGCCGCTGACGTGGGAGTTGTGACGCAATCATCCTTTCGGTGCGGTGGTTTTCCACGACATCAGGGAGCCACCGCCCTTTCTGCCGCCGAGGACGGCGGCAGCTACAACATCGAGCGGAGTCACGGTCCATGTTGGCAACGCGCGCTGGCATATCTAAGCTCGCGTCATGCGAGTGCTCGTCACCGGCGGCGCGGGATTTATCGGCTCGCATCTTGTCGAGGCTCTACTGCGGCAGGATCACGCCGTCGCCGTTCTGGATGACTTTAACAATTTCTACGATCCGGCGATTAAACACGCCAACATCGCCTCCCTCGTCAGCGAGACGCCGGTCTTCCGCATCGATCTGCGCGACAACAACGCCGTGCGTGATTTATTCCGGCGCGAGAAATTCGATGCCATCGCGCACCTGGCCGCGCGCGCAGGAGTGCGTCCGTCCATCGCGCAACCGCAGTTGTATTACGACACTAATGTGAACGGCACACTGCATCTGCTCGAGGCCGCGCGCAGCACTGGCGTGGAACGGTTCATCCTCGCCTCGAGTTCGTCGGTTTATGGAATATCGAAGACTGTTCCGTTTTCGGAGGATTTGCATTTAACGCAGACCATCAGTCCATATGCCGCGACCAAGATCGCGGCGGAATTTCTCTGCTCGACTTACTCGCACCTGTTCGGGATGCGGGTGATCGCGCTCCGCTTCTTCACCGTCTACGGTCCGCGGCAGCGACCCGATCTGGCCATTCATCAGTTCACGCGCCGGATTATAACGGGAGAGCCGATCGACCAGTTCGGCGACGGCACGACGCGGCGCGATTACACTTATATCGATGACATCATCCAGGGCGCGGTAGCGGCGCTCGGCTACGATGGCGCGATGTTCGACATCTTTAATCTCGGGGAGAATCAGACAGTGCAGTTGAAGGATTTGATCGAGCAAATCGAGTTGGCCGTGGACAGGAAGGCGAAGATCAATGTGTTGCCGGAGCAACCGGGCGATGTGCCGCTGACCTGTGCCGATATTTCCAAGGCGCGGCGGCTGCTCGGCTATGATCCGCGGACGAAGCTGGCGGAAGGTTTGCCGAAGTTCGTCGAGTGGTTTCGCCGATCGGGCCGCGCATTGTTGTGAGCGAGCCGTTGCCGTTTGCGGAGCGCGCCTGTTTTGCGGCGGGCCAGGCGAAATCGGGCACGACGCTGCTCATCGCGCTGCTCGATGGCCATCCGCAGCTGCTGGTGCTGCCGGAGGAGACGGCCTATTTCCCGACGGCACTGCACAAATACGGCAGCCGTGGCCGGCGGGCACAGTTCGATTACCTCACGAAAGAAGCGCTCTCGCGGATTCTGCTTGGTGGGCCGGCGGAATGGGAGAAAGCGGATTACGCGGAGTTTCCGGCGGCGGAATTTCGGCAGCGGTTCGAGCGCGCCGCATTCGCGCCGGCGAAGGCAGAGCGAGATTTGCTCGTCATCATGATGGAAGCTTATGCCGAGACCTTGCGCGTGCCGCTCGAGACGATCGTGCGCTGGGTGGAAAAGACGCCGGCGAATCGGCGTTTTATTCCGCAGATTCTGGCGCGTTTCCCCCGCGCAAAAATCCTGCTCACCTTGCGGGATCCACGCGCCATCCTGGCGGCGCAGGTCGCGCTGGAGAAGACGCGGCGCACGCGCGAGTTCTCGGTGTATTACTGCGTGTCGCATTGGTTGCAGGCGGCGCAGTTGGCGCTGCGGGCGGAGGCTGGTGAGTTGCCGGGATTGACCACCCGTTACGAGGAGCTGGCGACAAATCCGGCCGTGGCGATGAAGCGCGTCTGCGATTTTCTCGAGATTTCTTTTAGTCCGGACATTGTCCTGACGCCGACGAAAGCGGGGAAGCTCTGGCGCGGCAACTCGGCCAGCCAGCGCGAATTTTCCGGCGTGACGCCGGAGCGCGCCCAGAGCTGGCGAACGGAATTATCGGGGGAGGAAATCGGGTGGGTGGAATGGCATTGTCGCGAGCTAATGGAGCCGCTCGGGTACGAGCCACAGCTTTCGCGACGCGACCTGTTGCGGCATTGGCTCCGGCCGATTCGGCAGGAATGGCCGAAGCAGTATCTCAAGTCGCGGTATTACTCGGTGCGGGACCGGGTGCTCGGGCCGCGGAATAAGTGAGGCCGAGGGTGTCGAAACAGGAGCGTTGTCGCTGCCGTCCGTCCTCGGCGGCAGAGGCATGGCTGGTGGCTTGAGCAACGCGCGTCTGCCGCCGGGAGTGACGGCAGCGACAACTCCGCGCGCGAAACGCGGATCTGCCGCCGCTTGCAATCGCTCCGAAGCTGGCAAATAGTGCGAGTGTTACGGAGGATTTCGATCTTTCGCTTGGCTTGTAGCGATTCAGACAATTTTGGAAACTATGGTGCGGCTTCTCGCATTTTCCCTGTTTCATTCGCTTAAAGCAGCGGCATTTAGATCGAAAAGTTCCCGCTTGCGAGTGGCGGAGTTTTCCGACGGCGTGGCCGATTGCTCAACCTCGACCAGATCGGGCGCCGCAGGCTGTGCATCAACCGATGCGCTCCGCCCGCACAATCATCCTATATTAAAAAGGAATACACATGAGATCTCAAGACAACGGGAGACACTCGCGCCGCGGTGGGCGCGGCCGTTCCCGCAGACCAGGCAACGCCGGGCGTTCGCGCCAGGCCGAGCCGGCGAAAGCGGCACCGAAGAAGGGTTTGCTGTCACGCATCGTCGCGTTTTTCGGCGAAAGCAAAACGAGCAAAACAAATGGTTCGCGACCGCAGCGGGAGGAAACGCGGCGGGAAGAAACGCCGCGTGCGCGCAGCCCGCGTAAACCGGAGTCGGTCGAAGTCACATCGCCGCGGCTCTACGTCGGGAATCTTTCTTTTGAGGCGACGGAGAGCGACCTCTTCGACCTGTTCAATGGCGTCGGCCAGGTGCAGAACGCGGAAGTCGTGAGTTACAAGCACAACCAGCGCTCGAAAGGTTTTGCCTTCGTGCAAATGCAGACGGTCGAGGAAGCGAAGCGCGCCGTGGCCGAGCTGCACGATAAGGAATTCCTCGGGCGCAAGCTCGTGGTCAGCGGCGCGAAATCGACCGAGCACGCGCGCGAGTAACGCCCAAGGAAGCTTCTAAAAATCGGGAGGCGCGGGAACGTGTCTCCCGATTTGTTTTAGAAACAGAACCGCGGATAACGCGGATGAATCGGGGCGAAGCAATGCGCGACGTTTTCTATCTTGTCGGTCCGACGGCGGTAGGGAAATCGAGCTTGGCGATTGATGTGGCGGAGCAACTCGGTGGGGAGATCATCAATGCGGACGCGTTCCAGATTTACCGTGGGTTGGATATTCTGACGGCGAAGCCTGATGTGGAAATGCGACAGCGCGTGCCGCATCATCTTCTGAGCATGGTCCCGCTGGGCGAGGAGATGTCGGCGGCGCGGTTTCGCGAAATCGCGTTGAGCGCACTCGGGCGGGTGCGCGAGAAACGAAAGCTCGCGCTCGTGGTGGGCGGCAGCGGGCTCTATGTGAAGGCGCTCACGCGCGGTTTCGATGAGGCGCCGGCGCCGGATGCGAAGCGGCGGGCCGAGCTGGCGGCTCTTTCGCTGGAAGAACTCGTGCGGCGATTAGGCCGGGCCGCGCCGGATGTCGCGGAGCGGATTGATCTCAAAAATCGGCGGCGGGTGGCGCGTGCGATTGAGATTGCAGAGTCTGTTGGGATGAGAAAGCACGTTGTCCCGAGCGCAGTCGAGGGTCCCCGTGGCGCTGACTTACAGGTAGCGCCGCGGGATCCCTCCACTTCGCTTCGCTTCGGTCGGGATGACAGGCAAGAGAAGCGCTTCGGTCACACTGACGAGATGCGTGCCGGTCACACTGAGGAGAGGCGCTCCGTTCACGCTGAGGAGGCGCGTGGCATGTTTCTCCTGCGCGAGCGCGATGATCTCTACGCGCGGATCAATGAGCGCGTGGATGCGATGTTTCGTGACGGTGTGGAAGAGGAAGTGGCGCGCCTCGACGAGATCGGGCCGACCGCGGGCCAAGCTCTGGGATTACGCGAAATCCAGCAGCTCCTCGCCGGCGAATTCTCGCGGAAAGATTGCATCGCCAGAATCCAGCAGGCGACGCGGCGTTATGCCAAGCGGCAGTTGACCTGGTTCCGGCATCAAACTAATTTCCCACAGCTCAATTTGACAGCCTTGTCACATCGGGAAGCAGTCAGCGCGATCATTCAGCGAATCGCGCAAGGATGATTCGGGCGCACCTCATCATAAGTCGGTGGAACTCGGCGGCGGAGTCTGCGTTGCACGACGGCGGCATAGATCGCCGCCTGCCGAGGACGGACGACACCTACAACGATGATTGAGACTCGGTCCCAAAAGCAGCCGGAGCGCGCACTGCTCATCGGCCTGGAGCAGGATGGAGTATCGAAGTGGGACCTGCGCGATTCGATGGAAGAGTTGCGCGAGCTGGCCAACTCGGCCGGCGCGGAAGTGGTCGATACCGTCACGCAAAAACTGCCCAGGCCGACGGCGCCGTTTTACATCGGCAAAGGCAAAGCGGAAGCGATAAAGGATTCAGTGGAGGCTCGACAAGTCACGTCCGTTATTTTCAATGATGAACTTTCGCCGGCGCAGGGTCGCAACCTGGAGAATCTGTTCGCGCGCAAGGTGCTCGATCGCACCCAGCTCATTCTCGATATTTTTGCGCAGCGTGCGCGCTCGCGCGAAGGGCGGCTGCAAATCGAGCTGGCGCAATTGCAATATCTGCTGCCGCGACTGACGCGGATGTGGACCCACCTTTCGCGGCAGACCGGCGGCATCGGGACGCGCGGCCCGGGCGAGACGCAGCTGGAGGTGGATCGGCGGCGAGTGCAGGAACGGATCGCGCGGCTCGAGCGGGACCTCGAAGGCGTGCGCAAAGTGCGGAACGTGCAACGGCAGGGACGCAAACGCCACCAGTGGCCGGTGGCGGCAGTGGTCGGTTACACCAATGCGGGCAAGTCGACGTTGCTCAATTTGATCACCGGCTCAGACGTGCTCGCGGCGGACAAACTTTTCGCCACGCTCGACCCGACGACGCGCAGCTTCACCTTGCCCAACAAACAGCGCGTGCTGCTCACCGATACGGTCGGCTTTCTGCGCAAGCTGCCGCACACGCTCATCGAGTCATTCAAGGCGACGCTGGAGGAAGTGAACGACGCGGATTTTTTGATTCACGTCGTCGATCTCAGCCATCCGCGCGTGGACGAGCAGATGGCGGCGGTGGAAAGCGTGATCAAAGAACTCGATGCCTTCGGGAAACAAACGCTGATCGCTTTTAACAAGATCGATCTGCTGCAGAATCCTGAGCTGGCCGATACATACCGGCAGCGATTTCCAGGGAGTGTTGCGATTTCGGCCAAAACCGGTCGCGGGATGGACGAGTTTGTGGCCGTGCTGCAGGATGCTTTGAGCGCCTGGCGACTGCGGTCGCGCTTTCGCGTGCCGCTGAGCGAACCGAATTTGATCGCGGAGATCCATCGCGTCGGCCACGTGCTGGAGCTTGGCTACGAGGGAGAGTTCGCAGTCGTCACCGCGCACGTGCCGCCGCACCTCGAGCAACGGCTCGCTCGCTTCGCGGCATTGTAGCTGCCGCTGTCCTCAGCGGCAGGAGCGTTGCCGTATCTGTGGACGTTCGCCTGCCGCCGAGGACGGACGGCAGCTACAACGAGACGGCGGCTACAACAACTAGCGGATCGGGCGGCGCGAGGCATCGATGGTCGAGCGCACTTGCTCGAGCAGTTTCGCGCGGGTGTAAGGCTTGGGAATGAAGCCGCGCAGCCCTTGCGCGAGCATGGCGCCGATTTTGTTCTGCTCGGCAAAGCCACTGCTCAAGACGACGTTCACATTCGGGCTGAGCGCCTTTAATTCCTCGAAGACTGCGTCGCCATCCATCACCGGCAGGAAATAGTCGAGAATCACCAGGCCGATCTGCCGGTTGACGCGCTGGAAAATCTTCAACGCCTCTAAGCCATCCTTGGCCACGATGACTTTATAGCCCTCTTCCGCCAGCATCTCCCCCGCCAGCTCCGCGATCTCCGGCTCGTCGTCGATGAGCAGGATGTATTCGCGGGGGCCGTTGGGATTCTTCACCGGAATGTCGGCGGGAAGCTCGGCCGGCGTCTCTGTTGCGCCGCTGGCAGGAACGCCTGCCGTCTTGGCTGCCGGCTGAGCGCCACCGGTCTTGCCGCTGGTGGTTTCGAGAATTTTGGACGTGACCCGATCGAACAGGGCCTGACTCGATTTTGCCGCGGCCTCCACCCGTTCAGCCAGGATTCGGAGGTAATCGTGGTCACCCCGGTGCCGTTGCGCCATCTCGGCGTAGCGGGCGATCTGCTGAAGCGCGGTGTTCAGCTCAGTGGAGGTTTTCGCGATCCACTTCAGATCGTCCGGATCGAGCATGAGGTCTATGTCTGGTCAGAATCCTTCACGCAAGCCCACACCACACAGCCGAAGAGAGTGATGCAGGCGAAGGCGAAGGAACCGAGCGAGAGCATAGAGGAATTTTTACGGATGTCAGCCCGGATCATACGGCTCGTTCTGGTGGGGGAGCAGTGTGGCGCGAGCTTTTCCATATTTACCATAGCAATTTACTTGCCCAGTGTTCCCTTTAGTTCCGCTTTTGCTCCCTCGATCTCCTTCGGCGTCGCTCCCGACAGCAAAATTCCCCGCAGCCGTTCGCCTTGAAAATAGCGGGCGCTCCACTTCTTTTTCGCATGCGTTCCCCTCAGCTCGAGGCGAGACGGCGGCAGGCTGAAGTCGCCGATGAAATCGAGCCGCAGATCAAACATCTCGGTCCAGAAATAGGGTAGCTGCTCGTAGCGAATTCTTTTTTTGCCGGTGATATTTGCGCCGGCGACGAGGCCTTGCTCGCGCGCATTTTCCCAATGCGTCTGCCGTCGCATCCCGCCCATCAGGCGATCAGGATAAAAGGCAAGATCGCCGATGGCGTAAATCCCTTTTTCCTCCGTCTCAAGATACTCGGTCACGGGTGAACCGTGCGGGCCGGAGAGCGGTGTGTTGCGCACGAGATCGAGGTTCGGCTCGGCGCCACAGGCGACTACAGCGAGCCCGGCAGCGACGCGATTGCCGCTCTTGGTCTGGATATTTCGCAGCACCGTTTTGCCTTCGAAGCCGTTGAGGCTTTCGCCCATGAGCAACTGCACGCCGTTCTTGCTGAAGTAGCCCGTCAGCCACGCGCCCGTGTCCGAGTCGAGATAACGATTGAGCAGATTCGCGTGCCGGTGCATCACGCTCACTTTCAATTTCATCTGCCGCAGGCTGGCCGCAGTCTCACACGCGAGCAATCCGCCGCCGATAACAATGACGTTCTTCTCATGCTCAGCCATCTCGCGCAGGGCGAAAGCGTCGCGCAAGGTGCGCAGATAAATCACATTGCCCAGGCCGATGCCCGCCACCGGTGGACGCACCGGGCGGCTGCCCATGGCGAGGCAGGCTTTATTAAACTCGATACTCTCGCCGTTGCCGAGCACAGCGACGCGGCGGTCGATGTTCAATTGCGTGACGACGGTGCCGAAGCGGGCATCGACCTTATGCGCCGCATACCATTGCTCGCCCGCGTGGATGAGCTTGTGGGCGCCGGCGTTTTTGTCGCGCAGGAAATTCTTCGAGAGCAGCCATCGTTTGTAGGGCGCGAACGCTTCCACGCCGACGAGCATCACGCTGCCACGCTTATCATGCTGCCGGATCGCTTCACACACGCTCGCGCCGCCGATCCCTGCGCCAATAACGAGATAATCACGCTGAATCATGAAGAGGGCGACGATAGGGAAAGTAGCGCACGGCTGGCGAGGGAAAAATGCGATGTCAATCCCGAGCCGAGCAAAGCGCAGCCTAAGGATCCCGCGGAAGTTACCTTACATGTACCAACATGGGATTCCTCGACTGTCGCTCGGAATGACGCGTTCAGTTACAAAACTGCGCGGCAAATCACGACCGACGCGATCACGCCGACCGCATCGGCCAGCAATCCTGCCGGAATAGCGTGCCGGGTTTGTTTGATTCCGACCGAGCCGAAATACACCGCCGCCACGTAAAAGGTCGTTTCCGTGCTGCCGTAGATCGTTGCCGCCATCAGACTCACGATATTGTCCGGCCCAAGCCGGCGCACGATGTCGGTCAACAGCGCCAGAGTCGCGCTCCCGCTCAAGGGACGCATCAGCGCCAGCGGCAAAAGATCGGGCGGGAAATGGAGCGGCCCGAGCACGGGAGAAAGGAGGCGGGTGAGCAGATCGATGCCGCCGGCGCCTTTGAACATTCCGATGGCCACGAGCATTGCCACCAGAAATGGAATGATGCGCAGGATGACATTGAAGCCTTCCTTCGCGCCCTCGACAAACTCGTCGTACACCTTCACCCGGCGTGCCGCAGCGTAGAGTGGAAAAAAGCTGAGCAGGAACGGAATTGCCAGCAACGAGAGAGCATTCACGCTGCGGACGAATGCGTTCACTTCAGTGGACGGCGCGAGGCCGAACATTTGTGGCCAGACAATGCGAATAAACACCGCGACGAAGAACAGTAGCAGAGCAATGATGGCGACGCGGCCGGCAAGTGTCGCCGGCGCGGGAGTTTCTGCGCTGTAGCCGCCGTCGCTGGCCGCGGCCTTGTCCATGTACTCGGGCCCGCGCTCAGCAACAGCGAGATCGTTTTTCCGAATACGAAACCACGGCAGCTTCTCAAGAATTTTCACCGCAACGATGGCAGTGGTCGCGGCGCAGAGGGTGGCGAGCAGCGCGGTGCCGACAATTGCGGTTGGGCGCGTGGAACCAGAGGCGGCGAGAATGGCAATCGCGGTCGCAGGAATTAATTGCACCGATGCGGTATTGATGGCGAGGAAGGTGCACATGGCGTTGGTGGCGATGCCGGGGTGCGGATTGAGCGACTCGAGATCGCGCATGGCGCGCAGGCCCAGTGGCGTGGCCGCGTTACCCAGGCCGAGCATGTTAGCCGCCATGTTCATCACCATCGCCCCCATGGCCGGATGTTGCCCTGGAACATCGGGGAAAAGTCGCCGCATCAACGGCCGCAGCGCGCGTGCGATTTTTTGCACCAGCCCGGCGCGTTCCGCCAGCCGCATGACGCCGAGCCAGAGCGCCATCACGCCGATGAGACCGAGCGCGATGGTGACCGCGGTCTTGGCGCCGTCAAACGCGCCATCGGTCACATCCTTCAGCCGGTCATTCCATCCGCCGATTGCGACCGCGAGAAGGACGAGCGCGAGCCAAATGTAATTGAGCACGCCTATTCTTAGCTCATCCCGAGCGCAGTCGACAGAGCTTGCGCGGCGTATCAGGATTTCACCTAAGAGTTGATCGTGCACCATCCCGATTGTGAGCCATAAGGACGCACATCAAATTCGCAGCCTCATGATTCACTCGACGTGCGACCCTGCGGACAAGCTCGCCATCCTGCGTCAGCAAGATTCTTTTCGCGACTGGCAATCGCTTGATGACAAACGCGTCTGCGTTCTCTGCGAGAAGCAGTTCAGCGGTCACGACGTCATCGTTTCGGCCGATGGTTCCGGCTACGAGCTGCGATGCCCCACGGGCGGGTGCCACTCGCATGTGCACCAATGGATTTATCCCCTCAACCCGCTTATCAGCGACAAAACGTCTGCCGATTGGTGGCAGGCGCTGGGCAACTCGAAACCGACGCAGGTGGCATGATCGCGCCAACCGCTTTACAGGACGATTTCAGATCGGCCAGCGACGAGGCCATCATGGGCGCAATCACGGAGCGCGACGAGAAGGCGCTGGCAGCGCTCTACGAGCGGCACGGCGACACGCTGCGCTCGATCATTGAAAGCGTCATTCACGAGCAGGCCGAAGCGGAGGATGTTTTGCAGGAGACGCTGCTGCAAGTGTGGAAGCAGGCGCGCAATTATGCGCCGCGCGTGGGCAAACCACTGGGCTGGCTCACCACCATCACACGGCGCCGCGCCATCGACCGGCTGCGGCGGCGGCAGGCCTACATCCGGGTGAAGGATCGCTACGAAGAGCAGCTCAATGAATTACCCGCGGGCGCGAGCACGACTGTGGACGGGGAGCACGAAATGGAGCGCGCCGATTTGCGGCGGTATTTGCGCGAGCAAATGGCATCGCTGCCGCCGTTTCAACGCCAGGCGCTGGAGCTCTCGTTCTTTACCGGGATGAGCCATCGCGAGATCGCCGCCACCACCGAAGACCCGCTGGGAACGGTGAAAACGCGTCTGGAACTCGGGCTGCAGAAATTGCACGCGTGGCTGCAACCTTTGCAACACAAGATCTGACCGCGGGAAAGTCAGGTCGCTTTGGTAAAGGAGATGTGCCGGGGCCTCGAAGGCTGAGCGGGAAAACATCGGGGCGCCCGGCCTCTCTTACCAACTAAGCATGTCATCCCAAGCGAAGTGGAGTCGAGGGATCCCGCCGCAAACTTTCAACTAACTTTCACCGGGTCCCTCGACTTCGCTCCGGGATGACGGTAGATTCGCATTATGGAACAACCACAGATCACCGCTTACCTGAAGACCTACTGCGGGTGGAGCGCAGGGGTGCGCGCGGTTTTGAAGAAATACAATTTGCCGTTCGCGGAAAAGGACATCATTCAAAACCCCGCTTTCCGCTGGGAGATGGAAACGAAGAGTGGCCAGTCGCTTTCACCGTGCGTGGAAGTCAATGGCCACATCCTCGCTGACGTGAGCGGTGAAGAAGTGGAGCAGTATCTGGTGGAGAATGGAATCGTGCAGCCGAACGCGGCGGCGACGGACGTTCCGATTGATGCACCCTGCGCCCAGGAGCAGCATGGCGCGCCAGTGAACCTGCGCTTCTAAGCGCAGCCGCTCCTCCGGGTAGCGCACGCGTCCCGCGTGCTGGTTTCGGCGTCCCGCCGAAACAATCTTTCATTGGAGCGACGCAACGTCTGCAACGTTCTGCCGCCGAGGACGGACGGCAGCTACAACCCATCCGCGTAATCCGCGGTTCCCGTCCGCGTGACGAATGTGCCGGATGCGCCTAATGTCCCTCGGAGTGAGATGAAACTTTTCGCGAAACGGGAGGCGTCCGAGCCGAAGAAGAAATCAGGCCGGCTCTGGCGCTGGGGTTGGAAAATTTCGCTGCTCGGACTTGTCGGCGGCGGCGCCCTCGGCGTGTTCTTTTTCTACTATGGCTGGGCCCACACCTTCGACATGAAGAAGGTCGGCCAAATGCCGGAGCGCAACACCGTCTTCGATGTCGACGGCAAAATCTACAGCCGTCTCGCCGGCGCGAACCGTCTCATCGTTCCGCTCAACGAAGTCTCGCCCGCATTCATCGACGCGCTGCTGGCGCGCGAAGACACGAGGTTCTTCCAGCACAACGGCATTGATTTCTACGGCGTCGGACGCGCGCTTGTCCGCGATATCATGAGCCGTTCGGCCAAGGAAGGCGCGAGCAGTCTCACCCAGCAGCTCGCCCGCAACAGCCTGCCGCTCGGTGGCCGCACTCTCAGCCGCAAACTCCTCGAAGCGATGGTGGCGGTGCGCATCGAACACGAATTTACCAAACAGCAAATCCTCGAGCTTTACGTGAATCGCATTTATTTCGGCGCCGGTTGCTACGGGATCGAGACGGCGTCGCAGGCCTACTTCGGCAAGAGCGCGTCGAAGTTGAACCTGTCGGAAGCGGCCACGCTCGCCGGTCTCATCCGCAGCCCGAATCGCTTTTCACCGCTGCGGAATCCGGAGGGCGCAGTAGCGCAGCGCGACGCTGTCCTCGCTCGCATGGTTGAGCTGAAGAAAGTCTCGCTCGCGCAGGCGCAGCAGGCGAAAGCCTCCCGCATTAATCCGCATCCGAAAAAGATGCCAATGATCCAGGAAAACTACGCCATGGACGCGGTGCAGCGCGATCTCAACATGCTGCTCACGCAGGATCAGATCGACCAGGGAGGCCTTTATATTTACACGACGCTCGATCCGGCGGTGCAGAATAACGCGACGCAGGCACTCGAGTCGACGCTGGTGAAAATTGAGCATCAATCGAATTTCCGTCATCCGCTCAAGGCGAACTATAAACCGCCCGAAGAGGGCGAGGACAATTCCATGCCCTATCTCGAAGGCGCGGTGGTGGTGATCGATAATGCCAGCGGCGGCATCCGCGCGCTCGTGGGCGGACGCGATTATGCGCAGAGCAAATTCAATCGGGCGCTGCCGCCGGCCAATCGCCAGATCGGCTCATCGTTCAAGCCGTTCGTCTACACGCTCGCCTTCACCAATGGTTTGCTCCCCGGCGCTGCGATTAGCGATGGGGCGATCGAGCCGGGCGAGATCGAAGGCGCTGGGACGTGGACGCCGGGAAATTCCGATGGCACCTACGGCGGGATTCAGCCGGTGTCGTACGGGCTGATTCATTCGCGTAATACCATGAGCGTGCGGGTGGGGCAGTTCGCCGGCCTCGATGGCGTACAGAAGATCGCCGCGACATTAAACCTGAGCGACAAAGTCCCGCGCACTCCCGCCATTTACATCGGCGCATTCGAAACAAACCTCAAAGATCTCACCGCCGCTTACACTGCGTTCCCGAATGCAGGCATGCGCAAACAAAGTTACCTCATCGAGCGCATCGACGACCAGGAACGCAAACCGATTTACCGCGCCGCGCATCTGGCGGTGCCGGCGCTCGATCCCAGCGCGGCGTGGATGACATCGCAGTTGATGGAACAAGTGCTCGCGCGCGGCACCGCGGCGAGTGCCCGCTCGATGGGGTTCAAACTTCCCGCCGCCGGAAAAACCGGGACGACGAACGATTACAAGGACGCCTGGTTTCTCGGCTACACCAGCACGCTCACCTGCGGCGTGTGGGTCGGGTTTGATCAACCGGCCACGATCGTTTCTCGTGGCTACGGCGCAGCCCTGGCCTTGCCGGTGTGGGTGCAGGTGATGAACAAAGCGGCGTCGCGTTATCCGGCACAACCGCTCGAGCCGACGATGCCGCAGGCGCGCGTGACCGTCTGCTCCATTTCGAATGCGCTCGCCGCCACCGGCTGCGAAATGGCGGGGAGCGCGTACGAGATCGTTTTACCGGCGGATAAGGTGCCCTCGGGGAGTTGTTCGATTCACGGCGGCGAACCAACGCAGTTCGCGCAGCGCTTTGAGAACGCTGTGCCCAAGGCGATCCCCAAGCTATTTCAGTCTTTCCGCAAATTCTTCGGCGGGAAATAGCACGAGCGGGTAAAGGGAATCGAACCTTTTGAAAGTCGTGTTCAAAATTGCGTGAATTCGCGTAGAACGCTGTATTGGTGCGCATTACAAGGCGATTGAGCAAAAACGCATTTTGCAAAGTTTCGCGAAGTCGGCGACAAAATTTGTCATGTTTTGTCATGTAAACGTCAACAACTCGCTTGGCGCTGGATCGTATCGGCGAGGGGAAACAAGAACCGCGCAACATTTCTGCAGCGGCTAAAACATTTCTGGCGCTATGAAACCAAGCAACTAAACCGCGAGGAATCGGAAGTTTGTCATAGCTTCCCAGGAGATTAGGGCGTTCGTTTTCCACAACCCTCGATATTCTGCAAAATTTGGCGATAGGCGCAGTATTTGGCGGTGAGATAATCCAGTGCATCTGAAGCGAAGTATGACGCGGAAACGAGCGCCGAAAGCAATTGTGCAACAGCCTGCTGCACAAAGTTACGCGCGCTTCCTCGCAGGCATCAAGGAGCGAATTCGCACTGCGCAAGTCAAGGCTGCGCTCGCTGCTAATTCGGAGCTTGTCCTACATTATTGGGAAGTCGGGCGCGATATCCTTGGCAGCCAGGCCCGGCAGGGCTGGGGTGCGAAAGTGATCGACCGGCTCGCCGCCGACCTTCAGCGGACATTCCCGAAACTAAGCGGATATTCGGTCCGCAACTTAAAGTACATGCGCGCTTTCGCCGAGGCATGGCCCGATGGCGCAATTGTGCAACAGCTTGCTGCACAAATTCCTTGGGGACACAATTGTGTGTTATTTCCTCGCCGTGGATCGAAGACAAAGCGCCGCTCGTCGCTGTGATTATGGAAGTGCTGTGCCAGACTTCGATTTCACCAGCGAGATGTCGGCGCTGTTGAGCGAGCCATTGACGGTCACGTCCTCGCGGAAGTTTGAGGTGGTTACAAATTGTCCTGACTGCGATTTGGTCTGGGTGATATCGGCTGAGTTAACCACCCCGTCGCCGCTCGTGTCGCCAAGGAGAATGCCCATCGAAGCTGAAACGGTGTTGCGGCTGTTTCCAGCTGAGTCAGTCACATTGCTCAGGCTGATTGTGATATACTGTGCGTTAGTGACGGCAGTTAAGTTTACGACATAATTATGGGCGTCGCTGCTGTCGATGAAGCTGCTGCTGACACTCCCCGTTCCCTGGGTAACGTGGGCACCACCGACACCCGTTAAATTGTTGGTAAAACTAAAGATGATTGTGTAATCGCCGTGCGCGCCACCGCTGCGGCACTCGATTGCCGGATTTCCTGTAAGGGGTAAGTTAATATCGAATGTTCCTGCGCTTGCGTGGGGTTTGCGGGAGACGACACTGCTTAACGTGACCGGCGGGGCGGTGTATTGTTCTGCCAGCGTCTGAACTACAGCAGTGCCAGGATCGTAGAACCCGACAGCGGAGCAGTCGCTCACGCCGGCACATGCAACTCCATACAGCGCGTTGTTTTGTGTTGAACTGCTATCAGCGGAAGGAACGATAGCCCATGAGCCGCCGTCCCAGCGTTCGATCAACGTGTGATCGGCGCTGCCGCTATAGCCAGCCCCAACGGCCCAACACTCCGAGGGAGAAGCGCATGAAACTGCCTCCAGAATGTTGTTGTAGGCGCTGCTGTTTGGAGAACTGACGATCGTCCATGAATTGCCATCCCATCGCTCAATCAATGTCTGGGCAGTCGTGGAGTGGAACGCCACCGCCCAACAATCGGAGGCCGAATTGCACGTGACACTATAAAGGAAATTGTTCTCAGTTGCCGCGGTGTTTGGCGAGCTAACGATCTTCCAGACAGTGCCGTCCCAATGCTGTGCCAGCGTTTGCCACGCGTTTCCGGCGTTGTAGTAACCGACGCTCCAACAGTCCGAGCCTGTAATGCACGTGACTCCATTTAAGATATTATGTTGGACTGGAAGAGTATTGCCCGATGGAATGATAACCCACGAAGATCCGTCCCAGTGTTCGATCAGCGTCTGATCAACGATCACGCCGGCGCTTGATGTTCCAGAGTAGCCGACGGCCCAGCAATCGGATGCGGAGGGGCAAGTCACCCCGGAGAGGAAATCGAATGGGGGCGCCCCCGCTATCCGAGCTGACGGTACGATGCTCCATGCGCTGCCATTCCAATGTTCGATCAGCGCCTGTCCGCCGGCTGAGTAACCGACAGCCCAGCACTGAACAGCGGACGCGCAGGCAATGCCAGCGAGGACATTGCTCGCCGTCGGGCTGGTGTTCGGTGATGAGGCGATTGTCCAACCAGTTCCATCCCAGTGCTCAATCAGCGTTTGGTACGCTCCTACCGGCATGTTCGGCGTTCCCGCGACTGTATAGCCCACAGCCCAGCAATCAGAGGCCGACACGCATGCAACCGCCGAAAGGACGTTGTTTTGGGCAGCAGTCGTATTGGTGGAAGGCACAATCGACCATGTGCCCTCTGAAGCCGTTTGCACGGCAGCACCTGGGAAGGCTGCATAAAGCGAGCTGCGACTTACGCGTTCGCTGACCGAAGGCGCACGTGCCGCGATGGAAAATAATGCAATGAGCCCACCGGAGAAATACAATGCGAACGCGAATGCGAGACGCGTCCGCGAAACTGCTTTCAAGCTGAAGTATTTCATTGGCTATAACCTTGTTGTTCTGTGGTTGGCTTGGGCTGACGGTTGCCGCGTCCGAGCTCTCGACTAGAGCCGCTGCGACCATTTGAGTTGGGGTACTCCGCGCGATGCTCCCGCGACGTGGGCCGCCTACGATGGTTCACCGAGCTTTTCCTCTCGATGGACTGAATGGGCTGAGCTTCTTCCCAGAAAGTTTCGAACATGATGCTCAAGCTCACCGCTAGCTCGCGATGACGAATAAGCAGCGCGCGCATCTGGTCGCCGGGCATCGCCAATGGAAGCAACACGACCTTATGATCAAAGATCGCCAATTTATGCGGCAACTTACCGCCATAAACACGCGCCTCCTCGCCCGCGGCCACCCACGCCTTCAAAAACGGCTTGATTTCCGGCTGCTCGGTCGCCTCTCGCTCGTACAAGCCTCTGACGCGAACTCCGCGACGTAGCGCTTCTTGTTGCACTGGATTGTCTCGCCGCGGGTTGAGGATGGGTGCCCTGACGATCGTTTGAATCTCGTGCTGTGCTTCGATTTGCAGACGATTGTAGCGCTCGGCGATGACCTTT
>JBBPYF010000110.1:0-4233 GCA_038200165.1 Chthoniobacterales bacterium | reverse complement strand
CGCTAGCTTCGAAACAGTTCGGCAAATGATGACTGCGGCTGAGATCAAGTCGTTGCAGGCGCCGCTGAAAGAGCGGTATCGCGTGTCGCCCGAAAGCGCGCTCATGACGCTGAAAGCGGAAGGTCGTCTGGGCGAAGGAGTGACATGCAAGCTGGGAACAGCCAAAGGCGCGGTGCAGGCGGGACTCCACCCGGCCACCGGTGGCGATGGTTTGGCGGCCTGCTCAGGCGATATGCTGCTGGAGGCGCTGGTCGCGTGTGCCGGCGTGACGCTTTCCGCAGTCGCCACGGCGCTCGAGATAAATCTGCGAGACGCTCACATCCGGGCGGAGGGCGATCTTGATTTTCGCGGGACTCTCGGCGTTTCGAAGGAGGCGCCAGTGGGCTTTCAAAGCATTCGGCTCGTTTTTGATCTCGAGACTGACGCGACGGAAGAGCAGGTCGCGACGTTGCTGCGGCTAACGGAGCGTTATTGCGTGGTCTACCAGACGCTGGCCCGCCCCGCGATGATCAAAATCACTCATCGACTCGTGAATCGTTAGCTACGAATTGTTAGCCAAGCATCGTTAGCTAAGAGTCGTTAGCTAGCAACGGCACGATTGAAAGCGCCATTGCCTTCAGCCCCAGCGCGGTTGTTCGTCCGGGTTAATGCCGAGGGCGAGCTTTCCGCAGATTTCATGCGTGAGCATGGCGTTCGCCGGATGAAGCCGGCCGATGCGCCCATCGCGGAAGAGTTGCTCGAAGGGACCGTCTCGAAAGATGCCGAAGCCGCCGGCGATATCGAGCGCCTGGTCGATCACGCGCCCAGGACGCTTCGACGGCGCGATATTTCGCGGCGAAGATCTTGAGGATCCAATTTGCGCCGTGGTTGACACCGCCGGCCCACTCTGTCGCAAGCTGATCAAGCTGGGGGCCGATTCCTTCCAGCTCGATCGCCATCTCTGCCACCGCGTGCTGCACGCCGGGATGGTATGCCATCGAGCGTGAGAGCGCGATGGAACGCTTCTTTTTCACGCAGTCGAGGGTAAGGGCGAGCGCGCGCTGGGCCAGGCCGTAATAGACATTGGCGAAGCCGAGCAGAGCCCAGGCGAAAATGGCTAGAACGAACGCGTCGACCCCCGCTGCGCCAGCCGGCACGACGCGGGCGATGTAGCGGTCGGGGATAATGACGCCATTGAGAATAGTGTCGTCGCTGCGAGTGGCGCGCATGCCGAGCACATCCCACGTTTCCTTGATGGTATAACCTTCGCTATCGCGGGGCATGAAGGCGTGAATTATCCTTGGCGCGCCTGACGCACTGCTGTCGATGCCGTGAAGGCCCATGAAAGTCCAGACCGGTGTGAGGCTGCCGAAAGCTTTGTGTCCAGTGAAACGATAACCGCCCTCCACGCGCTCAGCCCGAGTGGTGGAGAGAAGAACCGGAATGTCGTTGCCCGATTCGGCGTGGCCGGCGGCGAAAATCGCGCCGTTCATCGCTTCGCGCAGGAGCCATTCGAGTGAATGGTCCCCGCTACGCCACAGATCGGCGGCAACACCGGTCCAGTAAACATGCATGTTCACAGCGAGCGCTGTCGCCGCCGCGTGATAGCCAAGCCGCCGTTGTTCCCGGCCGACTTCTACGATCGAGTAACCCCCCCCCGCCCAGCTCCCGCGGCAAGGCGATGGTCAGGTAACCGGCCATCCGCAATTCCTCGAAATCTTCGGTGAAAAATCGATTCTCGCGGTCGTAAACACGGGCGCGCTCGGCGAAGCGTTCCAGCATCGCGTCATTGAGAATCGGGCGCGGGGTCATTGGAGCAGGCTGGTGCCTGAAGATAGGAGGGAGAATACCAACCGCAACCGCGCCCTCATTGTTCGACGCTGCGTGAACGTTTCCCTCGCGCGTTTCAGCCCCAAGGTGTATTTATGGGCGCATGCCGCTTTACATGGACATCCATGAAATTCCGGGGATTACGCCGGAAGCGCTGGCAAAGGCACACGAGATGGACGTGGCCACGCAGGAGAAGTACGGCGTGGAGTATCGCAAATACTTCCTGAACCATGAGTCGGGCAAAGTCTTTTGCCTCGTTCATGCGCCCAGCGCCGACGCGGCCGCGCAAGTGCATCGCGAAGCGCACGGATTCGTGGCGGACAAGATCATCGAGATTGCGCCGGCGGAACTGGCTGATGCATTCCTTGGCGGAGGATCGGTCATCAATGGCGCCGTCATGCTGCCGGACAGCAGCGCGACCAAAATCGATCCTGCTGTTCGCACGGTCGTTTTTACTGATATCGTCGACTCCACTGCCCTGACGCAACAGCTGGGCGATGAGCGCGCGATGAAATTACTCCGCACGCACGATATGATCGTGCGCGAAGCGCTTGCGGCCACGAATGGTCGCGAAGTCAAGCACACCGGTGACGGCATCATGGCTTCGTTTGTCTCTGCCGTAGCCGCGATGCGTTGCGCGACGGAGATCCAGCGGCAGCTGGCCCGGGCAGACGCTGGCGAGTTTCCCGTGAGAGTGCGCATCGGAGCCGCCGCAGGAGAACCGGTCGATCGCAACAATGACATCTTCGGTTGCACGGTGCAGCTGGCGGCGCGGCTTTGCGCGCATGCGGCGCCGGGTCAAATTCTGGTCTCGAACGTCGTGGCCGAGCTATGCATCGGCAAAGGTCTGAAGTTTGACCAGCGCGGTGAGGTATCGCTGAAAGGGTTTGATAGGCCGGTCAACGTGCACGCGGTTGACTGGCGCGAGGCCTAAGACCGATCCGATCTGCTCTTGGTTTGATCGCTACCAGAGCGATACCGCCGAGCACGACGATTGAAGCACCGATCAAGCGCGCCGTGAGCGTTTCACCGAGCAAAAGAACGCCACCCATTGCGGAAATGACCGGTGCGCTCAGCTGCACTGTTGCGGCGGTGGTGGCGCGTAAGGCGGGCAAAGCCGAGTACCAGATGACGTAGCCCAGACCGGAAGTGATCGCGCCCGAGACAATGGCATAGCCGATTCCGGCCGGACTTAGCCTCAGCCATGGCAGGTACGTCACTCCAAGGATTAGCGCCAGTGGCACAGCGCGAATAAAATTGCCGGCTGTTGCCGCCGTCGGCTCGCCGGCGCCTCTGCCCACGAGCGAATATATGCCCCAAGCCACGCCCGCGATGAGCATCAACATTGCGCCAGGTAATGGCGGAGCGGTAAGCCGGGGCAACAATAAAAACACCAAACCACCAAACGCGATCGCGACTCCAAACCACTGCAATGCATGCAGCCGTTCCCCTCGCGCGAGGCCAGCGGTGATCATCGTCGTTTGCACGGCGGCGAAGAGCAGCAATGCTCCAGTTCCGGCCGCAAGCGAGATATAGGCGAAGGAAAAAGCTGCGGCATACCCGAATAGAGCGACGGCTGAAAACCAATTGCCGCCGGTGCTCCGCTGCGCGCGAACTTTCAGCACCAGCCACAGCACCGCGGCCCCGAAAACGATGCGAAGCGCGGTGAAGCTCGCCGCATCGATCTGCTTTTCGCGGAGCGCCGCGCGACACAGGAGCGAATTACCGGCGAAAGCAACCATCGCCGCAGTGGTGAGGAGGAAAAGCCTGGCCGGATGTTTCTGCTGCGCGGCAGTGTCCCGTTGTTCTTCGGCAACGCCCTCATCGTTCGCGAAAGTGTGATCGCTGTCGAGCATTGCTAGCTCCAACTTGAAACGAATCGGGTTGCCGCGCTAGCGTCCTGGCGTGCTAATCAAGCGCCGTCTTTGAAGTGGCGCTTGCCTTTAAGTGCTTTGGCGTACTCGTCGCGGCTGAGGATGTTTTCATCCAGTTGCATATCGGTCCGGCAGAAGGTCTCGAAAAAGTTCCTCACCTTCCCCGCGTCGGACATCACTTCTTCGGTAAGATAGTTGGCATCGACATTGATGCAGAGCGCGCCGACAACGCCGTATTCTTTCCGGATAATCGGAATAGTTGTGCACTTGAAACGGCGGGCGCCGATGTTGAGCTCGTAGTTGAGCTTGTCCTCATGAAGTAGCTGGCGCTTCTTCAGGTCGATAACAAGGTTGGTGGTGCCATCGCGCAGATTGCGGCCGCTGACGTTGTTCTCCAGCACAACGAGTGAGTGCGATGGATTGGATAAATCGTGGAGCAGGACTTCGATGCCGAGATTTGGAAATGATTTGCCGATGAGCCGGGTGAGACGCGCGAAGTTCTCGAGATACTCCGTGGTATCGTCGGCAATGGTCTTGCCGTTGTATTTGT
>JBBPYF010000109.1:0-15897 GCA_038200165.1 Chthoniobacterales bacterium | reverse complement strand
TGCAGGCGGCGAAGGACAAGCGGGTGCAGGTATTCGCCAATGCGTTGCAAGGCGAGACGGAGCAGCAGATCGACGCCAGTATCGAAGACGGGGCTTGCAAGGCAAAACAAGCGATGTTGTTCGAGGAGCAGCTCGATCTGGCAGTCGAGCTCGGGTTGAATGTCGTCATTCATCAGCGAGACGCATGGGCTGATACCCTCGATATTCTGCGACCTTACTCCGGCAAATTGCGCGGTGTGTTCCATTGTTTCGGTGGCACCCGGGAACAGGCTGATGAAGTCCTTGCCCTCGGGCACCTTGTTTCCTTTACCGGAATCGTGACGTTCAAAAACGGCGCCTCCGTGCGCGAGATCGCGGCACAAATCCCGCTGGATAAGTTCATGGTGGAAACGGATTGCCCTTATCTGGCGCCTGCTCCCTTCCGCGGGAAGCGTTGCGAGCCCGCGCACACGCGCATCGTGGCGGAATCGATCGCGCTGGCACGAGGCATTCCTCTGCAGCGGGTCGCCGAAGCGACCACGGAAACGGCGCTGCAGTTTTTCGGCTTCGGCCGCTCCGCTGAGTGATGTGGCGGCTGCTTGCGGGCCTCGCTCTCGGCCTCGTACTTTCATCGTGCGCGACTCGCGACACGCTGCATCACGTCGTCATCAGCGTGACAGAGCAACAGCTGGCCGTTCTCGAAAAGGAAACGCTCATCGCTACCTATCCGGTCTCAACGTCGAAGTTTGGTCTTGGTGATTGGCCTGGCAGCGGCTACACGCCACTGGGCGAGCTCGAGGTGGCGCAGAAAATCGGCGAAGGCGCTGTGCCCGGCGCCGTCTTCAAAGATCGCCGGCGTACGGGTGAGATCGTGCTGCCCGATGCGCCTGGGCGCGATCCAATTGTCAGCCGCATTCTGTGGCTGCGCGGTCTGGAGACGCAAAATGCTAATGCGTTTCAGCGCGACATCTACATCCATGGCACGCCGGAGGAGCGCAACATCGGCCTGCCGGTCAGCTACGGTTGCATCCGCATGCGTTCCGAAGATGTGATCAGGCTTTACGAGATCGTTGGCCGCGGTGCGCGCGTCACCATTGTCGATGCGCCGCTCGCCGCCGTCGTTTCCCCTCTGCCAGGTAGTACGGAGAAAATTGCCGCCGTTCGGTAATGCTCTAGCCGCGCGCCTACGGTTGGTCACCCAGATGCTCACGCACCGTGCTGCGCGAGAGCAGCTCCATATCGGCGTCGACCATGAGACGCACCAGGTCGGGAAAGCGCGTTTTCGGCTCCCAGTCGAGCACCTGTTTCGCCTTGGTCGCATTCCCGATGAGCAGGTCAACTTCAGCCGGCCTTTCGTAGCGGGAATCGTGTTTCACAAATTCCTGCCAGTCGAGATCGACATGAGCGAAAGCGGCCTCACAAAATTCCTGCACGGTATGCGTCTCGTTAGTGGCGAGAACGAAATCATCGCCAGCCTCCCGCTGCAGCATTCGCCACATGCCCTCCACGTACTCGGGCGCGTAACCCCAGTCGCGTTTTGCTTCGAGATTCCCAAGGAATAATTCCTTCTGCAGCCCGTGTTTGATCGCTGCGACCGCGCGCGTGATTTTGCGCGTGACGAACGTTTCGCCGCGACGCGGACTTTCGTGATTGAAGAGAATGCCGTTGCTCGCCTGCAATCCATAGCTCTCGCGGTAATTCACCGTCGCCCAGTAGGCGAACACCTTCGCCACGCCGTAGGGACTGCGCGGCCAAAACGGCGTCCGCTCCGTCTGCGGAATCTCCTGCGCTTTGCCGAACATCTCGCTGCTCGAGGCCTGGTAAAACCGGGAGCGAATGCCCGTTTCGCGAATCGCTTCGAGAATGCGGATGGTGCCGATGCCAGTGACGTCCGCGGTGTATTCCGGGATGTCGAAACTCACGCGCACATGGCTTTGCGCGCCGAGATGATAAATCTCGTCCGGCTTCAGCTCGTAGAGGAGCTTCACGAGGTTGACCGAGTCGGCGAGATCGCCGTAGTGGAGAAACAGCCGCACGCCGTTGATGTGCGGATCGGCGTAAAGATGATCGATGCGCGCAGTGTTGAAGGTGCTGGCGCGGCGGATGATACCATGCACTTCATAGCCTTTGCTCAGCAACAGATCGGCCAGATAACTGCCGTCCTGGCCGGTGATGCCGGTGATAAGTGCGCGCGTCATCTCGCTGCTATCTTGAAATTTTCCAGCACGGCGCGTTGCTGCGCGATCAAATGTGCGATGCCACCGCGCCCGAGCGCGAGCATCTCATCCAGCTGCGCCTGCTGAAAAGTCGCTTCTTCACCGGAAGCCTGCACCTCCACCAGTTCGCCTGCTTCGGTCGCAACCAAATTGAAATCGACGCTCACTGTTTTGTCTTCGTCGTAATTTAAATCGAGGATTGCCGTTCCTTCGAGAATGCCCGCGCTGACCGCGCCGACAAGACTAAGCATAGGCAGCGTCGCGATTCGTTTCCCGGCGAGCAAACGCCCGCACGCCATGGCCACGGCCACGCTCGCGCCCGTGATCGCCGCTGTGCGGGTCCCGCCATCGGCCTGCAGAACGTCGCAATCAACCCACATCGTCCGCGGCCCGAGTTTGTCGAGATCGATTATGACGCGCAACGAGCGGCCAATCAGCCGCTGAATTTCCGTGCTGCGGCCGTCAAGCTTTCCGCGCGTGATGTCGCGCTGCTTCCGGGGTGCTGTCGAGTACGGCAACATGGAATATTCCGCTGTGAGCCAGCCGCCGCTGACGTTTTGCTCTTTCATCCAGCGCGGGACCACCTCCTCGATCATGACTGCGCAAATCACGCGCGTGTTGCCCATGGAGACGAGAACCGAGCCGGCGGCGTGAGGCGCGACGTCGAGCTGGAAATTGACTGGTCGGATTTGATCAGGCGCGCGTCCATCGCTGCGTTGCATGGCGGAGCATTGTAGGACAGAGGCTCGCGCTGCCAACCAAAAGGTGACTGCGAATGGCGTGGATTCAATGCACCGGCCGCGCCACGAGTATTCCGGTATCGGTGCTGTAGCGATACAGATAAGTGGAGAGCCGCGAATCAATCACCACTCGCCCATAATTCCGCGGCGAAGATGCGTGCATGAAATGCAACGCGCCATCCGCTCCACGCAGCGCCAATCCCACATGCGACGTGGCCCGCAACGCCCCCCCATCGCGCGAGACAATCCCGATGATATCGCCGCTGTGCAATTGGCCTTCGATGCGCGCGACACGGCTCTTGGGAATCTCATAAAGCGACCGCGAGCTCACCCGCGCTTCCATTTGCGCCAGCGGGCGCAGCAATGCCGGATTGCGCGCGAGATAACGATAGTTGTGCCAGCCATGCGTCATTTCCCGGGCCGAATGTTGGACACTGACGCCGCCAAGCCGCAGCGTGAGGTCCTGCACCAGCCCGCGGCGCATATTATCGTAAAGCCAGTCTTCCAGATAATGCAGCCGCGAAAGATAATCGCCGGTGCATTCACCGCTGCGATATCGATCCAGCTCGACGTAGCGCAGGAGCGTCGCCGGCGTCCACTCCGCCTCCGGCTCATCGAGCATGCGCGCGAAAGCGAGCGCGACCTCGAAAAACGTCCAGCAATCCATCCCGTTGAAATTAACCGAGGGCGATTCGACGCGGTTATCCACTTCCAGCGTGTAGGCGCGATACGGCGTGCCCACCATGGCCTGGCCGACGGCAGCGGTGCGTTCGCCGATGGGCAATGATTTCCAGTCATTAGCCTTCGCGCGCGCGACCAGCTCCTCGAAGCGATCTTCACCGCGGAAAACCGTCCTCATCGGCAGCGTCACCGACGCGCGCGTGGTCGCGACGAGAGCAGCGGCGAGAATGAAAATGGAGATTGGCAGGCGCATCCGGTGGAGTGTTGGCCAGATTAAACAGAGCGCAACCCGTGCCAGTTTCGCGACGCGGAAATCGCATGCGACTTTAAGGCTCGCATCGTACTTTCCGCGCAATGGAGGATCTCTTCGGCGAAGCAGAAGCGGAGAATGTGGAGCTGGCAAATCGCGCCGCCCCTCTCGCGGCGCGTATGCGACCGCGCACGCTGGAGGAATTCGTGGGCCAGGAACACATTCTCGCGCCGGGCAAACTGCTGCGGCGGGCGATTGAGGCCGATCGGCTGCCGTCGGTGATTCTTTCCGGCCCGCCCGGAACCGGGAAGACGACCCTGGCGCAGATCATCGCGCGATTGACGAATGCCAAGTTCGTCCGGCTCAGCGGCGTCGAAAGTAACGTGGCGGAGATGCGCAAAGTAGTGGGGTCGGCTGCAAACCGCCTGCGCAGTTCCGGCCAGAAGACCATCGTTTTTGTCGATGAGATTCATCATTTCAACAAAGCGCAGCAGGACATTTTGCTGCCGGACGTGGAGAGCGGGAACCTGCGACTGATCGGCGCCACGACTTACAATCCGTTCTTCTACGTCAATAGCGCCCTCGTTTCGCGCTCGCTCGTTTTCCGTCTCGAGCCGCTCAGCGTCGAGCAGCTGGAAACATTGATCGATCGCGCGCTTGCCGACACCGAGCGCGGCCTCGGCAATTATAACCTCGAAATGGACGCTGACGCGCGGCGGCATCTGGCGAAGCTGAGCGACGGCGATGCGCGCAAATGTCTCAACGCACTCGAGCTCGGCGTCATGACTACCGCACCGGATACAAAGGGCGTTATCCATTTCACCCTCTCCGTTGCTGAAGAAAGCATCCAGACCAAAGCCGTCGTGTATGATCGCGTTGGCGACGCGCATTACGACACCATCAGCGCCTTCATCAAAAGTATGCGCGCCTCGGACGAGAAGGGCGCGATCTATTGGCTGGCGAAAATGCTGCACGCTGGGGAAGACTTCCGCTTCATTGCGCGCCGCATCGTCATTTTCGCCAGCGAAGACGTGGGTCTGGCCGATTCCGAGGCGCTGCCGCTCGCCATCGCTACCCAGCAAGCAGTTGAATTTGTCGGCATGCCGGAAGCGCGCATTCCGCTCGCGCACGCGACCGCTTACATGTGCCGGGCGAAAAAGAACCGCGAAGCCTACGAAGCACTCGGCGGCGCCACTGAGCAAATCGAATCCGAGCATACGCAGCGCGTTCCCGAGCGGCTGAAGAACAAACACTTTCCGGTGAACCCGGAGGGATAGCTCGTCACCCCAAGCGGAACGAAGTGAAGTCGAGGGATCCGTGGAAGTTAGCTTAAAGGTCGCGCCACGGGATCCCTCGGCTTCGCTCGGGATGACAGAACGTCTCCATCCGCGTCTGCGCGACTGGTTCTTCGCGAACTTCTCCGCCTTCACTCACGCGCAGCAGCTTTGCGTTCCCGCCGTTCTCGATCGCGAATCGATCCTGCTCACTTCACCCACCGGCAGCGGCAAGACATTGGCCGGTTTCCTCGGCGTTTTCGATTTTCTCCTGCGCAAAATCGACGGCGGAAAATCCATCGCCGGTGTCCAATGCGTCTACATCTCACCGCTGCGGGCGCTCGCTTACGACATCGGGAAGAATCTGCGCGCGCCCATTGCGGGAATGGAGCTTGGGAACCAGGTGCGTGTGCACCTCCGCACCGGTGACACGCCGCCGGGCGAGCGGGTGAAGTTCCGGACAAATCCAGTGCAGTTTCTCGTCACCACGCCGGAGAGCCTGGCGGTCATGCTCGCGCAGGAAAGCTACGCCCGCCATCTCGGGAGCGTGCAGTTTGTTATCGTGGACGAACTGCATTCCTTCGCCGGCAACAAACGCGGCGCTGATCTCAGCATTTCGCTCGAACGGCTGGAACGAATTCGCGGCCAGCGATCGTTCTGTCGGATCGGGCTGTCCGCCACGGCCGCGCCCGTCGATTTGCTCGCGCGATTTCTGGTCGGCCGAGGACGCACTTGCCGCATCGCAGAAGCGAGGATCGAAAAGGAGCAAATCGTCGAGGTATTCTCGCCTATCCGGCGCAATCCGTATCCGCCATCTGGCTACACCGGCGTGCGGCTTTATGCGGAGCTTTCGCAACTCATTCGCTCGCACGAATCCGTCATCGTCTTCACCAACGTGCGTTCCGCGGCTGAGCAAATCGGGCTGCGCCTCCGCGAATTGCTGCCGGAGCTGGCCGAGAAAATCGAGACGCATCACGCTTCGCTCGATCGCAGCGTGCGGCTCGAAGTTGAAGATCGGCTCAAGAACGGCGAGCTGCGCGCGGTCGTTTGCTCGACCAGTCTCGAACTCGGCATCGATATCGGCGCGGTCGATCTCGTGGTCATGGTGGCGACGCCGAAGGGTGTTTCGCGCGCCATTCAGCGCATCGGCCGCTCCGGTCATTCCATTAACAAAAGCAGCCATGGAATCCTCGTTGCGACGAATATCAACGACCTCGCTGAAGCGACGGTGACGGCGAAGCTCGTCCGCGAGCGCGCGCTGGACCCGATAAAAATCCAAAACAAGCCTTACGATGTCGTGGCGCAGCATATCGTCGGCATCGCCGCGCTCTTATCGACATCAGCTAACGAGATCTATGCGCTGATCACACGCGCGCTGCCGTTCGCGGAGTTGAGTCGCGATGAGTTCGATCGAATCCTCGACTATCTCGGAGGCGGCGGGGAGTCGCTCGCTCAACAATACGCCGGCATCTTCGGCAAAGTTGCTCTGGACGCGGACGGCATCGTTTCGCTCGCTTATCCGCGAATCGCGCGCGAGTTCCTGGTCAACATCGGAACGATTGTTTCCGAAGGACTCGTCGATGTGCTCTTGAAACGGCGACGTATCGGCTCGGTAGAGGAAGCGTTTATCAAAAGCCTGAACATCGGCGACTACTTCGTGCTCGGCGGACGGGTGCTGCGGCTGGTCGATACCGGTGTGCAGGAGGCGTTTGTCGAACGCGCCGATGGACAACTGCCGACCATTCCACGCTGGAATGCGGCGAAGATGCCGCTCACCTCCGGCTTAGCGCGCGCGGTGCGCCAACTGCGCGCCGAGCTCGCGTCGAAGCTGCGCTCCGACAGCGATGACACAAGTTCGCTAGATTGGCTGGTAGAGAAGTACCAGATCTCGTTAGCCAACGCGCAGGCGCTGGTGGAGCAATTCCGCGCTCAGCTTGTGATCTCCGACATTCCATCGGGCGAACGAATGCTGATGGAACTGTACCGCGACGACCAGTTCTCCCACTACTTCTTCCACGCGCTGATTGGCCGGAGCGCCAACGACGCGCTCTCCCGCATCGTGGCCTGGCGGGTGAAGAATCGTAGCGGCGGAAACGCGCTCGTGACGATCGACGACTATGGATTTCTCCTCACGCTGCGCCATTTCCAGGAGCTGACACTGGAGGATTGGCGGCTCTGTTTCGAACGCGAAGGCGCGGAGGAAGATTTGCGGGCGGCGCTGCGCGGATCGGAGCTGGTGAAGTGGCAATTCCGCGGCGTGGCCCAGACGGGTCTGATGGTTCCGCGAAATTATTTCGGCCAGCAGCGAAAGCGGAAGCAGCTGAACTGGAGCGCCGAAGTCATCTTCCGTGTGCTGGAGCAACACGAGCCAGATCATCCTTTGCTGGAAGAAGCGTACCGGCAGGCTACGCACACGTTTCTCGACGCGGAGGAAGCAAACGCGTTTCTGGAGCGCGTGCAGGACGACAAATGGCAATTGCGCGAATTACCAACCGTTTCGCCATTCTCGTTCCCGATTTACGGGAGCAAAATCAAGGAAACAATGATGTTGGAGGATCCGGCGGTGGCGGTGGAGCGGATTTATCACGAGCTCTATGCGCGAGTGGAGCAGATCGCCGAAGCTAACGAGTCGTAGCTTGGAAAAGAAAGAGGCGGACCGCTTGCGCGATCCGCCCCTCCCCTGTCTTTGAGCAGCTTCTCCTTAGCTTTTGCTCTATGACACAACCATCAATTGCTCTTCGTTTGCGACACAACCTCGTTCAGCTTGAAGATCGGGAGGAACATCGCGATGACGATGCCGCCTACGATTACTCCAAGGAACACAATTAGCAGCGGCTCGATCAGCGACGTGAGCGCGTCGAGCATGGCTTCAATTTCTTCGTCCCAAAAGTCGGCCATTTTCTCCAGCATGGTGTCGATCTTGCCGGTGGCCTCGCCGGCTGCGACCATGCGCAGGAGCATGGGCGGGAAAATCTTTTTGCGCGAAAGCGAGACGGAGAGGTTATCGCCTTTCTCCACGTCGAGCGCGACACCTTTGAGGCTCTCTTCCACCACGTGATTGCCGGCCGACCCGCCGACGATATCGAGCACTTCGAGAATCGGCACGCCGCTGCGGATGAGCTGGGCAAAGGTGCGCGCGAAACGCGACATTGCGATCTTGTGCACGAGCGGTCCGAAGATCGGCAGCTTCAGTTTCCATTTATCCCACAATTGCTTGCCGCGGGTGGAGCGAAGAAACATGCGCACACCGACGATGGCGCCGATCAATCCGGCGAGCAGGAAATACCATTCGCCGCGGACGAAGTTGCTCAGGTCGATGAGGAATTGCGTGGGCGCGGGAAGCTTGGCGCCGAAATCGGCGAAAATTTCGCCGAAGATGGGCACGACGCGCACGATCAGAAACGTGGTGATGAGGAAGGCGATGCAGATGACGATGACCGGATAGGTCATGGCCGATTTCACCTTCTTGCGCAGACGCGCGCTGTCTTCGAGGAAGCCGGCGAGCCGGTCGAGAATCTCGGCCAGGAGACCGCCGTGCTCACCCGCTTTGACCATGCTGACGAAGAGCCGGTTGAAAACCCGCGGATGTTTCGCGATCGATTCGTTAAAAGTTTCTCCACCCTGCACGCGAGTGGTGATGTCGCTCACGACCGAGCGCAACGCGCGCTGTTTCTTCGGGTCGGCCTGCTCGTAAAGCGCGGTCAACGCCTGGACGAGCGAAATGCCGGCCTCGATCATGGTGGCGAGCTGGCGGGTGAAAAGGACGACATCGGTCTCTTTGACCTTGCTGCTTTTCTTGCGGGCACGAGTGGCGGCGGCTTTGCGCTGGAGCGAAAGCACCATGAGGCCGCGACTCATGAGGCTGGTCACGGCATTGTCTTCGTTGAGCGCGTCCTGGACGCCGGAGACGATGCGTCCGGCGGTGTCACGCGCTTGATAGGAGAAGGAGATCATAACAGGGCGGTTTTATATATTCCATAGCAGCTATAATGCCATGCTCAGTGCCCATCGCTGGGAAAGTGCGGCTGCTTTTTGTGCTAAATTGCGGCCCCTTACACCATGGCATGCGCGACCGAGCTGACGCACGTCTCACCCGATGTCGTTATCTGGCAGGCATACGACTCGCGGGTGAAAGCCGAGCTTTTCTCCACTGCTCTGCGGCTCGAAACCGACGTCATTGTTGTCGATCCAATTCCGCTGCTGCACGAAGCTCGCCAGCAGCTGGATCAATTCGGGAAGATTGAAGCTGTGATCATCACCAACGCCAACCACGGGCGTGCCGCGGCAGAGTTTGGCAACAAAAACGCGATGCTCATTCCAGCCGAGCTGCGCGATGAATTTCCGCAAGCGCAGGTTCTGACTGATCGCGCATCTTTTCACGGCGTGATGGCGCTACAAATCGACGGCGCTGCGCCCGGTGAGTTCGCGCTCCACGACGAGCGCGACGGTGGGACTCTCATCCTCGGCGACGCGGTCATCAATTTCGAGCCGCACGGCTTCACGCTCTTGCCGGCCAGATATTGCGTCGATCGCAAACAAATGATGCGATCACTGCGGCGACTGCTTGACCTGAAGTTTTCTCGAATTTTTTTCGCCCACGGCCAGCCGATCATCACGCGCGCGCATGACGGGCTCGCTGCGTTGCTCAATGAATGTTGTGAACCGCTATCATCATGACAGTCGCGCCGCCGCATCCATCGACTTCAAACGGCGCAACAGGCTTTCGTGAAGGAAGCTTCGCGCGCTTCCTGCGGCTGATTCGTTTTTCGCACACGATCTTCGCCCTGCCGTTTGCCCTCGGGTCGCTCGTCGTCGCTGCGAAGGGATCACCGCCGGCGCGCCTTCTTCTTCTCGTTCTCCTTTGCATGGTGACAGCGCGCACCGCCGCCATGCTTTTTAATCGGCTGGTGGATTGGGCGATCGATCAACGCAACCCGCGCACGCGATCCCGCCACCTGCTTGCCAGCAAGATTGTCGTGTTAATCGCGCTCGTTCTCAGCAGTGCGCTCTTCCTTATCGGCGCAGTGTTGATCAACAGGCTGACTCTGTCCCTGGCCCCGGTCGCGCTCGCCATCATTTTCTTTTACTCACTGACAAAACGATTCACTGATGCGACGCATTTCTTCCTCGGTCTTGCGCTCGGCGTCGCGCCGGTCGCAGCGTGGATCGCGCAGACTGGGCGGGTTGAGTTGCCGCCACTCATTTTAGGATGCGGAGTTGTCTGCTGGGTCGCTGGTTTCGATTTGATCTACGCGACGCAAGATATGGAATTCGACCGGCGCGAAGGTTTGCGTTCCCTCGTCGTGCGGCTCGGCATCGCGCGCAGTTTGCGTCTCGCGCAACTTCTCCATCTGGTCATGTTCGCGGCGCTGATCGGCTTCGGCCTGAGCGCGAAGCTCGGCGCGATTTATTTCAGCGTGATCATTCCTATCGCCGCTGCGCTCATCTTCGAACATCGCAGCGCGCGCCGTCTCGATATTATTGCCATCAACCGCGCTTTCTTCCAGAGCAACGCCTTCGTCAGCGCGATGTTCCTCGTCGCGGTTTGCGCCGACCGTCTTCTGTAGCGGCGCTCTGTCGCCGCCGAACGCGCTACATTGCGTTCAACATCTCCACCCGCCGCACGTGTCTGCCGCCTTCAAATTCGGTGGTCAACCAGATCCGGACAATCTCCAGTGCGAGATCGTCCGCGATTAGCCTCTGGCCGAGCGAGAGCACGTTGGCGTCATTATGTTGACGCGAAAGCCGGGCGCTCTCCAGATTCCAGCAAAGGGCGCAACGCACCCCGTGCACCTTGTTCGCCACCATCGCTTCGCCATTCCCCGAACCGCCAAAGACGATGCCGCAGTCGCATTCACCGCGCGTGACCAGCTCCGCCGCGGGCCGAATGAAGAGCGGATAATCCACCGGCTCTTCGCTGAATGTGCCAACATCGTTCACCTCGTGCCTGAGCTCGCGCAGCAGCGCTTTGACGCGCTCCTTTAATTTGAAACCGGCGTGATCGCTCCCGAGTGAAATCTTCATGGCCGAAACTCAGAGCGATTGATCATGACCGTGCAGCTGCGCGAGCTGCTGCCAAAGTTCGCGTTCGCGCTCGGTCAGTTTCTTCGGCAGCTGAATTTGCGCGACAACGTAAAGATCACCGCGCTGTCCCGAGACGCCGGGCAAGCCGCGCCCGCGCAAACGAAATCGCTGCCCGCCCTGGGTACCCGACGGCAATTTCAGCCGCGCATTTCCTTCCAGCGTCGGAACCACCAGCTGATCACCGAGCACGGCCTGCCACGGCGCGATCTTCACCTCATGCACAAGATCGTTGCCTTCCACCGAAAAATCCGGATGCCGCTCGAGTCGGACACGCAAAAAGAGATCGCCGCTTTTTCCACCGCGCTCGCCCGCTTCGCCCTGCCCGGCCAGGCGGATGCGCTGGCCTTCACGCACCCCGCGCGGAATTTTCACCTGATACGTCTCGGTCTTCTTCGATCCGGCGCGGCGTAGGGAGACCTGACGCGTCGAACCATTGAGCGCTTCCTCCAGCGTGACCATGATGTCCGCTTCCACGTCGCTCCCGCGCTCCGCCGTTGTGCGTTGACCGAACCCGCCGAAGGCCGACCGCCCGCGTCCGCCGCCGAAAAATGTTTCGAAGAAATCGCTAAACCCAGTGCCGCCGAACTCGAACTCCACTCCGCCGTTCTCGCCGCCCCCCCAGTGAACCCCGCCGCCGGGCGGAGTGCCACCACCCCACTGCGGCGGAGGCTGAAATCCGCCACCCGGTTGATTCCAATTCGCGCCGAGTTCGTCGTACTTGCGCCGCTTCTCCGGATCGCTCAGCACTTCGTACGCTTCGTTGATTTGCTTGAACTTCTCTTCCGCCGCCTTCTTGTCCTTCGCCACGTCAGGGTGGTACTTGCGCGCGAGCTTGCGAAACGCGCTGCGAATTTCATCCTCGCTCGCGGTCTTGGACACACCGAGCGTCTCGTAATAATCGCGGAACTGCACTGCCATCGCTGGCGAATTTAGCTTCCCATCACGCCGCTGTCATCCCGCAGCGAAACGGCGCGCCGGTCTTCCAACGTTTTTCCCGGCACAGTCGCGCGACGTTGTTGGTCATGCTTTGAAATGTATGCTGAAAAAATGACGGAAGCGGAAGCACGCGCGCGGATCGAGAGCCTCCGGCGCGACATCACTGAACACAACCGCCGCTACTACGAGGAAGCCGCGCCTACCGTCAGCGATCGCGATTACGATGCGCTCTATCGCGAGCTGTTCGAGCTGGAGAGAACCTTTCCGCAATTCGCGAGCGACGATTCGCCAACGCGTCGGGTGGGCGGCGCACCGCTAAAACAGTTTTCTCCCATCACCCATCGCGTCCCGATGCTCAGTCTCGATAACACCTATTCGATTGAGGAGCTGATGGATTTCTACAGCCGTGTGCGTCGCCTTTTACCCAGCCAGGAAATTCCGGTTGTAATCGAGCCGAAGGTGGATGGCGTTGCCGTGTCGCTGCTCTACGAAAAGGGCGAACTGCGTTATGCGGCCACGCGCGGCGATGGCACCACCGGCGATGACATTACGCAAAACGTGCGCACCATCCGCACCGTGCCGCAGCGGCTGAAGGCTGATGCGCCGCGCGTATTGGAAGTGCGCGGCGAAGTTTACATGGAGAAACACGGCTTCGCGCAATTGAATGCCGATCGCGCCGAGCAGGGTTTGCCGCAGTTTGCCAACCCGCGAAACGCCGCGGCCGGCTCGCTCAAGCAGCTTGATCCTGCCATCGTGGCAACGCGCCCGCTCGGCGCGATTTTCTACGGCGCTGGCGCGGTCGAAGGAGTGAAGCTGGAGAAACACACTGACCTGTTTCCTCTCCTCAAAAAACTCGGGCTGCCGCACGGCGAGCGAACCTGGACCGCGATCTCGGCCGAAGGGATTGCAAATGCCATTCGTGAACTCGATCACATCCGGCACAACTTCGCTTATCAGACCGATGGCGCTGTCATCAAAGTCGATTCGTTCGCACAACGTGAACGGCTTGGATTCACCTCAAAAGCGCCGCGGTGGGCGATCGCGTTTAAATATGAAGCCGAACGGGTCGAGACGAAGCTGCACGATATTTTGATTCAAGTGGGCCGCACCGGTGTGCTCACGCCCGTGGCCGCGCTCGAGCCGGTGCTCGTTAGCGGCTCAACCGTGAGTCGCGCGACGCTGCACAACGAAGAAGAAGTCGCGCGCAAGGATGTGCGCATCGGCGACACCGTCGTGATCGAGAAAGCGGGCGAGGTCATTCCCGCGGTCGTTAGCGTACGAACGGATTTGCGCACCGGCAGCGAGAAACCATTCCGCATGCCGCAGAAATGTCCGGAATGCGGCAGTCGCGTGGTCAAGGATCCGGAGCAGGTCGCGGTGCGCTGTGTCAATGTGCAATGTCCGGCGCAGGTGCGGCGGCGGCTCGAGCATTTCGCCTCGCGCGCGGCCATGGACATCGAAGGTCTGGGCGAACGGATGGTGACACAACTCGTCAGCGCCGGATTGTTGCGCGATGTGAGCGACATTTACGCGCTCGATGCGGAGAAGCTGGCCCGCATCGAACGCACGGGCGAGAAGAGCATTGGTAATTTGCTCGAGGCGATCGATCGCTCCAAGACGCGTCCACTGTGGCGCCTGATCTTCGCGCTCGGCATCCTCCACGTCGGTGAAACGTCGTCGCGTCAGCTGGCAAACCATTTCCGCAGCATCGACGCGCTGATGAACGCGTCAGTGGAGGAGTTGCAGCGTATTTCCGATGTCGGCGAAGTCGTGGGCGCGAGCATTCACCAGTTTTTTCAGGAGCCGCACAACCGCGAGTTAATACAACGGCTGCAGACACTCGGTGTCCGCCCGACCGTGGAAGCGCGCGCGGAAAAAGATTCCGCGATTGCCGGCACCACCTGGGTGATCACCGGCACGCTCAGTCAGCCGCGGGAGGAGATCGCCGAATTAATCATCAGCCACGGCGGAAAGGTCAGCGGCAGCGTGAGCAAGAAAACCACTTATCTGCTCGCGGGCGAAGATGCTGGAAGCAAGCTGGAGAAAGCGAAACAGCTTGGGGTGAAGATTATCGCTGAGCAGGAGCTTCGCGCCATGCTCAAGTAACGAACGCCTGCCAGCTAGGGCGTGCGCTCCGGCGCCTTTTGCAATCGGAGCGGCAGCGCCTGGTTTTCGCTTGGCTGCGCCACTACCGCCGGACGTTGACTGGCCGGATGAAAGTCGGCTTGCACACTAAACGTCATCTTCTGGTCGCCGCGCATGACGGTGATCGGCACCGTATCACCGGCGCTCAGGAAAAATGAGGCGTCGATAATGTCATCCGGCTGATGGATCGCTTTGCGCCCGACCTGCATGAGAATGTCGCCCGCCTGTATCCCACAATTTGCCGCGGGCGTGTTCTCCAGAATTTCCGTCACCTCAGCGCGCGAACCGCCCTTCTCCTCGGCTGCCTCCACCAAATACGCGCCGATCCAGCCATGCCGCACTTCGCCGAAGCGCATGTAGTCGGAGCGAATCTTGTCGGCCGCCTCGATGGGCAAGGCGTAGCAGGATGAGCTGTTCTCCAGGCTGCTGACAACGATGCCCACCACTTCGCCTTTCATGTTGAGAAGGGGCGCACCCGCTTCGCCGCGCTGCGTTGGGAGATTCACGCGCAGATGAGTGGTGGTGAGATATCGGTCGAGGTATTTGCGATCAAACCCGGCGACCATGCCGAAACTGGGTGTCTCGGGCAGATCAAGCGGATAGCCGATCATGACCACCGGTGCAGCGACTTGGAGCATGTCCGATTTGCCCAGCGGCAGTGCGGGCGATGTCGCGTCCACTTTTAACATCGCGATGCCGCTGCGCAAATCGGCGACGAGTTGACGCGCGCGCATTTTTTTTCCGGAGAATTCGACGGTGAAGTTCGTCCCTTCGCCGCCGACGGCATACGCCGTGTAGATGGTCCCGGTGGGATCGATGAAAAATCCGGTGCCGGAAAGCTCGCTGTGCTCATCGACGCCGTGGATTTTTACCACCGCCCGGGCGCAACGATCGAACACCTCTTTCACTTCGCGACTGATGGTGTCGGCTGTCTGTTCCTGCGCGCGCGCGGAAAATGCGGCGGCAAAGATGAGCAGAGCGAGGGAACGCCCCACCATGCTCGAGGATGGAACGGCCGGCCGGCAGCTAAAATCGCAAAGTCGACTCATAACTCACAGGCATGCTGTCCAGCACATAGCGGGGCGGCGCTGCCGTCTGCTGAGTCGAAAGATGAGAATGGCGAATCTGCGGCGGCGCATTCGAGACGCGGGTGGAGAGGGGCTGCGCCAGGCTCCAGCTCTCATCGCTTACGGTTTCAGCGGCGACGGCGGGAGCAATCCGGGCGATGTTCGTGTGCGGCAGCGGCGCTTGATAAATCTTGAGCGAAACGACAGCGGCGCAAACCAGCACGGCGGCGGCGGCGGCCGGATAAGAAGCGAGCCGCGCGACATTGAGAGTAAGCATGAAATCCTGCACCCGCTGGAGCGCGATCTGCCAGAGCGGCTGGCGCAGGAGTTCGTTGCGCTGGCGGCGATGAAATTCGTGCAGGAAATCGTCGAAGTAAGCGGGAGGCGGTTGCTCGTGGCGCTTCAGCCGAAGCAGCCGCGCGATTTCGTTGTCGTCAAATTCGTCCATTTACTCCCTGTCTTACGCCACTGGATTTTTGCGAAACTCGTCGAGGTAATTTTGCAGCTGCCGATTCGCGTAAAAGA
>JBBPYF010000108.1:0-26787 GCA_038200165.1 Chthoniobacterales bacterium | reverse complement strand
GCGTCTGTTCGTCTTCGAGCTTTTTCAGTTCGCCGCTAACGGGGAAACGCACGAAGACGATTTTGCCGCCGCGAGCGCGGAGCTGGCGGATGCGATCTGTTGTATCGCGATAACGCTGCGCGACCGCTTCTTTGATTTTCGCGAGAAACGCATCCGTCGGTGTGTAAGTCGGCGGCGGAGGGGGGGTAAACAGCGCGATCCAACCGTTCTTCACCCGCGTTTGCAGGCGACCGGGGCGGGCGCATTGCTGCACCATCCGCGCGCGGCGTTCGCGATCGATCGAGCAGAAGTACGGAGGCAGCCGCCGGGGAACGAGCGCGTATGGGCGGTTGGGGAGCGCCAGGTCTTTCAATAACGCTTCGAGCGTGAGGTCATCCTGCTTGAGGAAGGCGAAGCTGCGCTCAAGCGGTATGGAGAGTTCATGGCTGATGCGTTGCGCCCATGTTTGGCCGTGGTAGCGCTGCACCGCTTTTTGCGAGCGCTCCATGGGTGGGCTGCCGGGAGGAGCGAAGTAAATTCGTGGCACGATGCTGCAGATAATCGTTCCGTGAAAGTGTTCATCTTTTACCAGATCTTCGAGAACGGGATAACCGCAGCTGCCGGCCTGCGCGAGCTGGACCGGTCGCTTCCCCAGCCCGCGCTCCAGTTCATCCAGATCAGAATCAAACCACGCCCGTGAATCGCCGATGATTACGATCGACTCCGGCTGAACGTGCCGGCGTGCTTCGGCCCAGAGATCGGCTGTGTCGTTAAGCGTGGGCTCGTAACCTAACGAGCGACAGTACACTTCCCACGCGGTGACGGCTATGAACACGGCGACGATCGCGGCCACGATCATTCCGCGCCACGGTTGCGCGGGAATCACGCGCTCAAAATTGGAAGTAGATGAATGCATTGCTGTTGCCTTGCGTGAGGATGATCGCGCACGCCATGAGAAACCAGACGCTTCCTACAACCCAGCGCGGCAGCCGCCCGACCACGGCTTCGATCGATGTCTCGCGCATACTCCAATGGGCGATCAGGAGCCCGATGGTGACGGTCGCCACCTGTAAAATTTCCCGGGTGCTGAGGATCGCATCCGGGTGCACGTGGATCCCGAACATTCCGCCGATCATACGGCTGGCTGTTTCGAAATTCGCAGCGCGGAAGTAAACCCACGCGACGAGTACTGCGACGTAGGTAATTAAACCGATGAGCAGTTTGCCCGCGAAACTATCGATCCAGGCAGGCGGCTTTACTAACGCCTTCAACAACCGCTCGATCGCGAGATAGCTGCCATGGAGCAACCCCCAGACGACAAACGTCCAGGCCGCGCCGTGCCAGAGGCCGCCGAGGAACATTACGATGACGAGATTGACCATCGCGCGCGCCGCGCCGCTGCGATTGCCGCCGAGCGGAATGTAGAGGTAATCGCGCAGGAATGTGGAGAGCGAGATGTGCCACCGCCGCCAGAAATCCGAGAACCCGATGGCCGCGTAGGGAAACCGGAAGTTGTCTTTCAGATGAAAACCGAGGCAGAGTGCGGCGCCGATCGCGCAGGTCGAGTAGCCCGCAAAATCGCAAAAAATCTGTCCCGCAAACGCGATCACACCCGTCCACGAATCCAGCGCCATCAGCGGCCCGCCGTAGCTGAACACGCGATCGGCCGATCCCGCCAGCAGCGTATCGGCCAGCACCACTTTTTCGAAAAGGCCGAGCGTCATGAGCAGCAATCCCCAGAGGAAGCGACCGTTCTGCGGTTGCGGTGGCGCTTCCAGCTGCGGAAGGAAATCACCCGCGCGGACGATCGGGCCGGCGACGAGCTGCGGGAAGAACGACACGGCGAGGGTGAAATCGCGCAGCGAGCGCGTCGGCTTCATCACGCCGCGATAAATGTCGAGGGTGTAAGAGAGCGAATGGAAGGTGTAAAACGAAATGCCAATTGGCAGAAAGACATCGAGATGCGGCGGCTTGTACTGGATGCCGCCGCGGGACAGGACCCAGGTGAAATTCTCGAGCAGGAAATTGCCGTACTTGAAGAACCCAAGCATGCTGAGGTTCACCGCCACGCTGATCCAGAGCCACACCCTGCGCTCCCGCGACTCCGTTAATTTGCCCATTTTGCGACCCAGATAAAAATCGAGCGCCGTTGTCGAAAACAGCAGCGCGGCGAATGGCGGGTTCCACGCGCCATAGAAGATGTAGCTCGCGACCAGGAGCAGATTCTTGCGCGCGTTCCACGAGCGCATGCTCCAGTACAAGCTCAGCACTAGGGCAAAGAAAGCGACAAACGTCAGCGAATTGAACAACATCGCGCGTGTCGTTTAGCAGCACGTGCAGGGACAGCAAAGGAAAATGGGCGGCGCGTAATTGTCGATGCCTGGGCAATGGGCGAGTTGCAATTCTGGAACACTCGACCCCTCGATTCCAACTCGCTCCGCTGAAGATTCCGAGTTTCGGCTTGTTCGACCTTTACGCCGATCATAACCTCACAAATATGAAACATTATCTCACTCTGACTTTGGCCCTCAGCCTCGCCCTTCCAACGATTTGCACTAGCGAAGGAGAAAGGTGCGACCGCCGACGTTGAAGCGACGATTAAAAAAATCGAACAGGAAATAGTAGACGGCTTACTCAAATCCGACACCTCGGCGATCTCTGAAATACCTGACCAGCGACTATCTAGGCGTCGGCCCGGACGGAGTCACACAAAACAAGTCGGAGTTTTTGTCCGACGTTAAATCCGGAACGTTAAAGCTCGAGTCTTCGAAGTTATCCGAAATGAAAGTCCAGGTCGCCGACGCGGATATGGCGGTGGTGGTCTATTGCACCACCGATAAGGGGACCTATAAAGGAAGGACATCACCGGGGAGTATCGATGGATCGATGCCTTCGTGAAGCGCGATGGGAAATGGCAGATCGCGATCGATCAGGACACTCAGATCGCGAAACCATAAGCGGCGCTCTTCCGCCAGGTATCTTCACGTGCCGCGGCTGTCGATCAGCGGCTAGCTCAGCTTTGTCCGCCAGGCGGCAGGGCCGGGAAGGTGAACGCCGGCGCCACCGGGAGAACCTGAATAGGTCCGCCGCGCACCGCGGTTCGCTTGCGCTACAGCACACCTACCGCGCGCGAGATGAGCAGAATGACGATACTTAGTGAGATGAGAACCTGTACCATCGCCAGGATCTTCGCCCAGCGCGCGAGCAGCGGCGCATCCGTCGGGCCGAAGGTCGAGCTTTGGGTGAAGGCGACGAAAAGGTAATCGGCGAAATGGGGGCGCCAGTGTTCGCAGGCAAATCGCGGCCGCTCGGTTTTCTCAAGTTGCATCTGTGGAAATAGGAAACTGCGGCTGCCAAATTCGTTGCGTTCGCGGCGCATGGTTGACCCGCCTCCGTCAAGCCGCCAGTACCACAGAGCGAATACGAGCACGTTAGTGAGCCAAAGTTCACCGCCGGAGAGAAGGAGCGACAGTGCGTCTTCTCTGTGCGATGGCAATGCGCGCACCAGGAGGATGACCGAGCCGATCAACGCCAGGGTGATGATGGAGCTGATGAGAACGCCCAGGACGCGATTTACCCCACGCCGCCCGACGCGATGACTTACGACCGTGGGCACGAGCAGGATCACAATTAAACCCGGCAGTAACCACGGTGGTCCAATGACCAGGGAAGTGGGCAAGGCCAGATAAATTCCGCTCACGGCCAAACACGCCAGCAGCGCCTGCCAGCGCGGCTCGGGTTTATCAATGTGACCGGCTTCCTTCGGCACCAGATCGGTATATCCCAAATTTCTGTAACAACAAAGAGCTCGATTGCGAAATGCAATTACCCGGCCGCTCACTCACATGCATGCTCGCACCTGCGGCGATATGGCAGTCGGGTGGGATAAATACAGCTCAAGCTGACACGAAAAGTCGGCGGCAATCCTGAGAGATCGATTCTTCCTGCTTTCCGTGCGTTCCTGAGATATTGAATGAGCTTGCAACCGGACACTCAACGGATGGAGAAGATCGTCAGCTTGTGCAAGCGGCGCGGCTTCATTTTCCAGGCGAGCGAAATCTACGGCGGACTGAATGGCGCGTGGGATTACGGCCCGCTTGGGGTCGAGCTGAAGCGCAACCTGAAAGATTATTGGTGGCGGGTGATGGTGCGCGAACGCGATGATGTCGTCGGACTGGATGGGACCATTTTAACTCACCCGGCGGTGCTGAAGGCGAGCGGGCATGTCGAGACTTTCACCGACCCGATGGTCGATTGCAGGACGTGCAAAGCACGGCTGCGCGCCGATCAATTGAGCGAGAAAAGCGGGAAGAAACAGTGTCCGAACTGCGGTGGCACAGATCTAACCGAGGCGCGGCCATTTAATCTCATGTTCCAGACGCAGCTTGGCGCGTCAGCCGATCCAGCGTCGATTGCGTATCTGCGGCCAGAGACGGCGCAATCGATTTTCACGCAGTTCAAAAACGTGCTCGAGGTTTCACGCAGGAAATTGCCGTTCGGAATTGCGCAGATCGGCAAAGCTTTTCGCAACGAGATCAATCCGCGCAACTTCACGTTTCGATCACGCGAGTTTGAGCAGATGGAGCTGGAGTATTTTTGCCGGCCGGAGCAGGGGATGGCTTTGCTGGAGTATTGGAAGGAAGAGCGGCTGAAGTTTTACGAGAACATCGGGCTCTCACGTGAGCGGTTGCATGTAAAGCAAGTCTCCGATGAAGAGCGCGCGTTTTACTCGAAGGGGACTTACGATATTGAATACGAGTTTCCGTTCGGGGTGCAGGAACTCGAAGGCGTGGCGTATCGCACCGATTATGATCTCACGCAGCACATGCGCGCCAGTGGCAAGCCGCTCGATTATTTCGATGAGGAAAGGAAGGAGCGTTTCGTGCCCCACGTGGTCGAGCCGAGCGCCGGAGTTGATCGCGCCGTGCTGGCGCTGATCTGCGATGCTTACGACGAGGACAGCGCGCCGGATGAGAAAGGAAAAATGGAGACGCGCCTGGTGCTGCGTTTTCATCCGCGGATGGCGCCGGTGAAAGTGGCGGTGTTCCCGCTCTTGAAGAACAAGGAAGCGCTGGTGGCGAAAGCGCGCGAAGTGCAGCGATTCCTGCGACCGCACCTGAATGTCTTTTATGACGAAAGCGGCGCGATTGGCCGGCGATATCGGCGGCAGGATGAAGTCGGGACGCCGTTTTGTGTGACGATCGATTTCGAAACACTCGGCGAAAAGGGGGAGGGGTTGCGCGACAGCGTAACATTGCGGGATCGCGATTCGATGAAGCAGGAACGTGTGAAAATTTCCGAACTCCTAACGAGAATCATGAAGCGAATTCACTAGAAATCCTCTCATAAAGGGTTTTGTCATTCTGAGCGAAGTGAAGAATCTCGCAATTCACGTCAAGAGTAGCCTGTGAGGTCCCCTTGCTTCGCTCGGGATGACATCGCTATTGGACGCTCAAAGTTTTCGCGAATATTGCCTGGCCAAACCTCAGGCAACGGAAAGCACACCCTTCGGCGACACTGTTCTTGTCTTTAAAGTTCGCGGCAAAATCTTTGCGCTACTCTCATTCGACGAGGTTCCGGCGCGGGTGAACTTAAAATGTGATCCCGATCTCGCACTCGAATTGCGCGACCGGTTCGAGCAGGTGCGGCCCGGTTATCACATGAACAAGAAGCACTGGAATACCGTCGACTTGGAAAGCGGCATTCCAGAAGCAGAGCTGCGCACGATGATCGACCACTCGTATGAACTGGTCGTGAAAAGTGCGGGGCGAAGCTCGCCTTCTACGACAAAGCGCGCAACTCGGTCTCGGCGATTTCCAGCTGCAAAGCTTCGCGCGCGATGCTGAGAAAATTATCGGCCGCATCCGTCAGTGTGACGCGAACTCTTCCCGCGTCAGTTGCGGGGGAGGCTAACGATTGTTGGTCTAACAATTCCTTTACCGCGCGGGCACAGTTCTTCGCCGAATCAACGATTTGAATTTTCTCCCCAATCGCTCGGCTGATCGCCGGCACGAGCAGCGGATAATGTGTGCAGCCAAGCACAAGCGTATCGATGCCGTCGGCGATCATCGGCTCGAGATAACGCGCGATGGTTAAATCGGTGAGCTGATCATCGAGCAGCCCTTCTTCAATCAACGGCACGAGCAGAGGACAGGCGCGGCTGGTGACGCGGACGTGAACATTGAGCGCGCGCAGCGCATTTTCATAGGCGCGGCTGCGAATAGTCGCGCGCGTGCCGATGACGCCGACGTGACGATTGCGCGTGAGCGCGATGGCCGCGTGTGCTCCGGGCTCGATCACGCCGATGACTGGAACGGGCAGGGCTGCGCGCAGCTTCGGAATGGCGACGGAGGACACGGTGTTGCAGGCAACGACAATGGCTTTGGCATTCTCGTGCATGAGCAATTCGACCAGCTCCAGCGCGTAACGTTCCACCGTTTCCGCGCTTTTGTTGCCGTAAGGCACGCGCGCGGTATCGCCGAGATAGAAGATGTTTTCGTGCGGCAGCAGATCGCGCAGCGCTTTCACCACGGTGAGTCCGCCGATGCCGGAATCGAAAACGCCGATGGGGTTCATTCCGCGGCGACATTGGCGACGCGGGAAAGATGTGGCAAGTGCGGGGTGACGTTTTCATTCGAAAGAGGCAGCGTTGCGCTACATTCCGCGTCGTCCTCAGCGGCAGAAAGGCGTGGCATCACCAATCGCGCCGCGTAATTAAGGACAACGATAATCTGCCGGCGAGGACGGACGGCAGCTACAAAGCGGTGGCGGAATTACCAAAGAACTACGATCCGAACGGCGTCGAGCCGCAGTGGTACCAACGCTGGCTCGCGGCCGGAGCATTTCGCGCCGATGCGAAGTCGGCCAAGCCGCCGTTCTCCATCGTCATTCCGCCGCCGAACGTGACGGGCATGCTCACGCTCGGTCATGTTTTGAACAACACCATCCAGGACATCCTCGCGCGCCGCGCCCGCATGCGTGGCTGCGAAGTGCTTTGGCTGCCGGGGATGGATCACGCCGGTGTCGCCACGCAAACGGCGGTCGAAAAATGGCTCCGCAAAAATGAAAACGTCGGCCGGCGCGAGCTCGGCCGCGAGGAATTCATCCGGCGCGTGTGGGATTGGAAGGAGAAACATGGCGGCATCATCATCGAGCAACTCAAGCGGCTGGGCTGCTCGTGCGACTGGTCGCGCGAACGCTTTACTCTCGACGATGGATACTCGCGCGCGGTGCAGCGCGTTTTTGTCGAGCTGCACAAGAAAGGGCTGATCTACCGTGGCCGCCGCATGATCAACTGGGACCCAGTCGCGCTCACGGCGCTTTCCGATGAAGAAGTAATTCCGACGCCGACAAAAAGCGCTCTCTATTACGTGCGCTACCAGTCTACAGAAAGACCGGAAGAATATCTGGAAGTCGCTACCACCCGCCCAGAAACAATCATGGCCGATGTCGCCATTGCGGTGCATCCGGCGGACGAGCGCTACCAGACCCGGGTCGGTCAGAAGGTCTGGCGGCCGCTCGCACGCGAGCCCATTCCTGTCATCGCCGACGAGGCGATCGATCCCAAGTTCGGCACCGGTATTCTAAAGGTCACACCCGCGCACGACCAACTCGACTTCGAGATCGGTACGCGGCACAAGCTGCCGGCCATCGACGTGCTTAGCGACGATGGCCGCATAAGTTGCCCAGCCGTTCCGGAATTGCACGGCTTGGATCGCTTCGCCGCGCGGGAGAAAGCAGCGGAGATTTTGCGCGAGCGCGGGTTGCTTTCGAAAACCGAACCGCACGAGAGCAACGTCGGTTTCAGCGAACGCGCGGGCGTTCCCATCGAGCCGCGGCTAAGCGAACAGTGGTTCCTGCATTACCCGAAGACCCGTGAAGCGCTGCGCGTCGTGCAATGGGGAGCGATCTCGCGTAGGCGCGTGCAGGTGGTTTCTGCCACAGGCCATGAATTTCACGGCAGCAATATGAGAGAACTGCGCAAAGCCGCCGTCGCGTATGCGCGGCGACATCAGTTCCTGGGCTCATCATTCGTTAATGAGGAGACGAAGCTCAGGCTTCGCGTCGGTCGGGGCAGCCTCTCGCACATTTTCAGCAACCGCGGGGGAGCCAACATCCGCGCGATTGCAGTCCTGCCCGAGCTGATCCGCACCGCGATTTGGACTTCAACTCAGCCGCATGATCCGCCCAATCCGCTCGTCAAACACGTTCATCATTTTCTCGCGGCGTTCAGTTTGGGCGGGGAGCTTTATCGCGTCCAAGTTATCGCGAAAGAGTTCCACGACGGAACCATCTATTACGACCACAAAGCCAAAAAAAGGGCGCGCGGTGGTAAATCTCTGGAAGCGCATCTCCCGAGGGAGAAGTTGGACACCCAGCCTGCACCGAACGCCACGTTGAGCGTAAACGAACTGACGGACGCGGTCAACGCAGCGATCCGGTTTTTCCCCGCGCATTGGGAGAAAGTTTACGCGCAGTGGCTGGAGAACATTCGCGACTGGTGCATCAGCCGGCAGGTTTGGTGGGGCCATCGCATTCCGGCGTGGTATCGGGGAGGCGAGATGTGCGTGCAGATCGACTCGCCCGGTGAAAACTGGGTGCAGGATCCGGATACGCTCGATACCTGGTTTTCCTCCTGGCTGTGGGCGTTTGAAACGATGGATGCGGAGACGCGGGCGAAATTTTATCCGACGAGTGTGCTGGTGACCGCGGCTGATATTATTTTCTTTTGGGTCGCGCGCATGATCATTGCCGGGCTGGAATTCAAGCCGGGCACGTCGCAGCGTGATGAAGATAATATTCCGTTTCGCGACGTCTTTTTCACCGGCCTGATTCGCGACAAACAGGGGCGCAAAATGTCGAAATCGCTCGGCAATTCGCCTGATCCGCTTGAGCTCATGGCGAAATATGGCGCGGATGGCTTGCGCTTTGGTTTAATGCGAATGGCGCCGAGCGGGCAGGACATTCGCTTCGACGAAAAGCAGATCGAGGAGGGGCGGAACTTCGCGACCAAGCTTTGGAACGTGGCGCGTTTCCGTCAGATGCACGGCCCGTCGCAACGCGAGCTGCAGCTGAACTCAAATGAGCTTTCGATTTATGCGATCGAACTTCTGGCGCGGCTGAATGAAACGATCGCGGCGACGGAAGCGAGCTATGGCGAATACCAATTCAACGCTGTCGCGCAGCGGCTCTACGATTTTGTCTGGGGCGATTTTTGCGATTGGTTCGTCGAAGCGGGCAAGACCGATATCTTCGGTGACGATCCGGCGCGCAAAAACTCGGCGCTCGCGACGATGGACTACGTGCTCTCGGCCATCGTGCGGCTGCTCCATCCATTCATGCCTCACGTGACGGACGAGCTTTGGTCACGTCTGGGGTTCGCCGCCCGCGAAAATGATTTCCTCGATTTCGTTTCAATTCTGCAGCCGTTTGATCTGGGCGAGAAGTCGCGTGTGCAAACGGCGCGAGCACGCGTTCGCGCAATTTACAGCGCGGTGGAGGTGGGGCGAAACTTGCGCGCCGAAGCACGGCTGCCTTCGAACCGCAAAGCGCGCTATGCTCTGCGGGCCGACTTGCCGTGGGCGCGCGAGCAGAGTGCGACACTCTCGCGGTTGCTCAACGCCGAGTCGCTGGTGATCGAGCCGCACTTTCAGCCGCCGCCCGGCGCATCCGTTTCGGCCATAACGCTCGGCGAACTTTTCCTCCTGCGCGATGAGAGCGATCGCGCCGGCGAGATCGAGCGGCTGAACAAGGAAATCGCGAAGCTGGAGACGGATCTGAAAGGAACCGAAGCGAAGCTCGCCAACTCCGCTTTTACCCAGCGCGCGCCTGCGGCTGTGGTCGAGGAACATCAGCGACGACGTGACGATTTAACGACGCGATTGGCGCAGCTGCGACAGGCGCGAGCGTCCCTCGATTGAAGACGACACGATAACCGTGCAGCTCCGCGCCGCGGCTGCGGAAGAACGCCGCCAGCTCCGGTGAATAATAGCTGTCGTCGTATTCGCGATTGAGTTCGAGCCAGACGCGACCGCCCGGCGCGAGATGCGACGAGAGATCGTCGAGGAAGAATTCCCACTCGGGCGGGCCCCACAGTTTGTCGCTCTTGTGCGCATTAAAACAAATCAGATGCGCGGTGACGACGTCAAACTTGCGTTCTAGTTTCGGAAGCGCTCGAAAGGCATCGATGCGTGCGATCACCCGCGGCACCTCGAGCAGCTCCGTCAATTCACGAAACATCGGAAAGGAATCGAGATCGAGTCCGAGCACCTGGTGGCCGAGCGTCTTGCAGATGTAGAGGAAGTAACCGGCGCCGCATCCGATATCGAGGATGCTGCCCGGAGGCGCGTAATCGAGTTCGAGCTCGCGCACGCGCTGGACGTTGATGCGCATCCACGTGCGCAGGTCGAGATACTTTGGCGGCGCATCCGCCGGCGCGCCGGGGTCGGCATATTTGCTCCGGATTTGTTCGAAACGCTGCGGATCGATCGACCTGATGACGGCGCTGGCGGTGACGCGAGCGGGGAAGCGGCGGTTGCGCAAAAAGGCGCGGGTGTGCCGCGCCGCGCTATCGAGCGCTTCGCCGGTCATGATCTTTCCGAGCTTCTGGCCGAGACGCAAGGCGGCTCTTATAGCGAAGGGCAGGGGAGTGTCAACGGGCGACGCAGTGGCGAAAAGTGACAGCGCGCGATAGAATAGGCCGCGCGATGAATTGGTGGAAGAAACTCCTGTGGGTCGCGGTCAGCTTGCTCGGTCTCGCCGCACTTGCGGTGCTGGCGCTCTCGCGCGGCGAACAGATCAACGCCCTCTGGATCATCGTCGCGGGAATGTGCGCGTTCGCCATCAGCTATCGCTTTTATTCCAAATGGCTCGCCACCAAAGTCCTGGTGCTGAATGACGCGCGCGCCACTCCGGCTCTCGTGCAAAACGATGGCAAAGACTTTGTCCCGACCAACCGCTGGATGGTGTTCGGTCATCACTTCGCCGCAATCGCGGGCCCGGGGCCGCTGGTTGGCCCGGTGTTGGCGGCACAGTTTGGATTTCTGCCGGGCACGCTCTGGATTCTGATCGGCGCGACGCTGGGCGGCGGCGTGCACGACATGATCGTGCTTTTCGCTTCGGTGCGCCGGCGCGGCAAAACGCTCGGTCAAATGGTGAAGGAAGAGATCGGCGCGAGCGTGGGCGCGCTGGCGTTGATCAGCGTTCTGGCGATCATGACGATCCTTCTCGCCGTGCTCGCGCTGGTCGTCGTGCAAGCGCTGGCGAAGAGTCCCTGGGGCGTTTTCACCATTGCCATGACAATACCAATTGCGCTGATCATGGGTGCGGCCTTGCGCAGTGGAAGAGTCAACGTGAGTTGGGTCACGGCGTTTGGCATCGTCGGTCTGTTCTTCGCGGTGTGGGGCGGGCAATTTCTCGGTAATTATCCAGCGATCCAGGCGTGGTTTCGCCAAAGCGATCGCTGGCTCGCGTGGGCAATCATGATCTACGGATTAGCCGCGTCGGTCCTGCCGGTGTGGATGCTGCTGACGCCGCGCGATTATCTCAGCACTTTCCTCAAACTTGGAACGGTCGCGGCGCTCGCCATTGCAGTGGTCTTGATTCATCCCGTGCTGCAAATGCCAGCGATCACCAAGTTCATTGACGGCAGTGGCCTGGTCTTCGCCGGCCCGGTGTTTCCGTTCGTCTGCATCACCATTGCCTGCGGCGCGGTTTCCGGTTTTCATTCGCTCATTGCCTCCGGCACCACGCCGAAGATGCTGGAGCGCGAATCACGCATCCGCGACATCGGCTACGGCGCGATGGTGACCGAAATGATGGTGGCGTTGATGGCGCTGATCGCGGCGTGCGTGCTGGAGCCGGGTGAATATTTTGCCATCAACAGCAAAGGCGCGCCCGTCGAAGTAGTAGCCAGGGTTTCCGCCGCGGGATTTCCGGTGAACGAGTCCCAGATGACAGATCTCGCGCAAAATCTGGGCGAGCAAACAATGTTTGGCCGGGCCGGTGGCGCGCCGACCTTCGCCGTGGGCATGGCGCACATGTTCGCGCGCGTCTCCGCCAGCCCGGCCGCGCTGGCACTTTGGTATCACTTCGCCATCATGTTCGAGGCGCTGTTCATCCTTACTACCATTGACGCTGGCACCCGCGTGGGCCGATTTCTTCTTCAGGACTTACTCGGTAACGTCTGGCGTCCCCTCGGCGACACGCGCTCGTGGGCGGCGAATTTCTTCGCCAGTGTATTGTTGGTCGGGGCCTGGGGCTGGTTCCTCTACCAGGGCGTCATTGACCCGCTTGGCGGCATCAACACGCTCTGGCCGCTCTTTGGTCTGGCCAACCAATTGCTTTCCGTCATCGCGCTTTGTCTTGGCACGACCTTGCTCATCAAGATGAAGAAGGTGAGTTACATCTGGGTAACTCTGGCGCCACTGCTCTTCATGACGGTGGTGACGTTTTCGGCCGGTTACATGAAAATCTTCTCGCCGGATCCGAAGATTGGCTTTATCTCCGGTGCAAAATCTCTCCTCGCTACGGGCAATGGCATTGCCAACGCGAGTAAAGCGGCCGATCTCGCGCGCCAGGCGGCGGTATGGCGCTTTGATGCTTTAGTAGCTGCATCGTTCCTATTGCTCGTCCTGCTTATTGTTATAGGATCAGCTGCAGAATGGTATCGGCTGGTGGTAGGAACGAGGCCAGTCCGGCTGCACGAGAGTAAGTTCATTCGTGTAGCTGAAGTCGCTCCTTAGTCATCCCGAGCGGAGCGAAGCGGTGTCGAAGAATACCGTTTCGCAACCATAAGTTAAATTCAGCGGGATTCTTCGACTCCGCTTCGCTCCGCTCAGAATGACAGTGCTGATTATCTTCGCCGCAGTGGCACCACGATCTCTTCGCCGCCGCGCGCAAGCACGACCCGGCCATCTTCGATGCTCTTGACCGTCAGCTGATAAACCTGCCCGCCCATTTGCAGGCCGAACTGCTGACCCTCGGCCATGACCTTGCCGTTGATGATGGCGAAATGCGCGCCGGGATCGAGCGTAATCGAAGTGACCGAGAATGATGAGGGCGGAATACTGGGACCTGCCGCTTCAGCCTGCCCGCCCGCGCCAGCAGGCTTCCAGCCAATAGGCCAGAAAGGATTGCGGTCGCCATCCTGAATCGTAAAGGTCGATGTCTTCTTCAGCTCGATCTTAGCTACTTCGGCTGCGAAGCTGGTCTGCGCGAGCAGGCAGAGGAGAAGTAGTTGCTTCATTTTATGTCGATCAAAGTAGAGAGCGTGAGAGTGACTTGTTGTAGTTGCGGCGACTCAGCACTCGCGCGGATAGTCAGCTTCTTGATCGAAAGCAGTGGCTCAGAGTTTTCCAGCGCGGCGATGGCTTTACCCAGGGTAACGAAGTCCGCCTGCGGCAAATCAATCGACCAGGTATAGCGCGACCAATTAGCCAGCTCCTTCTCTTTCGATGGCGTGGTGGAATCGAGCCGCGCGGTCGCTTTGTCGATGTGTTGCTCGGCGAGGAAGGTCTTTATCTTCGGCGGGAACCAGGCGATGGGTGCTCCTTCAGGCGTCAGCTTCCGCAGCGCTTCGTAGTGATCGGTAGCCGCGTGCGCGTTCTCTTCCAGCCTGGCCGCCTTGGCTATTTCGCTTTTGGACGACGCGATCTTCCCCTGTAAATCCTCGATCTTCGCGTTTATCGCAGCCTCGCTCTTATGCAGCGGACCGATGAAAAAAGTGAAGTAAACATACAGCAGTCCGATGAGGCAGAACGCGCCCAGAATGATCTTCTTTGTTTGCTCCTTGTTCAAAGTTACTCCTCCTTTCGTGCTCGCGGTTTGCGCTCGGCCGGCGTTGGGGTCGGTGTCGGGAATGGATTGAATTCCACGCCAAGGGTGAAGTGCGCCATGCCCGCATTGTTGCCGCCCACGGGCACGCTCGTGTCGAGATCATCCAGGGTCTTGAACTCCACTTTCAACGCCGGCTGTTCCTTGCCCACCTGTTCGAGCAGCATTTGCCGAAAGTCCTCTGCCACCGCCCGTGGCTCGCTTCCCGCAGCCATTCCTTCCAAAACGATGACGACTCCCTTTGCTTCCTGGTCCGCCGTGCCCTCGAGAGTCGTTAGCTGAATATTCGGAGTAACACACCGCGCGACAGTCTGGAGCAGAGGCGCCCAATAGAAGCGCGCGTCGATCATGCCATCGAGCGCCTTTGTTGTGCCAATGGTAGCGTTCAACTCCTCCGCGCGCTTCTGCGCCGCCGTCACCTTCGGTTCCAGTTTTGCCCAATCGTGCTCGACTTGAGCGAGGCGGCTCTTGATCTCGAGCACGCGGTATCCGGTCCAGAGATAGTTCAGGATGAAGAGCGCCGCGATGCCGATGCCGACATACATCGTCAGCTTGAGTGGGTCGCGCTTGCGCTGGCGCTGCTCGGCGAATTGCTCGTGGAGAAGATTTAATTGCAGGGGCATGGCTTGTCAGGTGCGCAGATACTCGAAAGCAGCGCCGCACGCGACATTGAGCGAGGAGAACTCCTGTTGCAGCGTCTGGCGCTTCGCCGCCGGGAGCGCGACTTCGCAATTCTCCAGCGGGTCCCAGATTTCACACGGCAGGCCGAGTTCATCGCTCAACGTTTGCAACACCATTTCGACCCGCGAAAGACCGCCGGAGACGAACAGCCGCTGGATCGATCCTTCGTACTGTCCTTCAAAAAAGCCGATTGAATTCCGCACTTCGGTGGCAAGCCGGGCCAGCGTGTTGCGGCAGATTTCCGCCATCCCGGCGTCGCCTTGTTTGATCAAAAGGTGGGCCGCTTCTGTTTCCAGCGCGCCATCGGCGGTGAGCGCGTCGGTGAAATGTTTGCCGCCGTAATCGAACGACCGCGTGAGCGTCAGTTCACCATTGCGGCCGATGAGCACCGTGCTTTGCAGGTGGCCAAGGTCGAGCAGGAGAAACGCCTCATTGCGGTGCACCTCGGGATGCGCGAACTCGAAAGCGTTGAGCGAACAGACCGGCGCCAATTGCAAAATCTCCGGAGACAATCGCGTTTTCGCCAGTGCCTCGATGATCTCTTTCACCTGCGCCCGGAGCATGCCGCCCACCAGATAACGCGTTTGCGTCGTTACCGGCGCCTGCACCGCCACACTGCCTTCGCCATTCCCACTGGCCGATTCCCTGGACGCGGCGCCGGCGGAAATGCTCGCCACATCGAGCACGAAATCCTTGCAATCCTGGTTGAGCATCCCGAGACCGTTATAGCGAAGTGCGTTGCGCAATAGCTCCGGCGGCGTGCTCGGCTGCTCGATGATGCGCAAGAGCGTGCCCGGATCCGACACGCCCACGGAGCAGCTTTTGGTGTGACCGCCGAGCTCCTTGAGCAATAGCTTGAGCTGCTGCGCCATCGCCTCCGGTGTCGTCGCTTCCTCTTCGGAAGTGCGCGTGGCGAAGCTGTTCAGCACGTAACGCGTTTCGCTCTTTTTTTGCACCAGCACCGCTTTGTAGCTGCGCTTGCCCAAATCGATGCCGATGACAGAGTTTCCGCGTCTGGCCATAGTGCTCCTCCTGCTTGTAGCGGAAAACGTGCCGAGGCTTGGCCGTTTCGTTTTCCCGAGGGAAATCGCTGAAAACAGACTAACTAGACAGGATTAACAAGATTAAACAGGATTTGGTTTCTGTAATCCTGCATAATCCTGTCCTTCTTTCCGATTTTCCGGTGGTGTCGAGCGGTAGCCGAAGAACCCGCGCTGCTTGATTATTTGCGCCACTTCCGGCGGCACCATGGTTTCCCAGCTGCGGTCGTCCTTCTGCAATCTGGCGAGCGCATCGGGTGGATGAATGCGCAGATATTCCGGATGATAATCCGTCACCTCGACGATGAAATTGTTGTCGATGAGGTAATCGAAGAGCGATCGGAGGTTCGGTGCCACCTGAATTTGCGTCGCGCTCGTGATCTTGCCCGTGCCCTCATCAATCATCGGATAAACGTAGAGCTTGAGCGCGCCTTTGAACATCCGCCCGATGGCCTCCAGAATTCCGCCCTCTAGATTCACGTAATATTTCTCGTCGAAAATCTCGAGCAGACTCGGCACCCCCATGACCAGCCCGCGGCTCTTGTTCGTGTAACGCGCGAGATAACCCGCCAGCCGGTAATATTCACCGAACTTCGAGATGAGCACGGTGCGGCCAAGTGCGCCGAGGATGTCCACCCGCGCGAGAAAATCGGCGTGGTTGAGCTGGCCTTCGGCGAGCAAATTTTCCAGCGTCATCTCCATCAACACGACGAGATCGCTCTCCTCACAGCGCGACTCTTCGAGAAACTTCCGCCGCGCTCCGTCCAGCATGTCATTGGTCGCATATGTCACCGGCCGGAAACTGCCGCGTTCCACCAGGATGGCTTTTTTGTAAAAAATTTCCGCCGGCTGCACCGTCTCACCATCGGCCCGGAACATGACTGCATCCGTCAACCCGCGGCTAACGAGCTGCAGACTCATGAGCCGATTGTCGACGTCGCAGAACGCCGGCCCGGAAAATTTGATCATGTCTACTTCGATGCGGCCCGGCGCGAGATTCTCCGGCAGGGAGGCGATCAATTCCTCCGGCTGCGTGTGATAGAACGCGCCGTAAATCAGGTTCACCCCGATGACACCGAGCGCCTCCTGCTGCGCGATGTAGGTGTCATCGAGCATCCGAACGTGAATGATGATCTGGCTCGGCTCGCTGCGGCATCCCGTCTGGAAACGAATTCCCAGCCAGCCGTGCGATTCGTTGTGGTAACGAAAGCTGCGCGCCGCCACCGTGTCGGCGAAAACGAAAAAGGCGCGTTCGCTGCCGAGCTTCTCGTTGAGCCGCTCGATCAGCAGATTGTATTCGTGATCCAGCATCGTGCCGAGCCGGACGCGACTGACGTAGCGGTCGGTCGGACCATAAATGGCATCGCTGAACGTCATGTCGTACGCCGACATGGTCTTGGCGATCGTGCCGGAGGCGCCGCCAACGAGAAAAAAACGTCGCGCCACTTCCTGGCCCGCGCCGATCTCGGCAAACGTGCCGTAGCGTTTCGCGTCGAGATTAATCTGGAACGCCTTCTTGTTCGTTCCGACATCCATCTCCGGCGTCATGCGATGAAGATGAAGGGACTAGGCGTGCTTCTCAACTAATCGGAAATGACGAAACCCGAAATCCGAAGCCCGAAACAGTGACGAAGCCCCAAAATGACGAAACTGCCGTCTTCGCTCGATTCGTCATTTACAACCGCACCTTCTCCGCCGCCCTGGCCGCGATCCAGCCGCGCTGATCATTCGGCAGCGCCGCGTAATTCCAATCACCGCGTTCCTGCAAAATCACCACTTCACTTCCCGGCGGCAGCGCCAGAACACTGCGCGCCGTGTCTGCCGTCGCCACCCGCGCCTGTGCGTTATCCGCCACGACAATGGCCGCACCGCGCGTATCGCTCTCCAGTGTCCACGCCGCCCATGCGCAAACTGCGCTCAAAACAAAAACCGCAATTCCAGCTGCCATCGTGGCCGCGCGTCTGCGCACAATCAGCAAAATCACCGCCAGCCAAAAACAAACTGCCGCCGCCATGGCCAGCGTCGACGTTCCCACGCCGCCAAGATATTTCTCCAGCGGCGCGCGTGTGATCTCCAGCCCGCGCGACTGCTCGCGCGCGATCTGCAGGTTCGTTTGCGCCTCCGGATGACGCGGCTCGATTTGCAGCGCGCGCTCGTAATTTAAAATTGTGCGACCGACATCGCCGGCGTGGAAATAGGCGTTCCCAAGATTGTAAAACAGGTTCGGGCTCCACCTGCCGCTACTCACCTCCGCTTCATAATCGGCCACTGCCGCTTTGTAATCACCGGCAGCGAATTCCTGATTTGCTTTTTCAAAATCGCCGCGTGCGCTCACGGCCAGCACAGTCAAAGCAATGAGGCTGAGCGCGATTGTTTTCACGACAAACTCTCCACCAACGCCAGAGCCTCGCGGCGTCTTTCCGGCGCAACCGCGCCGTTCACCGAACCGCTGTAGCGCAGCTCGTCGCTCGTCGCGAACAGCCGCCGCAATTGTTCGCGCCGCTCCTCATCCAGAGCGAACGCGCGCGCCGCGCTCTCTGCGTCCACCGTCGCCGGCTCGACATTTTCCTTCAGCGCCGTTTTCAGCTGCACCAGACGCGAGGCGTCGGAAAAATATTGTTGCGGCGAGAGCTCGTCGCGCCGGAGCTTCCGCAGTAGTTCATCGCTCTCGCGCCGCAAAGCCGCCACGCGCCGCGCCGCGCGGTTCGACGCCCGCGCGTTGCGCACCTTCCATGCGAGAAATGCGAGCACGAGCGCCAACGGCACAAGCTGCGCCAGCCAGAACTCCCGGCGCAACCAGAGCGGCGCAAATGTCGACGCGATTTTTCCGCGCTCGGCAATCGGCTGCAAAATATCACGTGACCTGGACGATGGAGTCGCCGTCGCCGAAGGCACCGCCGCCATTGCCGCTGAAGGTGAGGGGAGTGCATTTCCCTGCACCGTCAGCGGAACCGCGTTTGTCTTCAGCGTCACGTACTTCTCTTTGACTGGATCGAAGTAGGTGAAGGCCAGCGGCGGCAAGGCCGGCTTGACCTCGTTAGGTGACACGACCACATCAAATGTCTTTGCGCCGCTGATCCCAACGTCATCATCCTGCTTGAAATTTGCCGTCGGCGGATACGTGTGCCAGCCGTTCTCATCGCTCAGCCCCGGCGCATTGACCCGATCAAAGTTTCCCCGTCCCGTGATCTCCGCTTTGATCGTGATCGGATCGCCCACCTGCACCCGCTTCGGGTTGGCGTCGGCCGTCATGGAGAAATTTCCTACTGCGCCCGAAAAGCCGGCTGGCGCGCCCGGTGGCAGCGCTTTCACCTCGAGAGTGACCGGGTCGCTTTTGATTGTCACTTCACGCCGCTCGAGAAAAGCGCCGAAAGGATCACTGAAAAATGGATTGGCGAAAGGATCGTCACCATCGAACGGGTCGAAAGGCATTCGTTGCGTCGTCGGCCGGCGCGGCACGAGCACTGCCGCTTTCATTTCCACCGGCCCGATCTGAAGCGTGCCAATGCGCGCGGCCGAGATCGCCGTCTTGAACGAGCGCACCGTGTAACTGCGCCCGCCGATCGTCTCCAAATTTCGCTCCTCGTCGCTCAACTTCTGCACGGTGAATCCCTGGCCGTCGATGTGCGGCGGCTCCATAGCATCCAACCGCGCCTGCGAGATGAATCCGACCCGCACGACCACCGGGATCGTCTCGCCCAAATAGGCGCTCTTCTTCGGCACCAGCAGCTCGGCGAACGCCAGCTTGCCTTGATCCACTGGCGCCGCATTACCTGGAGGCGCGCGGTTCCTTCCTGCACCGCGATTCGGCGCGTCCACCACACGCAACGTCAGCTCCGGCGTGCGCAACGCGTTGTTCCCGGCCTTCACCGTTTGCGGCGGAATGGTGAACGTGCCGGTCTGCATCGGCATAATCGTGTAGTTCAGTGTGACGCTCGCGCTCGTCTGGAAATTGCGCATGACGAAGTTCTGCGACTCTCCGGTGTAGCGGATATCCAGTCCGTCCGCTTCGATCCTCGGTGGCGCCGTCACCCCGCTCGCGCCCGTCACCTTGATCTCCAGCTGCACCGGCCTTCCCAGCGTCGTCTCCGAGCTGGTCAACACTGCCGTGATGCTGGGCGACTCCGCTCGCGCAGATTGAAACGCGGCGATTACCAGGAGTAACCCAATGCGGCGCAGCGTGTGCATTCCCTCAAACATCCACCATCAAACATCCCATCACCAATCCTTATAGACCTGATGCACCGGCTTGCGTTCATCGAGCTGCACCCGCGCTTCCTCGTCTTTCATCGCCTGCAATAAGCGCTCGGCTTGCTGCGGACTCATCTCGCCGCTTTTCTCCGCCTCCGCTTCGGCTGCCGCTGCTTCTTGCTTTTGCTGTTCGTCAGCCGGCTCGCTTGCGCCTTTGATCTCGCCCGAACGCGGTTTGCTGGGCAAGCTGTTTGGCGTTGGCGTCGGTGAAGCCTCACCTCCAGCCTTGTTCTCGTCGCCCGGAGATGGCGAAGGGCTGGCCCCATTTTCACCCGGCGACGGTGAAGGCGAAGCGCCTTGCCCCGGCGGACTCGGCGTGGGCGATTCACCAGGCGATTGCTGTTGTTCCTGCCCGCTGCTCGGCGAAGGAGAAGGTGTTGGTTGCTCGTTCTTGTTCTGCTCCTTGCCTTGGTTTCCTTTTGAATTTTGCTGCTGTTTGTTCTGCCCGTCCGGTTTTTGTTGTTGCTGCTGATTGTTCTGTTGCTGCTGATCCTGCTGTTGCTGCTGATTTTGATTCTTTTGCTGCTTGTCCTTGTTGTTGTTCTTTTGTTGATCCTGATCCTTGTCCTGGTTTTGCTGCTGCTTCTGTGGTGTCGGTGTCGGTGTCGGCGTGGGTTGTTCCTGTTTCTTTTTCAGCTCCTCGATTTTCCTTTTCACGAACTCATAGTTCTCCTTCGCCTGCCGATCCTGCGGGTCGAGCTTCATCGTCTCTTCGTAATGCCGCAGCGCATTGGTCCAATCGCCCAGCTTTTCCGCGTCGCTCTTCTTCGTATCGCCGCGCTGATAAAGGGTGTTGCCCAAATTATAATGCCCCTTGCTCTGCAACTGCGTGTCGCGCGAGAGCAGCGCCTGGCTGAACGCCTGCAACGCCTTGTCGTATTGCTGCAGCTTGTAAGCCGCCGCACCCGCGTCGAACTCCATCCGATCCGCCGCGTGACTCCGCGGATGCTGGGCCAGACCGCTCTCAAATTGCTTTAGCGCCTCGTCATATTTTTGCTGCTCATACGCTTCGATTCCGGGCGCGACCGCAAACATATTCGTCGCGAGCAACAGCAGCGCCGCTGTAGCCGCGGCCGCCGGCCGCGGCGCTCCTGCACGTCGCATCCGTTTGCGATCATTGATGAACAACGAGATGATGAGCGCGATAATTCCGCCACCGAGTGGCCGCTCATATCGCTCGATCGGTCGTTGCGAAAGCCGCGCATCGATTTCCCCCGCCTGCAATTTCGACAAACCCTCGCGGTAAAGCTGCCGCATCGTTTGCGGGCCGCTCTCCAAGTGCAAATACATCCCGCCTGTCGCCGCCGCCATCTCGCGCAGCCGGGTCTCATCGAGCTTCGATTTCACCACCTGGCCTTGCGTGTCTTTCACGAATCCGTTCTCCACCGGGATGAGCGAACCCTGCGGCGTGCCGACGCCGACAGTGAAAATTTTCACGCCCGCTTCCGCCGCTTTCTTCGCCTCCTGCACCGCATCGCCGCTCAGCTCCTCGCCATCGGTGAAAATGATGAGCGCGCGATTTCCCGTCGCGCTTTTTCCAAAAGTCGATACCGCCAGGCCGATCGCTTCGCTGATGTTCGTGCCGCCTTCAGGAATTGTTTTCGTGTCGAGATCGTTGATCGATTCGATCGCCGCGTCGTAATCGATCGTCAGCGGCGCCTGCAAAAAGGCGCGCCCGGCGAAGGCGATGAGTCCGGCGCGATCGCCATTCAGCTCGGTGATCAAATCCTGCGCCGCGAGTTTAACCCGTGCGAGCCGGTTCGGCGCCACGTCGTTCGAGAGCATGCTGCGCGAAGTGTCGATGGCGATGAGCAGATCCAGCCCGCGCCGTTTCACATCTTCGTAGGTGTAACCCCAGCGCGGTCGCGCCAGCGCGATGATCGCCAGCGCCAGCGCCAGCAGCACAAATCCAAACCGCAGCGCCCGACGAAACCGATCAATGTTCCCCGCCAGCTGCGACAACAAACGCGGCGAGACGAACTCGCGCAGCAGCGCCGCGCTGCGCCGTTCATTATTTAAATACAGCACCACCAGCACCGGCAAAATTGCCAGAGCCCAAAACCAAAGCGGCGCCCCGAAGCTCATAACCAACTTCCACCGTCATTCTGAGCGAAGCGGAGCGCAGTCGAAGAATCCCGCGATGTTACTCGTACGGTTCGCCACGGGATCCCTCGACTTCGCTCGGGATGACGGCGTGTCACGGCAATCGCCTCCACACCGTCTGCCCGAGCAGCGTCTGCGCGATGAGCAAGCCGCAGCCCGCCGCAATGCACGCCGGAAACAGATCGCGATATTGCTGATACTTCTTCACGCTCACCTTCGTTTTCTCCAGCTTGTCGATCTCGCCGAAGATCGCTTCGAGCGAGCGCGTATCGGTCGCGCGAAAGAATTTTCCATCCGCGATCTGCGCCACTTCGCGCAGGCCCGCTTCATTAAACGTGACCCGCGCGTTTTCATACAGAACGTTGCCCATCGCATCCGTCACCGGATTGCCCGTGCGCGGATTGAAAATGGGATAGGGCGCGATGCCGTTGGTGCCGATGCCAATGGCGTAGAGTTTGATGCGCAAGGCCTTCAACGCTTCCGCGGCCGTATTCGGCGGAATCTTGCCGGCGTTGTTGTCGCCATCGGTGAGCAACACCACAGCGCGACTCTTCGATTGCTTGTCGTTTAAGCGATTTCCCGCCGACGCCATGGCCGATCCAATCGCCGTCGCGCCTTCGACCAGTCCGATGCGAACGCGGTCGAGATTCTGCAAAAGCCATTCGTGATCGAGCGTCATCGGGCTAACGACGTATGGCCGCGTGCCGAATGCGATCATGCCGATGCGATCGTTCGGCCGGCCTTCGATGAACTTCCGCGTGACCTCCCGCACCGCATCCAGTCGTGTCGCCTCTTCCCCGCCGATGGTGAAATCTTTGATCAACATCGAGCCCGAGACATCGAGCACGAGCATAATATCGATGCCGCTCGCTTCCACTTGCGTCAGCGATTTGCCGAGTTGCGGCCGCGCCATCGCAATCATGAACGCCGCCAGCGCCAGCCAGATAAATGCGCGCAGAATCTGTCCCGCTCGACTCACGCTGGCTTTGCCGATGGCACGAAACGGCGCCGTGGCCGAGAAGACGATGGCGGCGCGGGGCCCGAATCTGCCGCGCAACCACGCCAGCAGCGGGATCAGCAGCAACAACAGCAGCAGCCAGGGACGCGCGAAGGTCGGCGCCTGGCCGTGAAACCAGTCACGCGGCGACAAGCGTTCCTCCTTCCACGAAACGCCGCGCTTCGCTCAGCAGCAGCCGGCTGTCTTCAGCCGTCGCTTCGTAGCGGGCGAACTTGATCAGATCGCAACGGTTCAAAAAATCGGCGAGCAGACTTTTCTCCTCCTCGGAAAAATTCTTCGCCGCGGAAATTGAATTGAGAAACTCGATGGAAGTTTGGCGCGTTATCGGGAGATCAAATTGCTCCAGCACATAGCGACGCAGAACATCAGAAACGCGGATGCTGAATTGATATGGAGGCATGCGTTCGACTTGCTTCTCCATTTCACTCAACTCGGCGAGTGTGCGCTGCCGCGTCGTGAGCACCGCCGCTTTTTTGCCGAAGAACTTGCGCCCGTACCAGACGAGCAGCCCGAGCAGCGCCAGCACGAGCACGCTGCCGAGGAAGATCACCCACGGCGGAATGAGCGAGTAATCGACTGGCGGCGCGATGTCGTGAAACGTTTCCTGCGCGAGAATCGCGATTGCACCGATCCAAACCCGGTCATCCCGAGCGGAGCGAAGCGAAGGGGAGGGATCCCGCGGCGCTACCTTGAACCTAACTTCCACGGGATTCTTCGACTCCGCTTTGCTGCGCTCAGAATGGCTGGTCATTGAATCGCTACCGCACCATCAAACGCCGCTCCCGGTTTTTAAAAAATGTGCGCAAGGCCGGCAGGTAATCGTCGCCCGTGCGCAGATCGATGCGATCGATGCGGTTCTGCCGCAGCACGCGCGTCAGCTCTGTTTGCTGCGCTTCCGCCAGCGCGGTGAAACGCGTGCGCACATTTTTATCCGCCGTATTAATCTCGAGCTGATCGCCCGTCTCCGCGTCTTCCAAAGTGATGATGCCGACCTTCGGCAGCGCCGTCTCCCGTTCATCCTGAATGCGAATGGCGATGAGATCGTGCCGCCGCGCCGTCACCGCGAGCTGGCGCGCAAAGTTCTGCGCCTGAAAATCCGAAATCAAAAAAACGACTGCCCGGCGGGTCACGATCTTATTCAGATGATCGAGCGCGGCTGAGACGTCGGTGCCGCGTCCGCGCGGCTCGAAAAACAGAATCTCGCGAATGATGCGCAGCGTGTGTGAGCGGCCTTTCTTCGGCGCGATAAAAAGCTCGAGCCGATCGCTGAAAAGCAGAAGCCCCACTTTGTCATTATTGCGGATGGCACTGAAGGCGAGCAGGCACGCCACCTCCGCCGCCAGCTCGCGTTTCGATTGCGTCGTGCTCCCGAAATTGCCCGACGCGCTCACATCCACGATCAGCATCACCGTCAGCTCGCGTTCCTCGGTAAACTTCTTCACAAACGGGCTGCCCAGTCGCGCCGTCACATTCCAGTCGATCGCGCGAATCTCATCGCCTGGCTGATACTCCCGCACATCTTCGAAATTCATCCCGCGCCCTTTAAAGACGCTGTGGTAATCCCCGGCGAAGGCGGCCTCAACCAGACCGCGGGTTTTGATCTCGAGGGTGCGGATTTTTTTAAGGATCTCCTGCGTCCTATCGCCGTCATCCCGAGCGGAGCGCAGCGTAGTCGAGGGATCCCGTTGTGGACCAACAGGTTTCATCTTCACTTTACCGCGTGCATTTCGTGAATTAAATCGCGCCACTCTGGATTTACCCGGGCGACCAACGCTTCCTTTTTGGCTCGACTCCAGTTCTTGAGCTGCTTCTCACGCGCGATCGCACTCTCTGGATCAGGATAAGTTTCATAATAGATCAGCTTGGTCGCGTTGTATTGGCGCACGAATTGGCTGCCTTGATTTAGTGAATGCTGACTTAGCCGGAACTCCAGATTGTTAGTTACTCCAATGTACAAAACAGTGTGACGATCTGAGTTCGTCGTGATGTAAACAAAATAGTTCTGGGGTTTCATTGCTGCATTCTCAGTTGCGCCACGGGATCCCTCGACTTCGCTTCGCTGCGCTCGGGATGACGCTAAGGCACGGCCAGCCCCGCAAAAATCCGCGCCACGATCACCTCACTCGTGATCGACTCCGCTTCCGCTTCGTAGCTGACGATGATGCGGTGGCGCAGAACGTCGGGGCCGATGCTCTTGATGTCCTGCGGGGTGACGTAGCCGCGGCCGTTGAGGAAGGCGTGGGCGCGGGCGGCGAGCGCGAGATAAATGGTAGCGCGCGGTGAGGCGCCGTAGCGCACGAGTCCTTCGAGCTGCAATTTATAAGAGGCGGGATCGCGCGTCGCCCAGACGATGTCCACGATGTAATCCTTCACCCGGTCATCGATGTAAATGCTGTTCACGAGCTCGCGCGCGGCAATGATGTGCTGCGGATCGACCACGGCCGAGACGCGCAGGTCGGGCGAGGAAGTCGCCATGAGATCGAGGATGCGGCGCTCTTCGGTTTTTTGCGGATAACCGATGTTGAGCTTGAACATGAAGCGGTCGAGCTGCGCTTCGGGCAATTGATAGGTGCCTTCCTGCTCGAGCGGGTTTTCGGTGGCCAAGACGAGGAATGGATCGGAGAGCGGATAGGTTTTTTCGCCGATCGTGACCTGGCGTTCCTGCATCGCTTCCAGCAGCGCGCTCTGCACTTTGGCTGGCGCGCGATTGATTTCATCGGCCAAAATCAGGTTTGAAAAAATCGGACCGAACTTGGTGGTGAATTCGCCGTCGCGCGGGTTGTAGATGAGCGTGCCGATCAAATCAGCCGGCAGAAGATCGGGGGTGAACTGGATACGCTGGAAGCCGGTGTTGATGCACGCGGCCATCGTTTTCACGGTGAGCGTTTTGGCGAGTCCCGGAACGCCTTCGAGCAAGACGTGACCATTCGCGAGCAGGCCAAGCAGGAGCCGATCGACCAGATATTTTTGCCCGACGACGATGTGCCCGATTTGCTCGCGCAACGGCGTGATCCAGTGGCCAAGCTCCTGCACCTGCTGCGTAATTTCCTGGGTCGATTTCATTGAGAGTGTCTCTGACACACTGCTGACGCGGAATGTTCGATCAACTCGGTGCCGAAGTCCTGGCGCGCGGCGTTAGCAGGATGGGCAGGCCCGGGTAGGGTTCAGCTTCGCGGATTGTTCCTTCGAGAAATCGCGCGAATGGGTCGGTGAGCAGGCGAGGCGAATTCACAAACAGAATGAACTTGGGTGGCGCAATTGCGCGCTCGGAGGCAGCGGCCTGAGCGGCATAGAATAATTTTAGTCGCTTACCGCTAACCATCGGCGGCGGGTTTGCCGCGAAGGCGGCGTGCAGAAGGCGATTCAGTTTTCCGGTGCCGATGTGAGCGCGAGACGCGCGTTGCACTCTCTCGATGAGACGAAAAACGCGGTTGATATGGTCGCGAGTGAGTGCGCTTGCCACGAGCACCGGCGCGTATTTAAGAAAGAAAAGCTCCGCGCGCGCGGTGGCGACAAGACGTTCTATCGCTTCGCGCTCATTGCGCGCCGGGCGCACCAAGTCCCATTTGGTGAGAACGATGATGCAACCTTTCCGCGCTTTCTGAATCAAACCGGCGATGCGGCGATCCTGCGTGCGCACGCCGTCGCTGGCATCCACCACCAGCACACAAAGATCCGCGCGCTCGATCGTTTTCTCCGCCCGCATGACGGAGAAGACTTCGACCGAGCTGGAATGTTTGCTGCGCGCGCGGATGCCGGCCGTGTCGATGAAGACGTAGCGTTTGCCGTCGCGTTCGTGCTCGATGTCGAGGGCGTCACGTGTCGTCCCTGGCAGCTCGCTAACGATAGTGCGTCGATCTTTCAACAGCGCGTTAATGAGAG